>JAJPKC010000068.1 GCA_021323955.1 Oscillatoriales cyanobacterium Centralia_MAG_596 | reverse complement strand
TGACCCTACCAGACGGTAGATTCCGTCTCGAAATTCTCCTAAAGACTTCTGAACCAAATAAGTAGATGAACTGGACGGCTATGGGTGCAGTGTTGAGAAATTACATCAATGGTGAGTGGGTTGCTTCCAGCGCAACGGAACACTTGAATGTCATCAATCCGGCAACGACGGCGGTGTTGGCCTCTGTACCGCTGTCGTCCGCGGCGGAACTGGATCAGGCTGCACAGGCTGCCGCTGCCACTTTTGCAATCTGGCGACGCACCCCTGCAACCGATCGCATCCAGTACCTCTTCAAGCTCAAAGCCTTATTGGAAGAGCATCTTGATGACCTGGCACGCACCATTACGCAAGAGTGCGGCAAGACACTGGCGGAATCAAAGGGCGAAATGCGACGGGCGATCGAGAATGTCGAGGTGGCCTGTGGCATTCCCTTGATGATGCAGGGCTACAACTCCGAAGACATCGCCAGAGGGATCGACGAGATCATGATCCGTCAGCCCCTCGGCGTCACGGCCATCATTGCGCCCTTCAACTTTCCGGGCATGATTCCCTTCTGGTTTATGCCCTACGCGATCGCCTGCGGCAACACCACTATCATTAAGCCCTCCGAGCGTGTTCCCCTGACCATGCAGACGGTAATGCACCTCCTGGCCCAGACGGGCTTACCCGCTGGGGTCGTTAACCTGGTCAATGGCAATAAAACCGTCGTCGATGCGATGTTGGATCATCCGCTGATTCGTGCCGTCAGTTTTGTCGGATCGACACCCGTTGCCAGGTATGTGTATAGTCGGGCGGCAGCGAACGGCAAACGCGCGCAGTGTCAGGGCGGTGCCAAAAATCCAGTAATTGTGCTGCCTGATGCCGATATTGCCATGACGACACGCATCATGGCAGACAGTGCCTTTGGCTGTGCCGGACAGCGCTGTCTGGCGGCCTCGATCGCCCTCACGGTGGGAGAGGCACGGCACACGTTTACCGACGCGATCGCCGACGTTGCGCGATCGCGGGTGGTGGGCTATGGCCTGGATGATGGCGTTCAAATGGGGCCCGTCATTACAGCCCAAAGCCAGTCTCGGATTGAGGGACTCATTCAAAAAGGGGCCGATGAGGGTGCTACGGTGCTGGTAGATGGGCGGCAGTCCAAAATTCCCAGCTACGAGCAGGGTTACTTTGTACGACCCACGATCCTTCAAAACGTCGATCCGGCTAGCGAAATTGCCCGTACCGAGATCTTTGGGCCGGTGCTCAGTCTGATGCATCTAGAGACGATCGACGAGGCGATCGCGCTCATCAATAGCGGTCAATACGGCAATATGGCATGTCTGTTTACCAGCAGTGGTGCCGCCGCCCGCAAGTTTCGCTATGAAGCGGAAGCGGGGAACATTGGCATCAATATTGGCGTCGCTGCACCCATGGCATTCTTCCCCTTTAGTGGATGGAAAGACAGTTTCTTTGGGGATCTACACGGGCAGGGACATCAGGCCGTTGAATTCTTTACCCAGACGAAGGTGGTTGTCGAGCGCTGGCAGGATTGGTCACGGCAGTTTTAGCGATCCTGCGCCAAAAGCATCTGGGCGAAGCGTCGAAGTGGGTGCAGGCCTGCTGCGCGATCGACCATCAGCACGGGTACGTTGGCCGTTGTTGCAACATGAGTGACCGGGGCGATGCCGCGTGCTGACCCCGTTCTGGTGCTTGACCGATTAACGATGCCCCCAGCAGTCTGGCCAGGGCAACCATTTACCCGTGTCAGATCCAGTACACGTACCAGGCAAACCCTTAATTCTCCGGACGGCTGCTTGGACGCTGTGCAAGAGAGAAAATGTGTCTTGGGTTTTGCAGCCGAACGGTTTGTATTGTTTTTGTAAGGAGTCCTGTGAGTTCGATGAGCATTCAGTAGACTTAGATGAGGGTGGGTAATTAGTGATACAAATTCTTCGATTGGTCGAATTAACATCCACCTCAGCCCGATCGCTTGAAAGCAGCCTGGTCTGAACTACTCGTACTTCCAAAGGGGCTCTACCAGCAAAACCTCTCTGTTGGAGTAATGAGTTTTATGATCCCATTGCATACCCCTCGGAAATCCACGCTTGGCGCGATCGGTATAGCATTTCTCTCTCTTGGCATTACAACCTCTGCTCAGGCTGCCGTTCTGTTCAACAACGGTGCTCCAGACAAAAATTTTGTTGTCAAAAGCGACTTTGACCTCCCCGTAGAAGCCGGGGACAACTTTTCTCTGTCGGATGCGTCTAACATCACCCAGATCACCTGGACTGGGGCGTACGTCACCAGCGACGATCACTTTTTCAACACGCCTGCTGCCGATAATTTTTCGGTTCGGGTGTTTAAAATTCTCAACGGTGTGCCGCAAAGCAGCCCACTGAACACGTTTAGCAATATCAGTGCCAGTCGGACAAGCACTGTGTTCCCAGGATTCACCCTGTTTAACTATGCGTTCACACCGTCGCAGCCCTTTGCCCTCAATGCTGGCAACTACCTGTTGTCGGTGGTGAATGACACAACAGCGCAATCTGACTATAGTTGGTTCTGGGCCTCTAGCGCCGAGCCTGGAAATAGTTTCGGTCGATCCAACTCCAACGAACCGTGGTTCCAGATTGCAGCCTCGAAGGGTCCGACGATCGATCTATCGTTTGCCGTAGAAGGGAATACGCTTCCTTCACCGCCGCCACCGCCCTCGCCTGCTCCACCCCCCGCAAAGGTGCCGACACCAGCGCTACTGCCGGGGCTGATTGGCCTGGGTCTGAGTGTCTGGCGTCGGCGTCAGGCGGCCAACCGCAGCACCGCATCCTGATCAACATATCGGAGCCAGCCGCTATCTGGCTCCAAAATATCGTTACCGTCAAAACGCTGAGAACCCAGTCGGCGGCGGTGCCATTCAGTCTGGAAAAGCTGTCTGGCTTGTCACGGTTCCACGATGGATGGCGGTAGCGTCTGAAACCGTAACGATGGCTGACCGTCTCTGTAGTGATTTTATGGGCGTAATGGTTCGCTACTGCTCAAACGACGATGTGGGATGGGATGGGTCACTCTCAATATTCCGGCCATACCACCGCATTAACGGTGTCGTGCTGACCCCATGCAAAACCACTGAAATCACAACCGTGATAAATGTAATCCACGCAATGAGTTCGCCCTGATCACCGTTGAGTCCGTGTCCAAAGGCGTAGGTGAGATAGTAAAGCGAACCAACCCCACGAATGCCAAACCAGCCAAACAACCAGCGCGTTGCTGGCGGAATGGGCAGACCGATCATGCTGAACCAGCATCCCAATGGACGAATCACTCCAATCAGCAATCCGGCCACCAACAGCGCTGGCGCGGCAAATCGCAGCATTGGCTCGACCCGCAGCAGCGACCCCAACAGCAAAATCGCCCCAATTTCAATCAGTTTCTCGAACCGTTCAATGAAGCGGAGTTGCGACAGTGATTTTTCCTGGTTGGGAATTCGGTGCTGCATGACAAAGCCCGCAACAAATACAGCCGCGAAGCCGTAACCATGCACGAGTTCAGTCAGTGCGTAGGTAATCAAGATGGTTGCGAGTGCCACAAAGTCTTCGAGGAGTTCATCGGCTTGCCGCCGCCGTTGGAGGCGACGATCGACCCACTGGACGGTTCGAGCCACAGCAATGCCCATAAAAACGCCTGCCGCGATCGACCAGATCACGTCTATCGCGATCCACCACCCCAGCCAGTGTTGCCAGCGATCGTCATTCAGCCAGCGCAGTCCCAGGTAAACGAATGGAAATGCCAGGGCATCGTTCAAGCCACCTTCGGCTGTCAGCCCAAAACGCAGTTCATCGCGATCGCCAGGGTTGTGTAGCTGTACCTCTGACGCCAGGACTGGATCGGTCGGTGCCAGAATGCCGCCCAGCAGAATGGCGGCTCCCCAGTCTAAGTGCAACACCCAGTGCGCGACGGCAGCGATCGCGAAGATGGAGATTGGCATAAGGATGCCAATTAACCGCATCGGCGAATCCCAGGCCCAGGCTTTGAGCGGGCGATTCATTTTCAGCCCACAGCCAAACAGCGAAATCAGCACTACAAACTCAGTCAGCCGTTTGAGAAAATTGGCGTCGGGGCGCAACTGCACCAAATTGAAGCCGTAAGGACTGAGTACAATGCCAACGACTAGATAGATCAGCGCATAGGACAGTGGTAGACGGGAAATCCATCCTGACCCCAAAGTGACTAGCAGTAATAGCAAGCCAATGACCAACAGGTCAAGAATGTAAGTATCCACAGAGGTTTTGTGAGAGAGTTCTCCCAAACTTTAGGCAACAGATCGGCTGCCGGAATTGAACCTGTGGTGGATTTTACGCGTTGCGGTCTTGCTTGCGTCAGCGCCTATAGCTTTGAGGCATAAAGCGCTGCGCCAATGAGTCCGACCTGAGGATTGAGGACAATGTGAACGGGTACCGCTTCCAGCAGGGGCAACATCCGTCCTTTATCGATCAGAGAGCTGAGGAAGCTGCTCTCCTGGATCAGCGGCAAAATCTTGGGGGCAATGCCACCAGCAATATATAGCCCACCGTAGGGCAGCAGTTTGAGCGCCAGATTGCCAGCTTCTGCACCGTAAGCGTCTATGAATATGTGCATGGTTTGCTCCGACAGGCGATCGCGCTTCTCTAGCGCGGCCTGGGCGATCGTGGCAGCGGGATCACCGCTCTTTTCGCGCCCGATCTCGCGCTCCCAGGTACGGACAGCCTCACCAATATCAGGCGATTCAGCGGCATACTGGCGATCGCGCAAAAATTGATAGATCGCAACAATTCCCTGCCCCGACACAACCCGCTCAACCGAGATGCGCTGAAGATTATGTTTCTCCAGCAGATACCGCGAAAGCTGAAACTCAATCTCCGATCGCGGTGCAAAGTCAGTGTGCCCCCCTTCTGACGGGTAAACTTTATGGTCACCCTCTTGATGAATGAGAAAGCATTGTCCCAGCCCGGTTCCTGCTCCTAAAACACCGATTGGGGCTTGAGCCTGCAGTTTTCCTGTTTGTAACGTCAGCAAATCGTCGGGCTGGAGGCCCAAAACGCCATAGCCAACGGCTACAAAATCATTAATGAGCGACACTTGCGGGATGTTTAGTGCTTGGCTCAGCCGCGTTGCGCTCAGCGACCAGGAGAGATTCGTCAGCTTAGAGGCGTTATTGACCACAGGCCCCGCGATCGCAAAACAGGCGTTTTGGGGCGCTGCCGCACGACCCACCTTTTGCTCAGCTTCTGTTAAAAACTGCTGGACGATCGGCACTAGATCAATGTAATTCGCACTGACGTACCGATGCTCGTACAGTGTTTTAAATGATGTATTAGGTACTTTACTGCTTGTCTCAGCGTCTACTAAGCGCAGAACTGTTTTGGTGCCACCAATATCGCCAGCCAGTAGTAACGTCATGCCCCACCTACTCCCAAATTTGCCTGAGTCATTTCACGCTTACCATAATTCAGCCACATGTTGCCTCACCCCAAGGACGCGATCGTCACCGCAACGTCACTATTGGGGATGGCTTGGCTGCTTGCTATGGTAATCAGAGAAACCGTTTCCCAGCCTCATTCTTAAGCATCATTCCAGCCGCTGCCACACTGGGAAATCCCCTTTTTAGCCCTAAGCGACCGTGTCCACCTGCGCCAGGAGTGTAATGAAAATGAACAGTAGACGACTGCCGATATACGCTCGGATTCAACAATCTACCAGCGCAGCGACATTTGCCCTGACGCTGTTGGTGCCACCGGTTACGCCCATCGGGGCGATGATGCCACCCCCGCTCAGGCAACTGCCCGATCGCCCGTTGCTGCTAAGTCAAGCCACAACTGTCTCTTCGATCGAGTCGATCGAGCCACGGAATGCGGCGGACTTTCTGAAGCAAGGCGTTGCGAAAACCAAAATGAACGATCTGGAGGGTGCAATTGCCGATTTTACCAAGGCGATTCAGCTCAAGCGCGATTATGCGGCGGCTTACTACAACCGGGGGACAACCTACGCCAATGTGGGCCGACCGCGTGACGCGATCGCTGACTACACCCAGGTCATTTTACTAAAGCCAAACAATGCCTACGTCCGTTACGATCGCGGGCTGATTCGGGCTGATTTAGGCGACCAGAAAGGGGCGATCGCTGATTTGCAGCAAGCGGCCAGTCTCTTTCAGCAACAGCTCAACCGTTCTTTTCAGCAAAAAGCGCTCGCTAAAGTGAAGGCGCTTCAAGCACAGGCAGAATGATTAGAATGAGAGTGCTCCAGTTGCGCTGAGTCAAACAATGGTCACGACGCCAGGTTCGTCAGTTTCACAAGCGTCTGTTGGACAGGCCGTTCCCCTCGTCATCACGTGGGAACGCTTACCTGACGATGTGCCTTTGGACGATGAACCCGTGGAAAATACAGGTCAACCCCTACTGGCGGGGGCGCTCCGCGAAAGTCTTGAACTGGTCGGGTTTATTCAGCCCCAAATGTTGATTGCGTCTAATTTTGGCTTGTGTGCCACGGTCAACGGCGAGTTGGTAATCAAAGCGCCAGATTGGGTCTATATCCCTTCTGTAGAGCCTGCCGAAACAACCGTAGACCGTAGGAGCTACACGCCTACTTTAGAAGGTGCAACGCCCGGCGTGGTCATGGAGTTTTTGTCTCACAAAGACGGCGGCGAATACTCAGTCAAACCGACCTTCCCACCGGGGAAGTGGTTCTTTTACGAGCAGGTTCTGAAGATTCCGGTGTACGTGATTTTTGAACCGGTTGCCGGGGTGCTAGAGGTTTACCAGCTAACGGCAGGACGCTACGAACTGCAGCCCCTAACCCCCGATCATCGAGTCTGGTTGCCTGACATGGGCCTGTTTCTGGGCACCTGGCAAGGCACGAAAGAAGAACGCACCGGGTACTGGCTGCGCTGGTGGGATGAGGCTGGTAATCAATTACCCTGGGCTATGGAACAAGTCGAGCAGGAACGCCAGCGAGCAGAACACGAACGCCAGCGAGCAGAACAG
The DNA here is from genome assembly GCA_021323955.1 of Oscillatoriales cyanobacterium Centralia_MAG_596. Taxonomy (GTDB): domain Bacteria; phylum Cyanobacteriota; class Cyanobacteriia; order Leptolyngbyales; family Leptolyngbyaceae; genus Stenomitos. The sequence goes on along the minus strand of JAJPKC010000068.1, from coordinate 13,496 downwards.
GAACGCCAGCGAGCAGAACAGGAACGCCAGCGAGCAGAACAGGAACGCCAGCGAGCCGAGCGCCTGGCTGAATATTTGCGATCGCAGGGCATTGATCCTGAATCTCTCTAAACGCATCCCTCTAAACGCAATTACTTAACCTGCATTGTCTTGCCACCAGCTAAGATAGAATTGTTAAGGCTTCTTTACCAGAATTGTCTGCAGCTTTTTGGGAAGACTTTCTGAAGAATCGCAATTGATGTCCTGAGCCGTTAGCGCTGCCGTTGCCTTGTATATAGTTGTGACTGCTTGACCCGGTTTTCACGGCTCGTTCGTTAACTCCGTCCCCTCCCTTTCCCCATCCAATCTCACTGGAATCTGTTATGACTCTTCCTATTCGCAACGTTGCGATTATTGCTCACGTTGACCACGGCAAAACTACCCTTGTAGATGCTCTGTTAAAGCAGGCAGGTACCTTCCGTGAAGGAGAAGAGGTTCCAGACTGCGTGATGGACTCAAATGACCTGGAGCGAGAGCGTGGTATTACAATCCTGTCGAAAAATACAGCCGTACGCTACAAAGATACGCTGATCAACATTGTGGATACCCCCGGACACGCTGACTTTGGTGGCGAAGTTGAGCGGGTACTCGGCATGGTCGATGGCTGTCTGCTGATTGTGGATGCCAACGAAGGCCCGATGCCCCAAACACGCTTTGTGCTGAAAAAAGCACTGGAGAAGGGTCTACGCCCGATCGTGCTGGTGAACAAAATCGATCGCGAACGCGCCAACCCCCACACGGCGGTTGATAAAGTACTGGATCTGTTTTTGGAACTGGGTGCTGACGACGATCAGTGCGAGTTCCCGTACTTGTTCGCGTCCGGGATGGCAGGCTTTGCCAAAGAAAAGCTGGAAGATGAGTCAGTGGATATGAAGCCGCTGTTTGATGCCTTCTTGCGTCACGTACCACCACCAGTCGGCGATCCCGAAAAGCCCTTGCAGCTCCAGGTAACGACCCTCGACTATTCCGATTATTTGGGTCGGATTGTCATTGGCAAAATTCACAACGGCACCATTCGGGCAGGGCAGCAAGCCGCACTGATCACAGAAAGTGGCGCGATCGTCAAAACCAAAGTCACCAAGCTGATGGGCTTTGAGGGGCTAAAGCGCATCGACATCGAATCTGCGTCTGCTGGTAATCTGGTAGCTGTCGCAGGCTTTGCCAATGCCAACATCGGTGAAACCATTACCGATCCCAATGATCCCCAGGCGCTACCGTTGATTAAGGTAGACGAGCCAACCTTGCAAATGACGTTCCAAGTGAATGATTCACCGTTTGCGGGGCAGGAAGGCAAGCTGGTCACGTCTCGGCAAGTGCGCGATCGCCTCTTCCGCGAATTGGAAACCAACGTTGCCTTGCGCGTCGAAGAAACCGATTCGCCCGATAAATTCCTGGTGTCTGGACGGGGTGAACTCCACCTGGGCATTTTGATTGAAACGATGCGTCGAGAAGGCTACGAATTTCAGGTGTCGCAGCCACAGGTCATCTACCGCGAGGTGAACGGACAGCCCTGTGAGCCGTTTGAAACGCTGGTGTTAGACGTACCCGAAGAGGCCGTTGGTAGCTGTATCGAGCGGCTGGGTCAGCGCAAAGGCGAAATGCAGGATATGCAGGTTGGCGTTGCTGGTCGGACGCAGTTGGAATTTGTGGTGCCTGCACGCGGACTGATTGGCTTCCGGGGCGACTTTATGCGCCTGACTCGCGGTGCTGGCATCATGAACCATAGCTTCCTCGAATACCGCGCGATTAGCGGCGAGATCGAAACGCGCCGCAACGGCGTGCTGATTTCCTTTGAGGAAGGCACGGCTACTTACTACGCAATGCAGAATGCCGAAGACCGGGGCGTTTTCTTTATCACCCCTGGCACTCGCGTTTACAAGGGCATGATTGTGGGCGAGCACAACCGCAGTCAGGATCTTGAACTCAACATCTGCAAGAGCAAGCAGCTCACCAACCACCGTGCCTCCGGTGGCGAAGAACTGGTGCAGCTGCAAGCCCCGGTTGATATGAGCCTTGAGCGTGCGTTGGAATACATTGGTTCTGACGAACTCCTCGAAATTACGCCTCAATCGATCCGCTTGCGGAAGGTTGACAAAGCGAAGAAGATGGCAGGAAGAAAGTAGAAAAGTAGGAAAGTATAAAGGCTAAAGGATGAAGTATAAAAGCAATCTTTTAGCCTTTATACTTCATCCTTTACAATTTCTTACTTAGGCGTGATTAAATTCGCGGTTGGACGATCGCGCCGGGTCGTACCCTTCGTTGCGGACGCGACGGCGCAGGTCACCCGCATCGGGAGAGGCTCGTACGGCATCGTCGGGGCTGATCTTGCCGAGCAGCACCAGATCGCAAAGTGCCTGGTTCATCACCTGCATGCCCTGGTTGGTATCGGTTTCCATCAGGTGGAAGGCATCCGACTCCTGACCCTTGAGCAGGTAATCCTGCATGGCTGGCGTGTTGATCAGAATCTCGTGAACCGCCGTCCTTCGCCCGTCTGTTGTGGGGATGAGCTGCTGCGCCACGATCGCAATCAACGATTCGGTAATCTGCACCCGCATCGCCGGTTGCTCATCGGGGTTATAAATATTGAGCAAACGGTTAAGCGCGTTAATGGCGTTTCGGGTGTGGAGTGTTCCCAGTACCAGGTGACCGGTCTGGGCGGCTTTCAGCGCAGTATCCACCGTAATGCGATCGCGCATCTCCCCAATCAGGATCACATCCGGGTCTTCCCGCAGCACCGCCCGCAACGCCTGGTGAAACTCGTGGGTGTGTAGTCCCACTTCCCGCTGGCTGATCAGGCATTTCTGGGAGGGATGGACGTATTCAATTGGGTCTTCGATCGTTACAACGTGCCGTGTCATTGTTTCATTGAGGTGTCGCAGCATTGCCGCCAGTGACGTTGATTTACCAGATCCAGTTGGTCCGGTAATCAAAATCAAGCCCTGAGGCTGACTGACCAGGTGCTTGAGCACTTCTGGTAGACCAAGACCATCGATTGATGGCACCTCCAGGGAGATTAATCGCAGCACGATCGCGCCGCCCGTCAACGTTTCAAAGCAGTTGACCCGACACCGCAAGAAGCCCGGATAAAAGATTGCCGTATCCAGCTCTTTGTGATGCTCGAAATCTTCCCGCTGCTTGGGCGATAAGATTTCTCCGAGGTATTGCTCAAATAGCTCTGGGGTCACCTTTTGCTGATCCCGTGGCTGCACCATCTGCCCCCGAATGCGAAATCTGGGCAGTTCGCCGATGCGGATGTGAATATCCGATGCCTGCCTGGCATGGGCATCCCGAACCATCTGCTCAATGGTGCTGGTTGTTTTGGGGCGTCCTTGCACCGCCATTGGAATTGGGGGCGGGGGCGGTACATTCAGCGGTTGATCTGGGGGACGGGGTACTGGTGAGCCGGACATTGGCGTTTCTCTGATAGGTCTTTCGTTATGCGAATCCATCACGTTGGTGCGATTTCGTTCAATCGATTGCAGTCTGGGTAAACTAGCGAGGAATCAGCAGCAATGTTGGCTAATAAGAATACCGCTGATAGTGACACGAATGCACCTAAGTGTATTAACACTCCTGATAAATATCCATTATTGTACCGAGTAACCCTGTAGTAGGCTGATTTTTTGTGAACTCCAACTAATGTTAACGAATGTATCAATAGGGAGATTGCATGGATTCTGAGGGCTAAGGGGCCAGGATGACCGCTTCGATCGCCTGAAATGAATTCTGACGTTTCTAAGTTTCTCTAGATTTCAGTGTGTCTAGCGTAGCAATTTTAATGAATAGTGCAAACCGAATTGCGGATTGGTTAGAGAGCCGGTGGGTTACGCCTGCCTACAGCGGTTGGCTACTCGGCGGCCTCTCTATGTTTTTCTTTTTGTCAGCAACTAATACATTGTCAGGCTGGCTTTATGTCATCAGTGGGATCAGCTTTGCGCTATTAGCGATCGCCGCCATTTTACCCGACCGAATGTTGCGCGGTATCCGAGTGCAGCGCAGCCCGATCCGACCCGTTACCGCTGGTGAATGGTTGACGGTTGAATTGCAGTTAGAGAACATTACCAATCAGCCCAAAAGCTTGATTCAAGTGCAGGATTTGCTACCCGTTGGATGGCGATCGCCATCTACGTTTGCGCTTGAAACGATTGCGCCCCGCAGCACCTATCGCTGGATTTCGGAGTATGCTGCGCCACGGCGAGGAATCTACCGATGGCATACCGTTACGACCAGAACGGCTGCTCCGTTGGGGTTGTTCTGGTGCCGACGGTCCCACACGGCACCTGCGATCGCGGTGGTGTATCCAGCGGTACTGCCCCTGGCACAGTGCCCGCTGATTGATGAGATGGGTCGTGATGCCAGTCTACAATTTAGCCACGACCACCGTAACCAGTCAGCAAACGAAGGCGTCACGCGATCGCTCCGTCCATACCGCTGGGGAGATTCAACCCGTCTGGTTCATTGGCGTACCAGTGCACGCTATGGTGAACTGCGGGTGCGTGAGCTAGAAACCTTTGTCGGTGGGCAGGACGTGGTCATTTGTCTGGACAGCGCTATCGACTGGCCCCACCCGGCGATCGCCGATGCTGTGACCGATCCGTTTGAGCAGGCGGTGATTGCAGCGGCATCCCTTTACGTTTACGCGGTGCGCCGCAACCACAGCGTCAAGCTCTGGACAGCAGGAACGGGCCTGGTGCAGAGCAGCCAGACCGTGCTTGAGACGCTGGCCTCTGTCCAGGCGGGCGAGACTGTTCGTGCCGAGCCGTTGCCAACCGCACCCCTGATCTGGCTGACGCGCAACCCTGCTGGACTGAACACGCTGCCGCCAGGAAGCCGTTGGGTTCTGTGGTCGGACAGCTCCAGCGGCCCAGCCACCACCCCGTCTGTTCATGCTCCAACCCATGATCCGCAAGGCGTCTTGATCCAGGCCCAATGGTCGTTGCAGCGACAGCTTGAAGGGACATTAGACCCGCGATCGCCGTAGAGTGGCACGTAACGGCGGTGAGTATACAATTCTCAATCGTTTGCTGCTGTAAGTTATCGTTGTACTGAATCTGTCGGCAAGCAGCGTTATCAGTCTTCAACGTAGTCTTCAACGTAAGGATCGCGAATTCAATCGCCCTGTAAATGTAAGGGTTTGTCAGGATACGGCAATCCCATGTTTCGGCGCAGAGAAATGATGGCACCTTAACCCGTCTGCGATCCAAGCATTCTGAAAGACAGCGACACTCGTTTTTTCAGCAAGGAGGCTTCAGCGATGTATGTATTGATTGGCGGCGCGGGAATGGTGGGACTGGGTCTGGCACAGCGGTTGATCGATTTAGGGCACACGGTATCGATGATCGACGTTGACCCGATCGCCTGTCGCTATGCGCGTGAACGGTTGGGCGTCATGGCGTTTGAGGGTAGTGCTGTCAGCACCGAAGTCCTGCTCGAAGCCGGGATCCGTAAAGCCGATGCTCTGGCAGCCGTGCTCCGCAATGATGCGCTCAATCTAGCCATGGTGACGCTGGCCAAGCATTACGGGGTGTCTCATATCCTGGTGCGGCTGCGGCATCGTGATTTTGCCGAACCCTATCGGATTGCGGGTGCAACGCACGTGGTGAACGCGATCGACCTGGCCGTATCGACCATGGCCAACGCGATCGAATACCCCCAGATCGAATCAATGATGCACTTTGAGCAGGGGCAGATTGAAATTCTGAAGCTAACAATTCGTGAGAACTGCAATGTGGTCGATCGAAGTGTCGCCGAGATCGCCCAAGACCCCCGGTTCCCATCGGGTTCGTTGATCATCGGCTACCAGCCGCACCCCCATATGGACCTGACAATTCCGAACGGCAACACGGTGCTGGAAGTTGGCTCGACGATACTGGTGGTCACCAAGCCGCGATCGATGCACGACATGATTGATTTTATCGAAGGGTAACCTGCCCTCGACCCGCGGCGATGGCTTGACAGCTTTGGCCATAACTCTGAACCGCACCAAGCGGCGGCTATTTGGGGCAATGCTCTGACTCGTCGCTGCCGACCGTTGGATGATGACAGCGGCATCTTGGAGGGTTGCTAGCCGCCAAATCTTTAAAGGTTGCCGGCCGCCAAATGCTGGAACATACCAAAATTCTGGCCACCATTCAAATTCTGGCCACCATTCATAGTCAAGCGGCGGCTAACAACGCTAACAACACCGATTTTAGCGCCCGTCTCATTTAGTGGTATAGACGGTCTTCCAGCCAGATACGGACATCAGATTCCGATTCAAGATACGCTGTCTGGCCCGTCATTGGGTCATAAACCTTCCACCATTTCTGGCCGGATCCATCCAGCGTTTGTTGAATTTCTGGCTCTGCGTGAGACGACTGGCGTTGTTCCACCAGCAGCGGCTGATTGAGCACAGTCCACAGATGACGCCAGAGATGAAACTTTGTGGGAGGGTGAGCATAATTAAGCGCTAAGCGCCGCTCCAGGTATTCCACCTGGTACTCGTAATCCAGCTTGTCAGCTCGATGGTCAAGCCGTGATCGCAACCAGCGATCGAACCAGGCCACAATTGGCGAATGGATACTCTGCGGTTCCAATACCGCATCGGGAATTTGCTCAAGAGTTTGATAAATGTGCCATTGCGTTTTCATGCCAACGCTCCATATATTCGGATGAAAGGATGAAGCGCGTTCCTTCGGGTGATAACCCTACTTCCGTCCCTCCCTGAACGGACAAATGACTGAGTGTTAGAGGAATTTGCTCGACCTGGGCAGAAAACTAAAAATGCCGCTAACCGCTCAAATATCGGGTATTAATAGACTTTCTAGTTGCTAGTGCTGCTCTTCGCATCGCGACGGCAACAAGAGCGTTAAAACGAGAGGGATGAACGATGATTTTATTGGTATCAGTCTTTTGCTAAAGATGGTCTGGAGAGACGCCGCATCCAGGCGTTAGTCGCCTGGACGATTGACGAGTGCTCTCAACCCAAAAGCGCTCAACATAAGAACAGTATCCACAGCTTTTCAGCTACGCGGCATCTATCCTGAGTACCTAACTCAAGCCGACTGCGTCACCGCAATGGCCTATTTCCCCTGATAGTTCTCTTCAATCCATAGCCGGAGTTCGGCTTCGGAGTCGGCGTAAACAAGCTGCCCTGTCTGTGGGTCAAAGGCAACCCACCAGCGATCGCTCCCATCCACAATCTCAGACACCTGCAATCCGGAGCGACTCCGTAACGCCTGTCCAACGCGTTGCGAAAGCGCTTTCCACCAGCGCTGGGGGCCTGCTTCCGGCTCCAGGAGTGCGGTATCACGGGTAACCTGCTGCTTTTCCTGCTCTAACAAAGCAACCAGTTGAGTATTATTATCAGCTCTGGCAACTTCTAATCGGCGGGAGAGCGAAGCCATCATACTGTCGTAGTGCTTGGTAAAAACCGATTGTTCGGTAGGATGTAGTGCGTTAGTCATATTAACTGCCTGAATCTGGACTGAATGGAATCATTTGCTCCATCACAATTATAAAAGTTTTTTCTGTAGTTAAAGTTACAAATTTGTAGCTTTGTTGGCATTTGTTGATATTTCGTCGCGGCGACCAAATACTGCTTTGGTGAATTAACGCCACCGTTTCAGGAGTTGTTTGGTCACCAAAGCCAGACAATCTTTGGTCCGGCAGTGCGATGAACAGATATCGATCGCTAAATCTGATAGGTTTTTAGGAAAACTTGGAGAGTGAAGCACGATGGGGGCATTGCAAGGGCGCGATTTGCTAAGTCTGGCAGACCTGACCACAGATGAACTGCAAGAACTTTTGCATTTAGCCGCGCAGTTGAAAGCGGGCACGACCAAGCCAAGATGCGAAAAGATCCTGGGACTGCTGTTCTACAAGGCATCTACCCGTACGCGTGTCAGCTTTTCTGCCGCGATGTATCAGTTGGGCGGGCAGGTCTTAGACCTTAACCCCAGCGTGACGCAGGTTGGGCGCGGTGAACCAATCTCAGATACGGCGCGCGTGCTGGATCGCTACCTCGACATTTTGGCTATCCGGACGTTTGACCAGCGGGATCTGGAAGCCTTTGCTAGCTATGCCCAAATACCCATCATTAACGCACTCACCGATCTGGAACATCCCTGTCAGGTATTGGCAGACCTCCAGACCATCCAGGAATCGTTTGCGTCTCTCTCTGGCCTCACGCTGGCTTATATGGGAGACGGTAACAATATGGCGCACTCGCTCATTCTGGGCTGTGCGATGTCCGGAATTAATGTGCGTGTCGCATCGCCACCGGAATACAGTCCATTGGAAGCCGTTGTGCAGAAGGCGCAGGCGATCGCCAATGGCAAAACCGAAGTTACGGTGACCGCTGACCCAGTTGCTGCTGTCACGGGTGCTCAAGTCGTCTACACGGATGTCTGGGCCAGCATGGGACAGGAGGCGCTCGCGGAAACCCGTATTCCCATCTTTCAGCCCTACCAGGTGAGCGAAGTGCTGCTGAGCCACGCCGACAAAGAGGCGATCGTGCTGCACTGCCTGCCGGCCCACCGTGGTGAAGAGATTACAGACGCGGTGATTGAGGGGCCTCAGTCTCGCGTTTGGGATCAGGCTGAAAATCGTATGCACGCCCAAAAAGCGTTATTGGCCAGCCTGTTGGGAATTGCCTAATAGACCGCGACATCGGTGCGGCAACCTTTCGATTCAACTGTGCGGCGGACAGGGTGCTGAAGCAGAGCGGTCGGTTGATTGTTGCCCTGTACTCCTAACAGCCGTGGCAGTGATGCTTCTCGATCGCCTGCACTGAGCCCCCTGACGTTTGACGCTCAAATTTCTTCCCATCTACGGTCTACCCTCCGGCCTAAACTTGCTACAACAAAGGTATCGAGTGCAGATTAAACGCAGGATGGGAACGGTGAATCGCGATTGGATGCGTTTGGTGCCGGGGCTGGCACTATCGTTGGGCGTGGCGATATTGATTGGCCTTCCGGCCAGGGCAGGGCAGTTCTCCGATGGCACGACGCACTTTGTGCAACCGCCGCGGCTGAATGGGGCAACCGCCACGCAACAGACAGCCTATTTTTTTGGCTCCACCTACTACTTCACGCTGACATTGCCAGAAAACGCGGGAGAAGGCTTACAGCGAGTGGTGATAGCGCCAGAAGCCGCTCCTGATACGGTACAGTTTGATGTTCGGCAAACGGAAGCGTTTGAGGGCACCCGCGATCGTGGTGGAGCCAAACTGCCACTGCAAAGCGTCACTCAGGATCCAGCGACAAAAGCGATTACGGTGACGTTTGATCCGGCGGTGGCACCGGGTAAGACTGTGACGATTGGGCTGTACGCAACCCGTAATCCCGATATCGGGGGCATTTACCTGTATGGCGTGACGGCCTTTCCTCCGGGCGCGCAAGCATCCGGTCAGTTTTTGGGATATGGCCGCATTCAGATTCTTGATAGTGGAGCAGATTCGTCGTTTAACGGGCAGAAATTGGATCGTGCACTGTCAAACGCATGATCTGACAGACCGTTGGCGACCGTTGCTAAGGACGATGCGTTGATTATTGAGCGTGAGGGACGTATGAAAAATCAACTGTTGTTAGGGGCGATGCTGGTCGCGTTAGCGGGTGGTTTGCAGGCAAATGTCCTGCCCGCTCAGGCCGTTCAGCTTGCCGATGGCAAAACCTACTTTGTGCAGCCGCCCCGGTTTGAAGGGGCCACCGCAACGCAAAAAACGGCGTATTTTTGGGGGTCAACCTATTACTTTACGCTGACGCTGCCTGAGAATGCGGGTGAAGCGCTCCAGAAGGTGGCCATTGCGCCTGAAGATGGCCCCGATCGCGCCCAATTTTACCTGGATCAAACCGAAGCGGTGCTACAAACGCGCGATCGGGGTGAGTCTAGGCTCCCCCTGCGAGATGTGACCCGCGACCCTAAAACGCAGGTCATCACGGTGGTGTTTGATCCGCCAGTTGCACCCGGTAGCACGATCCGGATTGGCCTGCGTGCGCGTAACCCGGACGTGGGTGGGGTCTACCTGTATGGTGTGACAGCCTTTCCGGTTGGGGAGCAGCCTTACGGTCAGTTTCTAGGATATGGACGCATCCAGATTAACGACCCCAGAATTTTCTTTCGGGGTGGCTTCTTTTAGATCACCGCGAGCGATGCAGTCCTGGATCACTTGCTGCACCACGTCCCAGAGCGCCGGGGCTCCAGTCTGGATGGGGGCCATGCGTTGCAAGACGCGATCGCTCGTGACCTGGTGGAGTTTCCATGTGTGTCCCCCGGTTTGCTGATTGTTCAGTAGGGGTTGGAGGCGATCGAGCGCCGCTGCAAAGCGGGCACTGGGTGTTTGCTGAGCTTCAAATTCGTCCCAGAGCTGACGAAAGGCAACGGCCTGATCGGGTGGCAACAGTCCAAACAGTCGATCGGCCGCTTGTGCCTCGCGATCGGCCTTGCTCTGGTTGCCCTGCGTGTCGTAGCAGAAGGTGTCGCCAGCATCGATTTCTACCAGATCGTGCAGCAGCAACAGCTTAATCACATGCAGTAGATCAACGCCAGCGGGTGCGTATTCCGCCAGCACGATCGCCATAAGCGCAATATGCCAGGAGTGCTCGGCGCTATTTTCCTGTCGAGAGCCATCGGTGAGTAGGGTCTGCCGCAGCACCCGCTTGAGCTGATCAATTTCGATCACAAACTGCATTTGCTCAGACAATCGGGTTGATAGCACGAGGGGCTCCTGAAGCGGCGGGGACGGATCATGGATTCAACCAGAATAGCGATCCCATCCAAATTGTGAAAGGGCGGCCCTGTAAAAAATAGCGTATAAAGTGCTCCTGCACCAGACTCAGTGCTAAGGCGACACCCGGTTAATCAGGCCTGGACATTGATGTAGCGAGTTCCAGTCCTAACCCAAACCCAGGGGCATAAAACGAGTACGTCTCTGGGCTTGGGCCTGTAGCTTTGGTATCAAGCAGGAACGGATAGTCTCCGACTTGATGCGTCTGATAAATCGTAACCCCTTAAAGAATGCCAGCGTTGCTCAGCCCCAGGACAATACCTGCGCCCAGGATGTGCCCAAAGCTGGTCGTTGCCAGTAGTTCTGGAATGCCAAAGCCTTCAAAGAGGGCAGGTGCCTGTACGGGGAGCGAGGGGCCAACGCCACGGCGCTGAATCGCATAGCGACCGATCGCGATCGCGAACAAGTTCGCAGCAACGATGATAATAGCAACGCTGGGCGACCACTCCACTGTGCGAGCGACGGCTAATAGGGGAGAGTAAAGCAAGTTTCTGCCTCCTAACTATTGATAAACTTATACAAACAAAGAGGATTATAGAAATCTCTCAGAATAGAACCCCGAAAAGGGATGAATTTGTTTTAAGAATTAACGAAATCGTTATTTTTCGATACAAAGATGGCTTTACGCGTCAAAATCTGTGGCATCACGCAACCAGAGCAGGGGTCGAAGATTGCTCATCTGGGCGCAACGGCACTCGGCTTCATTTGTGCGCCTTCTTCTCCACGCTATGTGTCGCCCGCTCAGATCGCCGCTGTGACTGCCGCGTTGCCCATCGATCCGGTGACGGCTGCGCCTGGGGTCGATCGCATCGGTGTGTTTGTGAACGCCAGCGTCGAGGAGATTTGTCAGACCGTGGCGATCGGCTGTCTCAATGGTGTGCAGCTTCATGGCAGTGAACCGCCCGAATTTTGCCAGCAGCTTCGCCACGCGCTTCCCCGTGTCGAAATCATCAAGGCCCTGCGCGTTCGATCAGCCGCAACCCTCGAACAGGCCGCCATCTATACCCCGTGGGTCAACACGCTCTTGCTGGATGCCTACGACCCCAATCTGCCGGGAGGCACGGGAAAATCGCTCAACTGGCAGTCGTTACAACAGTTTCGGCCCCAGCGTCCGTGGTTTTTGGCGGGCGGGCTGACTCCGGACAGCATTTTGACCGCTCTTGCCCAGGTGACTCCTCACGGTATCGACCTGTCCAGTGGTGTCGAACATGCCCCTGGCCATAAGAACCTGGACGCGATCGCGCGATTGTTTGAAACCCTCCAGCGCGCCAACATTCACCCGTAGCCACACCAAGCCTGTCCCGTGGTATTTCCATCGGTTGCGGTAGCGCCGTCCCGTGCAGAATGAGCGCGGCTCAACATCCTCAAGTATCGGGACAAATCGCTGAGCCATAATACGGTCAGAGCAAATTGAGCTAAGCGGTGTTTGGTGTGATGAACTCTGAAGCAACCGAAAACGCGATCGAAGTGTTTTTCTCGTATGCACCAAAGGATGAGGCACTGCGAGATCAGTTAGCGGAGCATCTGAGCCTGCTGAAGCAGCAAAAGGTGATTACGGCCTGGAGCGATCGCCAGATTGGGGCGGGAACGGAACGGATGCAGGCAATTGAAGCCGCCCTCAATCGTGCCGATATCATTTTGCTGCTGGTAAGTGCGGCTTTTCTCGCGTCGGAGCATCACTGGGATAACGAGATGGAACAGGCAATGGCGCGCCACGAGGCGGGTGAAGCCTGTGTGATTCCGGTGATTCTGCGCCCTGTAGATTGGCAGCACGCGCCGTTTGGCAAACTGCAAGCCTGCCCAAAAGGTGCAAAGGCCATTACAACGTGGGCCAATCTCGATGAAGCATTTACCGATGTTGCACGCAGCATCCGGCAGGCAGTTGAACGATTGCGGGAAACTCGTCAGCAGGCTGTGCAGCAACGCGAAATCGCTCTGGTTGCTGCGAGAGACGATTATTGCAGGCAACTTGTCAACTGGTTTGATGACGTGAAGTTCGCTGGCGTCGCAGTGCCGGGACAGGACGTGGAACGAGCCGAACGTCTGGCGCAGATCTTTGTGATGCCGGATGTGGAGGAGGATGGAGGACAGCGATCGCGGCTGGCATTGGAGCGATCGTTGTTTGAGGAGCAAGGGGAGCAGGGGCGGCAGGGGGAGCTTTTGCAGGAGCAACGCTTGAGAGCGCAGCTTGAGCGATCAGGACGCAAATTTTCAGCACAGCAACTGCTTAACCAGCATCAGAAGAAGATTGTGCTGTTGGGCGCACCCGGTTCGGGCAAAACGACGTTGATGAGTTTCTTTGCGGTGACGTTGGCGGAGCAACAGGGGGCAGAGAGGCAGGGAGCGATCGCACCAGCAAGTGATGCCTCTACAGAAGGATTGCCAGCCGATGCAAAGGGATTGTCGGGCGATACAAAGGGATTGCGACCCAACACAATCGCATTGTCAGGCAACACAAAAGGATTGTTAGTCGATACAGAAGGATTGCAGACCGATGTAGACGCACTGCCGCTGCCGATCTTGATTCGGATTCGCGATTGGGCACGCACTCCTGATGTCACCCTGCCTGAGTATGCGCGGCAGTTTGCCGAAACCACCATGTCTTGCAAACCGTTGCCAAAGGGGTTCTTTGAGCACTGGCTCAACAACGGTCGGGCGCTCATCCTGCTGGATGGGTTAGACGAAGTGGCAG
>JAJPKC010000260.1 GCA_021323955.1 Oscillatoriales cyanobacterium Centralia_MAG_596 | reverse complement strand
GCCATTTCCAGCCGTTCGGGAACACGATCGATGGCAATGACACGTTCTGCTCCCAGTAAATAAGCACTGCGGATGGCAAATTGTCCGACCGGGCCACAGCCCCATACCGCGACCGTATCGCCTGGTTGAATCTGGCAATTTTCGGCGGCCATGTAGCCAGTGGGGAAAATATCCGTTAAAAACAGCACTTGCTCGTCTGTTAGCCCGTCTGGAATTTTGAATAGCCCTGTATCCGCAAAGGGGACACGAGCGTATTCGGCTTGCCCACCCGCGTAACCACCAAATAGGTGAGAATATCCGAATAGACCAGCGGGTGAGTGCCCATACAGCTTTTCTGCCATCCAGGCGTTGGGATTAGAGTTGTCGCAGAGTGACCACAAATCTCGGTTGCAGAAAAAGCAGCTTCCACACGAAATGGTAAACGGCACAACTACGCGATCGCCGATCTGCAGATTTTTAACGGAGGGACCAAGCTCAACCACTTCTCCCATAAACTCATGTCCCAGAATGTCACCCGACTTCATTGTGGGAATGTAACCATCGTAGATATGTAGATCGGAACCACAAATTGCGGTGGAAGTAATTTTGACGATGGCATCGCGAGGATTCAAAATTTTGGGGTCGGGTATGTTCTCCACGCGTACATCGTTTGCCCCATGCCAGCAAACAGCTCTCATGACAATTGCTCTCCTAACTGTGAAAATTTGCGATGCGGCAATCAGGCCAGGGTCACGCCATAGCCTGATGATTCAATCGAAGACAGATTGTAGAATTGGTGGCAACGTTATTTACGCGCAGTATTGTCTTGGTCGGCGCGTGATTGTTGACGCAATGGATTAGACCCCTTCTTTAATGGACTGCGGTTTGTATTGGCTGTTTTGTCTGCCTGCACAAACCGATCGCTATAATCGTCCAGGAGCTGGTTGCGGTAATCCTGAGTTGCTTGCTGTAGCTGGTGATAAGAGCCATTGATATTTGTGCTTTCGCCTTTTGGATATGGGGCAGCGCCGGAAGAATTGGTACCACCCGCAGCTAAGGCAGCGGCATCGCCAAACATCGTGCTCAACAGCAATGCAACGGCAACTAGAATCAGACTGAACATCTTGCGTAACTGAACTGTGCGGATCATGAACATTCTCCTTTAACCTCTACAAGTTGACTGACCTTCAGTGGTGGCGATTTCACCTGCTTCCATCAGTTGTTTAAACCGATTGAGTTCGTCGCCAATTTGTTGTTCTGGCTCTTCACCAAACAGCTTGGCCAGCGTACTTCCCAGCACGCCACCGGGTGGATTGTACTCAGTGACAATCTTGACTTCTGTGCCGCGATCGCCAATGGGCCGAAAGCGCACAAAACCAGAGTGGTCAACCTCTGCTCCTTCAACGGACGCCCAGGCAATGAGTTCATTGGGGCGATCGTCAATAATGTCGGCGTCCCATTCAATTTTTTGACCCATTGGCGCTTTGGCAACCCAGTGCGAACGACGCGGATCGATCACGGTGACGGACTGCAAATGCCTCGTGAAGGTCGGCAGGTTTTCAAAATTGTGCCAGTACTGATAAAGATCGGCGGCAGGCCGATTGATGGTAACCGTTTTTTCGACTCGAATCATTTTGTTGAGGCCGACAGCTTCACCAACGGCATCGGGCAGGCTTTTTTCACCCTGAATGCCGTGGTACGCTAGACCACCGCCCGCTAATGCCGTCAAGATACCTCGTAGCGATCGTTGCTGCAAACCAAACAGCACCATCGCGCTACCACCAATCAACGATGCCCAGCGTTCAGCATCGCTCAAATTACTTTCGTTCGATACTTGTGTGCTTTGTGATGGTTTGATTTCTTCCATTGCATCGTTCTCCCCGCGATCGTTGAATTTACCTGGTTGCTTCTAACCCTTCTTTCACGCTGAACATCAAGTTCAGGTATTTCCATTTCCCTTTAAAGCCTGTGTCGCAAGCGTTGCTAATAATGCCACTCCCAAAGTTCCCGCAACAGCGCTCCAGCCAAGAATCGGATTGCGATCCAGCCAGTCCGTCACGCTAGGGATTGTCAGGTGGCTGAAATCACCTTCCACGCGATCGTGCTCTGGAACTGGCTCATACAGGTTATTTGGTGAATTCTCAGCTTTCAATTCGTGCGTGCGCTGGAACTGAAATCCAATCAGCAGCAATAAGTGATCCACCAGTGCGGGTGAGAGCCGCTGCAGTCCGTCCAGGAGTTTACCAACATCACCCACAATAAAGTCGCGGGTGGGGTGTTCCGCTGTGTAGAGAACGGCATCTGCAACCAGACTTGGCTGATAGTACGGTGGTACTCCGGTGGGTTTCACACCTAATTTTGTCAGCGCATTGTTGTAAAACGGTGTATTAATGACGGCAGGCTTGATGCTGGTCACACTGATGGGAATGCCTTCATGCTTCAGCTCTACCCGCAGCGATTCCAGAAATCCTTCAACGCCATGTTTAGCGGAGGCATAAGCACTTTGCAAGGGCAGTGCGCGTACTCCTTCAACCGAAGAGATATGGATTAAAGCACCCTTGCCTTCGCGCTTAAGATGGGGCAGTGCGGCCATCGCTCCGTGGACTTGCCCCATCAAGCTCACATCAATGACGCGCTTGAATTCTTCGGGAGTTACCTGGTCAAATGGTGCAATAACAGCGGTGGCAGCGGCATGAACCCACGTATCTAACCGTCCATAAGCAGATACCGTTTTTTCGGCGATCGCTTTCACTTGCTCAAACTCAGCAACATCGGCTGTGATGGCGATTGCCTCACCACCATCCTGCTGGATCTCGGCGACCAGAGAATCTAAACCCGATCGACTACGAGCGGACACCACAACTCGGGCACCTTGCTTCGCAAACCGTCGAGCAGTCTCGCGTCCAATACCGCTTGACGCGCCCACAATGGCAACCACTTGCTGTTCGATCGGCTTCAATTGCATTCTTGCTCCTTACGACTTAAATTGATTCGTTGTGGAAATTTTTCGTTGTGGAAATTTTGAGAACTGTTGGATTCAGAAGGGTTCACCGTCCGCAACTGCCTCAAAAAGCGTGCAAATGGCCTGTTTTGTTCACCCCCCTACCGTACTGACCGCCACCTTAGGCTCCGTCTGTCAGGGGGATGGAGCACTGGTCTACCAAGAGATAGAGCCATGATTAAGTTCGTATGTGTTGAGGCGAGTGATGACGCTTTGCCATGTTTAAGCAAGGAGACTCAACCTGGAAGCGACCCAACTTAAATCTGGCAAAACGATTCAATCGCTTTGCATCTCTGGTTCACACAGCTCTAAAAGTGCTGCCGTTGGTTGGAGGACGGCACAATGACACTCCAGCGGCAACCGTTATGTGCTCTTTGCCAGCGGTAGCAATTGTGGAATTTGATCGGTGAGCTGAATGCACTACCAGAGATCGGCTTGAATACCAGGGCTGGACTGATTGAAGCGCAGTCCAGGATGCGGAGCGGATGTAGCGCATCATGACTGACCTGGCGCGGCTGTGTGGGTTCGGTGGCGTCACCTCAGATTGGCGATCAGCACTCAGCACGCTCCTCGACAACACCTGCTACCGTACCGCATTGCGGATGCCATTCTGACCGTAGTGGATGACATGGAATGGGGTATTTGGGCGATCGATGCGGCTGAGGATGGCGCGATCGATATTGATGCACTAGAAGATGACTTTGATCCACCAGCATCAACCACTGTCGATATCTAATCGTCTGAGATTGGGCGATTCTAGACGGTTTGGCAACATGGGCGATCGCTCGGTGTGGGGTGTTTCACCGGATAGACTCGGCCTCAAAGGGAACGATCAATGGGACAAAAGCTATAACTGCCTGGTTACAGGCTGGTCTCGTTCAGGGTTAGCTGGTCTCCCTGTGGACTTTTGATCACACGCTTGCGGCCAGATCCACGCAGGTTGCTGAATGGGGCAGAGCAACTACATCGGCAGATGGAGGCGGAAGGATAGGCGATCGAGGCGAAAAGGCTCCCAATCGCTCAAGTCCGGTATGGTTCAAAGTCTTTCAACGCGGTTGTGATCGCTTTTGACAGGTTAGCGGCGCTGACTGGCTTAATCAGGTAGCCAAAGTGCAGGTTCTCGTACGCCCGATCGATCGTCGTCTGGTCGGATTGTCCTGTCAGATAAATAACGGGAATAGAGGCTATGTTCCAGAGGCACTCGGCCACGTCAATCCCGTCTACCTGACCCTTGAGTCGAATGTCCATCAGCACCAAATCAGGACGGCACTGCACCACCTTCTCAGTAGTTGTCTCCGCTGAGTCAGCAATACCGCAGACCATATACCCCAGAGACTCTAGAATTTCCTTCAGGTTGGCTGCCAGTACATATTCGTCCTCCACAATCAGAATTTTAAGTCTCTGAACAGGGGGACTGGTATCGGTCTGTTGATCGCGTTCCTTTGTGTGCGGGTTGGTTTCCACAAGCAGATATTGATCCTGTTTCTTATCGGTATACCTTTCTGGTCTTTGCTCCCGGCGACCAAGTGGACTTGTTTAGAATAGGAGACAAAGGTAAGGAATTGGTAAGGATTAACCCGGTGCCCAAGAGCGTGTCCTATAGTCGTTTGGGATTGTGGCAGCCATCGTCCTGAGAGTGGGGGAGGGTATCGAGCTTTGGTGTGAGGGCTCAACCAAACAGCACTCAACCGAGCAGCGCTTAGCCTAACGGTGGGATAATTACCAACAAAACTGGCTACAGATCCCGACTACATACATTCTAGCCAACTAACCAGGCAGGACGGTAGCCAACTAACTAGGTAGGATGGTCTGAGTCTTTCTGGTTGTGTCGATCGCGGTTCAAAGCGGTGGCAATTGTAGCGTCTATGTCTGAAATACTCACTGGCTTTACCAGATACCCGGCAGGTACAGTCGTGCGCGCGCGATCGAGAATCCCCTGGTCAGAATAGCCGGTGAGGTAAATAACGGGAATGCGTCTCGCATTCCAAAGAAATCTGGCCACACCGATCCCGTCTAAACTCCCGTTCAACTGAATATTCATTAGCACGAGATCTGGCCGGAATTGAACGATTTGCTCTGTTACCGTCGATAAGGAGTCGGCAATGCCACCAACGGCGTATCCCAACAGTTCCAGCACTTCTTTGAGTGTTATTGCAAAAATATAGTCGTCTTCTACAATCAGAAGCTGAACGTTGCGAGGGGCATTGCTACGGTCAGCTTGGCAGTCGCGTTCCATAGCCTTCTGGGTCATCTCAGCAGGTAAAATCTGTGGATTCTGAAAGGTTTGCCACGTTTCTATCCTTTCGTTGGTTAGAGGATATTAACTCAGAATAGGGAAAAAAAGTAAGGATTTGGTAAGGATTGGTGGGCGGGAACAACGATAGCTGTTGTCCTGGCCGTACCCTAACCCGAAGCCAGACAGGACACTGGTGGTCTGTGGTTGGGTTTAGCGCCTGTGCCCAGATTTACAAGAACGTTGGGGTGAGGTGATGGCAACGCTGGCAAAATTAGGTCTGGTTGATTCTGCGATCCTTAAAGAAAGCGACAGCTTCAGGTGAGGGGTGACTCATCGTAATGGTGCAGGAGATCGGCGGGGTCGTCGTAGATGGCGATCGCGCCGGCAAGTTGTTCATCGCTAAAACCACCGCAGCGAAAGGCGATGACGCTGACGCCTGCTTTGCTGGCCGATTCGATGTCGTAGGGTGTATCTCCCAGCATGAGCGCACGGTCAGGAGCAAGCTGTGCTTTACTTAGGGCTGCTTCGATGATGTTGGGCTGTGGCTTTGAGGCTTTTGCGTCATCAGACGTTGTGAATTCGTGCACCAGATCATCAATTTGAGCCACTTTCAGCAACAGATCCAACTCTTGTGAGGTTGCGGAACTGGCCACAATCAGGTGTAGTTTATGGGCTTGAAGCGTCTGAACGAGTTCGCGTGCGCCCTTTGCGGGGGCAAGGTGAGTCCCAAATTTGGTCAAAATCAACGCTTTGCGGCGATCGGCGATTTGCTTGCCAGTGCCTTCTTTGTCGCTCAACTCTGGCGCAAAGTGAGGAATAATCTGGTCGCCGCCCATCCCAATGAGTGGACGCACTTGATCAAATGAAACCGTGTACCCATATGCGGCAAACGCTTCCACCCAGGCTTGGGCATGGGCATCATTGCTCAAGACAAAGGTGCCGTCAATATCCAGCAAAACCCCATCTAACATCGCGCGATCGTCCTCTATGCATCCGCTTTTAACGGTGGTGCAGAACCCATCAAAAAACGTCTCCCCTGATGCAGAGTTAGATGCGCTAGTGAGCCAGCGTGGGTCCAGACCGATCCAGACGCTGATGGCTTAAAGCTCGGTTCGCATCGCTGAATGGGGCACCCTAATCAAGACGTTCTTGTGTTAAGGGTTATGTTTAAGCATTTCCGATTGTCAATCGTGGCGATCGCGGCAATTGCTACAGTCCAGACCTCAACTTCCACCGCAGCACCAGCCAAAGCGCAGTGGGTTTATATTGGCAGTGATCATTGTTCGGATTATTACGTCAATAGAGCTTCCCTAAAGAAAAATGGCGATTTTGTCTGGTTTTGGTGGCGTGAACGTTTTACCGTCGCTTCAGAACAGCACCGTTGTCATATATTCGATGAGCATAAGTTCAAGCTAGTTGATTTCTATATGTCTCTTGATTGCCAAAACAGAACAGGGCGATTCAGGAAAATACAACCTTACGATCGGAGCCAAAAACTGGTTCCTGAATACTCCAGCAATTTTGGAGGTAGTGCTGCGCTCATTCCATTTGATCGGAACTTTGTGGTGATGCGCTATGTTTGTCAGCGCTGATTGTTAACGGTGGGCGATCGATTATCCTGGGCAATGCCTGCTCCATCAATCAGCACGAGAAGGGAATCTGCGCTTAGAATAGGGAATGCCATAACTCTAAATGAGCCAGCATTCTTTATGACCGTTCGCGTTCGTCTTGCCCCCAGTCCGACTGGAAATCTCCATATTGGTACGGCTCGTACAGCCGTCTTTAACTGGCTGTTTGCCCGCCATCAGGGCGGCACGTTTGTGCTGCGAGTTGAGGATACCGACCAGGAGCGATCGCGCCCCGAATACACGCAAAACATTCTCGATGGGTTAACCTGGCTTGGGTTGACCTGGGACGAAGGCCCGTTTTATCAAACCAAACGGATGGATCTGTATCAGCAGAAGGTGCAGATGCTGCTGGACAAAGGGTTAGCCTATCGTGCCTACGATACGCCGGAAGAACTGGACGCGATGCGGGAGGCGCAAAAGGCCAGAGGTGAAGCGCCCCGGTACGATAATCGGCATCGCAGCTTAACGCCAGAGCAACGGGCGGCTTACGAGGCGGAAGGCCGATCGTCGGTGATTCGCTTTATTATTGACAGCGATCGCGAGGTGGCCTGGAATGACCTGGTGCGGGGTCACGTGAGCTGGAAGGGCCGTGATCTTGGCGGCGATATGGTCATTGCGCGGGCAGCAGCGGGGGATGCGATCGGGCAGCCACTCTACAACTTTGTGGTCGTAGTGGACGATATCGATATGGCAATCACCCATATCATCCGTGGCGAAGACCACATTGGGAATACGCCCAAGCAAATCCTGCTTTATGAAGCGCTGGGTGCCACGATCCCTGAATTTGGCCATACACCGCTGATCCTGAACCAGGCCGGAGCCAAGCTTTCTAAGCGCGATGGCGTAACGTCGATCTCAGATTTTCAGCGGATGGGCTATCTTCCAGCCGCCTTTGTGAACTACATGACGCTCCTGGGCTGGTCGCCGCCCGAAGGAATGAGCGAAATTTTTACGCTTGATGAAGCGGCACAGCGATTTGAGATTGAGCGCGTTAACAAGGCAGGGGCAAAGTTTGACTGGGACAAGCTCAACTGGCTTAACAGTCAATATTTGCATGAGTTACCGGCGGCGACGCTCGTTGATCTGCTCATCCCGCACTGGCAGGCCGCGGGGTTTGTCGCCGATTGGAACGATCGACCCTGGCTGGAGCAGCTTGCCGCCCTAATTGGCCCTAGCCTTACCCGCCTGGATGAAGCGGTTGCAATGAGTGAGTATTTATTCAACCCCACCATTGACTGGACGGATGAAGCCAGTGCGCAACTGCGTCAGGAAGGGGCAGATGTGGCGGTGGAAGCGGTCGCCGCAGCTATTGCCGAGTACCAGCCTTTAACTGAAGCGACGGTTCAGGATCTCTTGAAGCAGGTGGTGAAAGCGCAAAATCTTAAAAAGGGACTGGTGATGCGATCGCTGCGGGCAGCTCTGACGGGTGCAATGCACGGGCCAGACCTGGTGCAGTCCTGGTTGCTGCTGCACCAGCACGGTCAGGATGAAGCACGATTGCAGCAGGCGCTCGTGGTGGCGCGATCAAAGTAGTTTCAGGGAACTCTACCGTTTGTCTACGCGTCTTTGTGAGTCCTACCCATGCTACTTTTCTGGGAATGTTCAACCTAAATTCTCGCGGTTTACAGGCACGTGTACGGTTGCTTGCCTGGTCGGCGATCGTGCCGATCTTGCTGGTTGCGATCGTGCCGACCTCGGCCCAGTCGAATCAAGATCTTGAAAAGATTACGATCGGCCCTCGCTTTTCACCCAACCCATTGGAAGTGCAGGGAGTTGCTGGTGGGAATACGCCACTCAAAGATATCGTCAATCGATCCAAAACGCCGACTGGTGACTGTGCGGGCTATGCCAATACGAAACCCAACCATACCGTTGAACTTACCGAGTTTTTTGACTCTTTGAGCATTCTGATCCAGAGTTCAGAAGACACGGCGCTGGCAATTCAGGGGCCGGGTGGTGTCTGGTGTAACGATGACTATCAGGGTAAAAATCCTGGTGTGGTGGGTCAATGGCTGCCCGGCACCTATAAGATCTGGGTCAGCACCTATGCCCCCAATCGGTCGCCTGCGTACACCCTCCAGATCGTAGAGAAGCGTCAGTAAGAAACGGTTGGCTCAATTAAGCGCTGGCTTTTCGCTGAATTCGGTACTGACCAGGAGTTTGGGCGTTGGGGCAGGCGGCGGTGGCACAATCGATGGTCGTTTACGGTAGAGGGCACTATGCGGTAGCACGCGGAGGACTTCCTCAACGGTCGTTCTGCCGGTGGTGACTTTTTCGATCGCGGCCATTTGAAACGATTGAAACCCGCTGTCACTCAGGTAGCGATGTAGCTGGGTCATGCTGCCTTCATAAATAATCTGGCGCACGGTCGCATCGATATTGAGCATTTCGATCAGCGCTTCTCGACCCAGATAGCCAGAGTTAAAACAGCGCGCACAGCCTGTTCCCCGTCGCCATTCGGTAGCGTTAGCCTGGTTGTGATCGAGGCCCAAAACGTTCAAATCGCGATCGGTGGGCATATAGGGAACCGCGCAGTGGTGGCAAACTTTGCGGGCCAGCCGCTGGGCAACAACGCCAAGCAGCGCATCGCTGATCAAGCCTGGATCGGGGCCAATATCTTTGAGTCGCGGAATGGCGCTGACCGCATCGTTGGTATGCAGGGTCGTGAGGACCAGGTGACCTGTGAGGGCCGCACGGATGGCCGTCTCGGCGGTTTCGTGGTCGCGGATCTCGCCCAGCATAATGATGTCGGGGTCTTGCCGGAGAATGGCGCGGAGTCCTGCCGCAAAGGTCATCCCGGCGGGTTCGTGTACCTGGGTCTGGGTGATGCGCGGCAGCACGTATTCGACGGGATCTTCGACGGTGACGACGTTGACGTGCTCGGTGGCGATCGCCTGGAGACTGGTGTAAAGCGTACTTGTTTTGCCAGACCCGGTGGGGCCCGTGAAGATGATCATGCCCTGGGGTTGGTGCAGCCAGCTTTTGTAGATCGCCAGCGCTTTTTCAGAAAATCCCAGTTCGTCAATGCTTGAAAAGGGGTTTTGGCGCGGCAGCAGTCGAATCACGGCTTTCTCGCCGCCCACGCAGGGGAGTGTGCTCACCCGCATATCCAGACCCACTTCGGCGTCCGTTTCGGAGACATATTTCTCGCTGATGCGGGCATCCTGCGGGCGACGGCTTTCGGAAATGTCCATGTCGGCCATCACCTTGAGCGCCACGACGGCTCGCCGACTGACATCCAGTGGCAAGGTGGTGATGTTACGCAGAATGCCATCGATGCGGTAACGTACCCGCAATCCGTCGGGGGTTGGCTCTAAGTGGATGTCGCTGGCACGGTTCCGCAGTGCGCCTGAGATCAGGGTTTTAATCCGACCGATCTGGTCGGTGGCCTTAGACAGATGGAGTTCTGTCATCTTTCCAATGTTTTCTTGCTCTGGCTCGCCTGTCAGTGGATTAACGGCGGTGTCGGCGCTGATGCGATCCTGGCTAAAGTTCTGCGCGTGAAACCAGGTGCGGTAGCTGTGTTCGGCGATGGGAATGACGGTGATGTCGGTGGCGGTTTGCGATCGCAGCGCGGCAAGGGCGGCTTCAGACAGCGTGACTGGACTCCCCAGGTAGTAGCAGTTGCGCCAGAGCAGGAGGGGAATGACAGGGGGCAGCGATCGCCGATCCGGGCACTGCCGGAAGAACCGATAGGTCACTTCCCGATCCAGCAATTGAAGGTTGACAACGCCTTGATCATTCACGAGCAGTGTCATGGCTTCGTCGCAGCTGATCTCCCGATCTTTGAGCTGCTGCCAAGCCGAATTTGAAGCGGTAGAAGCCTGCATTAGTTCCCAACACAATGAAAAGCAGCGCGATCGCACGTCACTCAGCAACATGCGACTGGATACCGAACCCGTAACCGATTTGAGTTTGCCAGTGTGGATGGCGGTTGTGAGTCCTCCTGTAGTGAGGCATGAAACGAACGAGAGAAGAATCCAGCGATAGGGGCGTTTAGCCTGATCACCTCGCAATACTGTACGGGTCTGGTGAAACAGCGTACCGTCCAGAGCTAACAGTTCGATCGGCTGGCAGTTCGTTAGGCTGACAAGGGTTATCCACGGGGAAATGGACAGCCCTCACCGGGTTTTTCCTCCGTCACGACTCAGGAGAGGATCCCGGTAAACGATGCCCATCCAGATTCTGAGAAACCCATCCCAAAATATCGCTGCTACATTAAGACTGGTTAATCCCAGGGTTAATGCTGGTCGGAGTCAGACTGGTGTGGCGACTCAGCTCAGAACGGGTCACTCGTTGCGCTGTCCCGGCTCAAGGGGTAGGCACGGAACAAGCATCAACTGAAGTCACGGTCAACGCGACTGAACGGGACGATTGAGGGGCTGTTGAGCTGGCGTACTTGGCGCTGGTTGAGCCGATGTGCCCTGTGGTGCTTGGGGTGCTCCCGTGGTTGCCGGTTGAGCCGGATTCATTGGGGTTGGCGTCGTGCTGGTTGGCGACGGCTGTGCCGGACTTGGCGGGATGGACTGGAAGCGGCGCTGCTTCAAGAAATTCTGCACTTCGGGGCCAGGAAAATAACTGTAGCCGTAGGGCGATCGATCCGAATCATCCAAAATCTGGGGTGTGACGAGCACAATCACTTCATTGCGATCGCGTTCGTGGCGGCGGTTGCGAAATAGAAGATTGAGCAACGGGATATCGCCCAGAATCGGCACTTTCGTGATGGTCTCGCGGTCTTGTTCCTGGATAATCCCCGTCAGAATTAAGGTCTGTCCATCGTGTAGCCGGATCTTGCCCGTTTCCAGCCGACGGCGGTTCACTAACTGCTGGATCAACAGGTTATTGCGCGAGGGGTCGGTAATTTGCTGACCAAGTGAACTCACTTCGGGGGATAGTGAGAGGGTGACGAAGTTGTTATCGT
This sequence comes from Oscillatoriales cyanobacterium Centralia_MAG_596, assembly GCA_021323955.1. Taxonomy (GTDB): domain Bacteria; phylum Cyanobacteriota; class Cyanobacteriia; order Leptolyngbyales; family Leptolyngbyaceae; genus Stenomitos. The sequence goes on along the minus strand of JAJPKC010000260.1, from coordinate 1,606 downwards.
CAATTTGATCGACCTGCACATTCAAAATCACTCCGACATCGACGGGTGGCTGTGGCAGGATGCGGGTCGTGGTGACGTTGCCTTCGGTCACGCGCTGCTCGGTGAAGCCGGAAAAGACCTGCGAGGTCAGGTTGACCTGCGACTGGTTGCCTTCCTGCACAATTAGGGTCGGATCCGTCAGAATTTTGGCGTTGCCCGACACGACTTGCGCCTGGAGATTGAGCAAAAACTGGGCCGGAAACTGAAACAGTGGGGAGAGGCCATAGGTAAGCGCCTGACCGAGCACGGTGGTCTGGCTACTGGTGCTGATTGTTGAACCGCTGGTCAGCCCTGATACAACGGGTGCGAGTGGGTTGGCATTGGTGGGACTGGCCGGTTGGAAGCCCAGCGTTTGACCCTGCGCGTTGGTGACTTGCGCGTTGGTGTTGAGCGGTGGCTGGACGTTGGCAAAGGGATTGGCGATCGTGGATGGGCTGGTCAGGCTGTTGGAATCAATTAGCGATGGGTTGACCGGCCCGACGTTGACGTTGCCGCGTCCCTGGTTCACGTTGAAAAAGTTGCCAGCCACACCAAAGGAAAAACTGGAGCCAATGTTGCTGGTGTTGGATAGATCGACCTCTACAATTTTGACGTTGATTGCAACCTGCTTTCGCCGTGTATCGAGCTTGCTGATGTAGTCGGTGGCAAGCTGTACGAGGTCGATCGAACCCACCAGGGTCAGCGTGTTGGTGCGGGAATCAGCAATGACTTGCAGACCTTTGAATACGGGGCTTCTGGCCGTCGCGCTATTGTTGGCACCGAGTTCTTCAAGCATTTGCAGTGCGCCACGGTAGGGCACGGCCTCGGTGACGGTGCTGTTTCTGCCCACCTGACTGTTGGTAGTGCTCCCGCCCTGTCCACCACCGCTGGTCAAACTCGATGCACTGGTCATGACGTTGGTGATGTTGGTCTGGGGTAGAGTTGCCCGCAGTTGGTTGAGTCGCAGTGTGCGGGTAATGTAGCTCCCTGCTGTAGCTGGTAAATTTTGCCCAACAAAAATTGTTCTGCCGACACGGCTGGCCTTGAGTCCCTTGGCGCGCAGGATGTAGTTAAACACGTCTTGAATGGGTTCGTTCTCGATATCCAACGAAATATTGGAATCAATGACTGAGTTACCGGGTGCGGTGGGCACGCCGCCAGTTCCACCGGGGGGAGCCAGGTCTTCGGCATAGACAATGCCCAGGTCAGCGGCGCGAGCCAGCAGCGCTAACGCCTCGCGAACGGGGGTTTCGCGCAGGACAACGCGCTCAATGCGGGTGCTGATGCCCAGATCGATCGTGGGTGGTAAAACGTTGAGATCGGTGTAGTTGAGCTTGTTATCGGGAATTGGTGTGGGTGCCTGGGCCGGGGTGGGCGTCGGTGTAGGTGCCGGGGATGCGGTGGGCGTCGGTGGGGGTAACGTGGGTGCTGGGGTTGCCGCAGGAACTGGGCTGGGCTGGGGCGGTTTCGGGAGCGTGGGGGTAATGGCCGTCGGGGGCGCGGTGGGGGTGGGACTGGGTGACGCGATCGGGGTAGGTGTGGGGGCAGGGGACGGATTGGGAGCAGAACTGGGGGCAGCCGCCGGGGG
>JAJPKC010000609.1 GCA_021323955.1 Oscillatoriales cyanobacterium Centralia_MAG_596 | reverse complement strand
GATTGTTTTCTACCGTTTTCAGGTCTTTCTTAGGTAGCAGGATTGTGAGTCAGCCTCTAAGAATCAATCGCGTTTGGGCTGAAATCGAGCCGACTCAATCCTGTCAGGGGCCGTCTCGTTAGAACAAAAGGGTATTGCTTGCTTGTCAGGACAGACCGTTTCATACTTGTCGTGCAGCCGCAGCTGCGAATGCATCAGCTCGTCCACAAATCTTTCGCCAGTTGCTTTGCATTTCTTTACGCCTTTCCCTATCATACTGACCATGACAGAATTTTAGGTGTCGCCTCGACACATGTGCATTTACGCATCGCCATCAGACTGCTTTAGTAGCATCAGAGTCAGCGAGAGTCCAGAGACTTATTAGGTAAAGACAAATGAAGGAGTTTGATACCGCTCAGGTAGAGCAACTCAAAACTATTGGTGAATATCTCTATCAAGAACGCCAGGAACGTGGCGTTTCCCTGGAAGAAATAGCCGTTAAAACCTATATTCCCCTGCGCCTGTTGCAAGCGCTGGAAGGGGGACAGGTCGAGCGTCTTCCGGAACCTGTCTTTGTGCAGGGGTTTATCCGTCGTCATGCGGACGCGATCGGACTGGATGGCACAGCACTGGCAAAAACGTTTATCCCGCAGCCGTCGTTCACGATTGATCGAACGCCGACAGATACAACGCCGTTGGAACCGGAATCTAGCGAACCCATGCCCCAGGCTGTGGCCGAACCCCTACCACTCTCGATCGAGCAACCGTCTCAGATTGCGATCGAGCATGCTTCACGGCGTAGTCGCTCCTATCTTCCGTTTGTGCTGCTAGGTACAGCCGCTGTGGTATTGCTAGGTGTGGGTGTGGTGAGTGTGCTGAACCACTCCAACACTGATACAGAGTCGTCATCATCCGAGACAACAACTGAGTCGAATTCCTCGCCGCTGACACCACCCAGCCCCAGTACGCAGTCTAAAACAGCTCTATCTTCCCCATCGGCATCCAGCAGCCCAACGGCAAACCCGTCTGGTCAGCCTGGGGCTGCGACAGGATCGCCTTCCCCATCGCCTAATGCTGCTGCTCCATCGCCCATTCAGGTTGCGGTTAATTTAACGGGCGAATCCTGGTTGCAGGTCGTTGCGGATGGCAAAACGGCGTTTGAGGGCACTTTGAAGAAGGGAGACCAAAAGACATGGACAGCCCAAAAAAAGTTAGAGCTACAGTCCGGTAATGCTGGAGCTGTGTCGATTTCCTATAATCAAGGCGCACCAAAAATCCTTGGCATTCCCGGTGAAGTCAAGGATATTACCTATCCGCTGGACTCAGCGCCGACCAAAACAAATCAGTCCAACTGATTACGTCTGAATCCACCACCCATTGGAGAAACGAGAAAGGGCACGGCAACGCTATGCCCTTTTAGGCGGCCTGCACAAGCATGGGTTCTCCAGGTTGTGCCTTTGGAGCAAAAATTGCCAGCGGTAGCGCTGGGCAATGGACGCGAATACGGGTTGAATATCGGCTATTCGGTCAGAAAATAAAATTTTGCCCAACCACAAAATTTTGCCCAACCACCGAGCCGCTATCCGACCTGTAAGATGTTTGGCTCTGGTTAAGCCTTTTCAAGCACTTTTTCCTTGAAAACCTTACCTGCGCTGAATGCAGGCACTCTGGTCGCTGGAATTTTGATTGGTTTGCCGGTGGATGGGTTGCGCCCTTCTCGTGCCTGACGATCGCGGGCTTCAAAAGTGCCAAAGCCAACTAGCGTGACTTTATCACCAGCAGCCACCGTTTCAAGAATCACTTCGAGTATGGCCGTTAGGACCGCGTCTGCGTCCTTTTTGGTCACACTTGCTTTGGCTGCAATTTGATCAATCAATTCACCCTTGTTCATGTCTTGAATTCCTCACAATGCTTGGTGCGATTATACTTGAGGGTTTTGAAAGTGCAAGAGTTTTATTACTCAGTAGTGGCATTGCACCGCGTATGATTTGCACTTAACGATTAGCGAACAATTGTCTGGACAGTGCGATCCAACGATTGCTAATCGGTTGTCGATCGTTGGGGAGTCTGCTTGCTCCATCGTATTTGAGCGGCGAGACACGCGCTGAGAAGACAGTTAGAGCGGATGCGTTCCATTTTCATGGATAATGCAGTTAACCACGAATTATATCCAGCAAAAATTCACTTAGCCATCCTGAGTCAATTTCTGCTAGAGCTTGCGTTTTAACGATGTCGAACTTCGCGTTTGCCGTTGACCGCAAATCCTCATCCAGCGATGTCAAAAATCCTCGGGTGATTAGATCATCCCCCACCTGAGCAAAGCCGATGCCAAGCTCTTGCGGATGCTCCAGTTTTTGCGTAGCGTTCACGATCGTTTTTACAATTGCCATGCGATCGCTCGGTTCGCCATCGATTAATACAATAATAATTTCGCCATTTGGCTTCGTTTGTCCAGCGGCTCTACGCACAAAATAATCGTTTAACGCCGTTTGTAATCCGTCCAGCAGGTTTAAATTTTCCGGTGGGTAATTCGCTTCAAAGAGTGCCGCTAGTTTGTCAGATGTGACTTGCTTGTACTGTTTGAATGAGCCTGCCGGATGGTTTTGCGCTGAAATATAGAGCGTGATCCCGTCCGGATCAAGCGCTTCACATTGAGTGACCAATGCCAGAATGGCATCGTGGGCCGCGATCCAGCGGTTGCTAAACCCTGGCGGTGCAAAGGCTTTTGGTGCCGTTTTAGCGGCGATGATGGTATAGTCGCGATTTTCCAGCAATGGCTCAGTCATGCCTATTCCTTGATTCCAAGCAATTCTTTTGCTGCCAGCTATTCTAGTCACTGAATCCTGTGATCAACAAAAATCTCTAGTTTCTGCCGGGGATGGTGGAATGCTAGCCCCCATAACCGAAAACCAGAGATTTTTGTGCGATCGCGAAAATTAAACCAATCCCTAGTTCACTGAATCAAGCAGCGGTGCTTTCAGCAGCTTGGGATGAAAAGACTCCAACAGGGCTGTCTCGGTTGTGGTTGCCCTATAGGCTAGTGATGGCACCTGCGCTCGCAGCCGGGCTGTTACCTGCTGCGTCTTCGAGTCATAGATCTGGGTCAGCAGTTTGGGGTAAAGCCCGATCCCAATGATGGGCACCAGCAGTGCTGAAATGATAAACACCTCGCGCGGTTCGGCATCTACCAGCACTTCATGGGAAGTAAGCTCTTTATTCTCCGGCCCATAGAATATTTCTCGCAGCATGGACAGCAAATAAATGGGCGTTAAAATCACCCCAACCGCAGCTAGCAGGACCACCAGTACCTTGAAGGGAGCGGCATAGGCATCACTGGTAGCAAAGCCAACAAACACCATTAACTCCGCCACAAAGCCACTCATGCCGGGTAGCGCCAAGGATGCCAACGAGCAGGCGGTAAACATAGAGAAGATTTTAGGCATTTTCTTACCAACACCGCCCATCTCGTCCAGCATGAGTGTGTGAGTGCGGTCATAGGTTGCGCCCACCAAAAAGAACAGGCTGGCCCCGATTAACCCGTGGGACACCATCTGGAGCACCGCACCACTCAACCCCAAATCAGTGAAGGAGGCCAGCCCCAGCAGCACGAACCCCATGTGTGAAATGGAGGAATAGGCAATCTTGCGTTTGAGATTGCGCTGGGCAAACGAAGTCAACGCGGCATAGATGATATTAACGACACCCAGAATGACCAACGCTGGTGCCACTGTGGCATGAGCGGCAGGTAGCATCTCGGCATTCATGCGAATCAGGGCATAGCCACCCATCTTGAGCAGAATGCCTGCCAACAGCATGTGAACGGGAGCCGTTGCTTCGCCATGCGCGTCGGGCAACCAGGTGTGCAGCGGAATGATCGGCAGCTTAACGGCGTAGGCAATCAGAAAGCCGGTATATAGCCAGAGCTGGAGCGTCAGGGGGAACTCCTTTTGCATCAGCGATCGCATGTCGAAGGTGACTGTATCGCCGTAGAATGCCATCGCCAAAGCAGAGAGCAGGATAAACAGCGACCCGCCAGCGGTGTAGAGAATAAACTTAGTGGCTGCATACTGACGTTTTTTCCCGCCCCAGATGGCCAGCAGCAGGTAAACCGGGATCAGTTCTAGCTCCCAGACCAGGAAGAACAGCAACATATCCTGCACGGCAAACACCGCGATCTGCCCACCGTACATCGCCAGCAGCAAAAAGTAGAACAGCCGCGGCTTGAGGGTGACAGGCCATGCTGCCAGCGTTGCCAGTGTGGTGATAAAAGCCGTCAGCAAGATCAGCGGCATCGATAGCCCATCGGCTCCAACGGACCAGTTCAGATCCAGTTGCGGTACCCAGGCATAGCGCTCAAATAGCTGCAGGTCGGAGCTTGAAAAGTCGTAATAGTTGTAAAAGGCGTAGACCAGCACGGCAAAGTCGATCAGCCCAATAATGAGGGCATACCAGCGGATCGTTTTGCCATCCTTATCGGGGATAAACGGAATCAGCAGCGAGGCTGCGATCGGGAACAGGATGCTAGTCGTTAGCCAGGGGAAATTAGCAGTAAGCATCAGTGATTAGTTGTGAGTGGTTGGCTATTAGTAGTTGGAACAGATTTTTAAAGCTCTTAGTTTAGAGCCTGAACACCAGGTTTCTAAAGCTCACTGAGAGGCTAATCCAAAAGTCATACTCATTGCTGCCAACGATTTGCTCTAAACGTGGTAACAAGGCACTGTTAGCCTTAAGTGCTCATCACTAGGGAATTGTATCTATTCCTAACCGCGAACCACTAACAACTAACAACTTCTTAAGTTATGCCAGAGAAGATCACGAGGCCCAGGACGGCAGCCACCACGATCAGGGCATAAAACTGAGCCCGCCCATTCTCAAAATATTTGAGCACTTCACCCGTCAGCAATGTGACCAGACCAGTGAGGTTGACGGCCCCATCGACCACCTTGTAGTCGACCTCCAAGACCTGTCTTGCTAAGCGACGACTGCCCAATACAAAGACGTTGTAGTAGATGTCATCGATGTACCATTTGTTTTTAGAGAGCTGGTAGAGCGATGGGATTTTGGCCGCGATCGCCGCTGGGTCAATCTTTTTCTGCAAATACATCAAAATTGCTAGCGAAATGCCAATGAGCGAAATGCCCACAGAGCTACCCGCCATAATGAAAAATTCGCTCAGATTCTCGCCACCTTCAGTCGCTAGCTCTACTACCTCGCCAGGGGGATGAATAAAGGCCTCAAAGTAGTTGGCGAAGGGGGTACCCACCAACCCAATTAAGATCGATGGTACAGCCAGCAAAACCAAGGGCAGTGTCATGCTTAGCGGTGACTCATGGGGAAACTCATCATGATGAGCATGGTCGTCGTGTCCGGCATCAGCGTGTTGGTGAGCCGGGTCTAACGTTAATTCCTTCGGGTTCATCGCACCGGGACCGATCGAAGCCCCTTGCGCCTGCAGCTGCTCAACTTTGATGACCTGACGAATGGCCGAATCAGCGCCACGAAATCCGCCTTCAAACGTGGAGAGATACATGCGGAACATGTAAAATGCCGTGATCCCGGCTGTCAGGTAGCCCACACCCCAGAGAACCGGATTTGCCGCAAAGGCATTTCCCAGAATTTCGTCTTTCGACCAGAAGCCTGCAAACGGTGGAATACCTGAAATGGCCAGCGTTCCGATCAAAAAGGTAACGGCGGTGAAAGGCATGTATTTCCGCAGTCCACCCATGAGCCGCATATCCTGTGCGTAGGCCGGGTCGTGGCCGACCACGTGCTCCATCCCGTGAATGACGGAACCAGACCCCAAAAACAGCATCGCCTTGAAGTAGGCGTGGGTCATCAGGTGGAACATCCCAGCGCTGTAAGATCCAACGCCCATTGCCATCACCATGTAACCCAGCTGAGACATCGTGGAATATGCCAGTCCCTTTTTGATGTCGTTCTGAGTGATGGCGATCGATGCTCCCAGGAACGCCGTAAATGCACCCGTGTATGCAATGACATCCATCGCCACCGGAATTTCGGCAAACACCGGAAACATGCGCGCGATCAGAAAGACACCCGCGGCTACCATCGTTGCAGCGTGGATCAAGGCTGAGATGGGGGTGGGACCTTCCATCGCGTCTGGTAGCCAAACGTGGAGTGGAAACTGAGCCGACTTTGCGACAGGTCCGAGAAATACCAGAATTGCGAATAGTGCCGCAAGGCCACCGCTAATTACCCCTGAAGACACCAGATCCTGGAGTCGCTCGCCGATCGTGGCAAAGTCAAAGCTACGGGTGGCCCAATACAGGCCCAAAATTCCCAGGAGCAACCCGAAGTCACCGACCCGGTTCGTCACGAACGCTTTTTGGCACGCATCGGCTGCCGCTTTGCGATCGAACCAGAATCCAATCAGCAGGTAGGAACACATGCCGACCAGTTCCCAAAAAACATAAACCTGAACCAGATTCGGACTGACAACCAGCCCCAACATCGAAGAGCTGAACAGGCTCAAATAGGCGTAGAACCGAACGTAGCTTGGGTCATGCGCCATGTAACCATCGGTGTAGATCATGACCAGAAACGCAACGGTCGTCACAATCACCAGCATCAGCGCCGTCAGGTGGTCAATGGTGTACCCCATACTGAGGCGAAAGTCTCCGGCGGCGGCCCACTCGATCATTTGAGTGTAGGGGGCATGCCCGGTGTACTGGCTCCACAACAGCGCAAACGACAGCACCAGCGCCGCACCAATCAGCGAGACGATAAATACTGAATTAACCTGCCGTAGCCGATTCGTCGCTTTGTTAAAGGAAATCAGCCCCAGTCCGACAATCATTGCGCCAGCCAGCGGCAAGACTGGAATCAGCCAGGCGTACTGATAGATCGCTTCCATTGCTTGTGCCCACGTTTAGAGTTCTTCACTTGGTTGGGAAAACCGCTTACATTGTGACACACGCTCAACAGGAAACTGTCAGATGCGAACACAACATTTCAGCATCCACGCGAATTAGCATTCCCAAAACAACACCTCATAGCATCTATTAAAAGTAAGGCACGTTGCAATCAGCGATCACAATCGTAGCTGTTCAAATTCCTATGGTTGAGCAAAAACTTAAGATGCCTGAGCACGCCAAAAAGGGTGAGCGCTGCTGCCAGCCCCACTCCCGCAATCAAATCTCTTGCTGTTCTTCTAGTGTTACCGCTGATCCCCAATGCGAATTTGCTGTATGGGTTCAAGCGGGGCACTAGTCTGTGCCGGATAAACCACTAGCTTTTGCAACTCTGTCCAGAGATCATCACGGCGATATAAGCCTTCCAGACGATGCACAACTTTACCGCCTTCAAAAAGGAGAATGGTGGGCAGTGTTGTGATGCGATAGCGGTTTGATAGTTTGAGGTTCTCGTCCGCATTGATCCCAATCAATTTAAACCGTTTACCCCATTCGGCCTGAAAACGGCTCAGGAGGGGTTCGATCATCTTGCAGGGGCCGCACCAGGGTGCGCCGAAATGCACGACGACAGGAGTAGGAGATTCCAAAACTTCTTCTACAAAGGTTTGCTCGCCCATTGAGAATTTATAGTTCCTTTATTATGCAGATGCTTAATGTTGGTATTGGGATCATCCTACCAGCCAACGCTGCCTGTTGCACGGATCAAAATGGGATGTGCCCACCAAAACAGTAGGACAAATCCAGCAACACCCAGATATGCTGGACGCAAAAATTCTTGCAGGTTGAGTGATTGACGCCCTTGCACGATCGCGAGGAAGGGGATCACAGACGTTCGCGCTTTGGCCGCTTCAAAGGCTTCACCATAACGGGCAAGCAAGCGTCGATCGCCATGCCATACGCCAAACAGGTGATGCAAAATGAGGCCGATCGAGGTTAATACCATAAACGAAGATCCAATCCACAGCGTGTGGGCAAGGCACCAAATTACCTGTCCCACCATCTGGGGGTGACGCGTCACCCGAATGATCCCCGTTTCGTACAGGTGAACCGCTGGTTTTTGAATGGCGGCAATTTCAAGCAGATTAAATGTCGCCGGGTAGAGGAACAGGAATGAGATCGCGGACAGCACCCAGACAGTGGTCTTGATGCCAGCAACCCCTTGCACCTGCCAAAGCTGGAGGCCATCATAGCGGTGATTGAAAAAGTAAATGATGAGCACCACCGCAACTGTTAGACTCATCAGCGCAAATACAATCCGGTATAACCGTGGTCCGATCTGTGTTTCGCCCCACGGACGAAGGGCTGCCAAACCGCTATGCACGATCGCAAAGCTCAGCAGCAGTCCCAGCATGACAAGATGACTGGGTGTAAACCAGGTAAAGGGCATAGAGTGAAGAACCGAAAGTCGCAATTAGGGCGTTGGCAAAAGTCGCTAACTTAATTATCCAGGCTTTCGCCGATCTTTCCTAGCGATAGACTCTCCCACGCCGTTCAATCAAAAAATCATTCCGGTGTCTAACTGGCGCAAATCGATCGCCGATAGGGTTCCCTGTCCATTTTGCCAGGTCGCAATGAATAGTCCGTATGGCTCAAGCACCGCGATCGCTGTCGGGTTGGCTGGCCCTTCAATACACCCAACTCCCTGCCCATGGCGATTCAGCAATACGATCTGGCCATCGGCACTAACCAGCACATACCCCCAGGAAGGGGCTGCTAACAGGGTCGGTGCAATATCCACCCCAATCCTCAACATCTTGAGCGGCTTTAAGTCGATTAGTAAAACCGAGTGTGAGTGCCCCGGTTCCATCGCGATAAGACGGTAGGGAGTAGCACTACTCAACACGTAGCGCAACGGCACGGGTAGCCTTAGAGTGCTCACTGGATTACCGCGTCGGGTAAAAATATCCAGCCGCACCCCTGTGATGTGAGCGCTGGTGCCTTTATCGACATCGTGGGAAAATGCTACAACATGGCGCGAGTCAGGCATCATCAGATGAAAAAGATGACTGCCAAGGTTGGGAGCATTAATGGCAAAACTGCCGTGTTCGCCAGATTTGATCGGCTGCCTGCGCCACAAATTCCAGATACTCAGGGTGGTGGCGCTATCGGGTGTTAGGGTCGCTACTGCCATCCATCGCCCTCTGGCTTCAATCGCGGCAAGAAAATCTTTGCTAAACTCTGCGACAAGCTCAGGCACAGCATGGGGTTGTGGCGATCCATCACTGTCAGCATGCTGCAAACGCTTCTGTCCGTGCTGGAGCATACCCGGTTGAAATAGCTCTGGGCCGATGCGGTAGACCGATCGCTGTGTAACGGCAAATCCCCCTTGTGGCCGCAGCAATAATTGACGGATGGTGCCTGGTAACCGCACGCTGGACTGTACTGATTGGTCACTGCGTTTGGCTACAGACTCTGCCGGATCGAGACACCAACCCTCAGGATACGTTTGGCACCCAACGTACTGCTTAAAAACTTGATAAATCTGGTCGCTACGATCAATGGTCAGCGCTGGGTTCCCGACTGTGCTGTCAGTAGCCGTACCAGTTTCCCAGGATGATGCCTGCGATCGGGGAGCGGGACAACTGGTTACTATCTGTCGAACTTCTGCTGCTAACGGTTCTTGACGCACAAGCTGGCATGGGCTGATAGGGATCTGGGGCGATCGCAGCAGGTCTACCTGTTCTGGCACTTCCGATGCCAGTAAAGACTGCTCAGCCGCCGCATGAACGGCTGTGAGCATATCCATCGCAGAATGAAATCGTCGCCCTGGCAGTTTTTGTAATGCTTTCAGAATGACTGTTTGGAGGGGCGTTGGAACCGTATCAGGAATTTTAACGGGCTGATTGAGATGGGCGGTCATGATCGCTACGGGCGAACCCGAAAACGGACGATCGCCTACCAGCAGCTCAAATAATAGAATCCCGACTGCATACAGATCGGAGACAGCCGAATATTGACCATAAAACCGTTCCGGTGCCATGTAGGCTGGTGACCCAGTGTTGCCAATGCCATCCGTCGCAATTTCCTGATGGACGCGGGCAATTCCAAAGTCAGAGATCCTGGCCCTCCAGCCATCGGCAGTCAGCGTCAGGAGAATGTTTTCTGGCTTTATGTCACAATGCACGATTCCCCGGCCATGGGCATGATCAAGCCCGGTCAGGATATCGACCACCAACTTTAGACATTGAACCGGGTGTAGCCGCGCATCCTCCATCAGACCACGTAGGGTACCGCCCTCACAGTAGTCCATCACCAAATAACGCCCCGTGGAAGTGTGTTCCAAAGCATGACAGGTAACGATATTGTCATGCTGTAGGCTCAGTAAGAATCGTAATTCACGCAGGAACTTATGGGTTGGAAACCGTTGTTTGTCTAGTTCTTTGAGCGCCACCAGACGCCCGGTCTTACGGTGAGTGGCACAGTAGACGCGCCCAAATTGTCCTTGTCCTACTAACCCTAGTAGTCGATATTTCGAGCGCTTTAGCTCTTTAGCAAGCAGGTATGACACATTCTGTAGAGAATAATGAGTTATGAGTTGCGAGTCATGAGTGATGAGTTTGCTCTGCTTCAAACTCGTAACGGATGAGAGCCTCGCTTGAGAAGTTAACAAACTAGCGATTTCATGTAGTCACTTAAAACTCAAAACTTGGAACTCAAAACTATGCTCTAGGCGCAGAGTTTTTGCATGATCGAGTCATGATCCAGACGGTTCTCTACCATAATTTCAGCTGGTTGAATTCGCTTGGTTAAGCCCAATACAAATTGATTACAGTCTGCTCCAAGTGACTCGCATGCTGTTTGGATGCAGTGCAATTCCCGACCTGTTAACTGGCTGAAAAATGAACTTAAAACGCCAGCTTCCAAAAAGCAGACAGGCAACTCACCTTTGGGTGCTTGACTGGCAAACGGTGAACCCCAAATTTTAACAATTAGAAAGCCACGCTGTTGGTAGGACTGATCCAGTTCAATTTTGCCCCATCCGTATGCAACCCAACAGGACTGCAAGCTGTTCAAAAATTCGCTCATCGCCATGTCTGCCAGCGCCGTACCGTAATAGTCGGTAAGCTCTTCGCGGAAGCGCGTGTAAAAGTTTCTTCCCCACCAGCGACCGCAGTTAAACAGCACAAGCGAGGATGCCTGACCTGTTTCTTTTTGTAGACCAGAAAAGATCGCTTGAATTAAGGTTTCAGGTAGTGCCAGCAACCGATCGCCACGACGATTTTCCAATAAACCCATTTCTAAATCGCCCCGCACGTAAGCGTCGATTGCGAAATAATTGCCGGGGATGCGGTTATTGGTCAGTAAATCAGCGACAGAAATCATAGAACATTACCGGGGAGTGTGTTGGGCTAAGAATGGTTAATTAACCAGAGCGCGTATAGAGAGAATAGTGGCAGGTCTTTGTAAGTTGCTGTTCGTGTTTTGGCGCTGAACCGATGACCCACGGAAGCGCCAAAAACGACTCAAGTGCTAAAGCAGGCTAATGTCCGGCGGTTGCAAGTTCAGGTGATTGTTGCAAAATCGCTAACTGAACTTTGGCAATTTGAGGGCCAATGAGATTGATTTGTTGCGCGGTCAGTGTTTGTGTTAATCGTTGATTCAGCAGCCGAAAGAGGGCTTTATCGATCGCTTGCGTATTGTGAACATGGTTCGTTTTGCTGAGCCAGTCAAGCAAGCGAGTCTCGACAAATGATTCATCGTCCAGCAGCATACCAATGGCGGAATAGCGCAACATCAGCATTGCATTTTTGATGCTGCGTTCAAGCCTTTCTAATGGTTCCTGAGGCAAGGATGCCTCTAACTGATCGGCGACCTGCTGCATGATTTCCAGTTCGCGATCGCGTAAAGTGCGATAGGTCTCTAATCGATCGGGCAGAGAATTGACGTATTGATTGATTAACGTTAGCTCTTCCGGTTGAAGGTAGCGATTCTCTGCTTCATCAAAAATGGTTTCGAGTTGCGGGTGCATAACAGTTTAGGGGAGACGGTTGACGAATGTAAGGCTAAATTTAATAACCTTCCCGACTGGAATGTAAATCATCAAAACAGCCCAGAGAAGTCGTCCAGCGTAAGGCTATCGGGTGCCGCCTGAGTGGATGGCGCTGGGGAAGGAGCGGCGATCGTGGTATCGTCCCAGTTGATAGTGGCAAAGAACTGGCAAACGCTCATTTTGAGGGTGAGCGGAGTGTTGTTGTTCTCAGACAAACTCAACTTGATCTCTTGCAGATCAGCGGGATGATTCTCCCAGTTAAAGCCAGTAAAAAATGACTTTACCGATTCTCGCTGCCACAGTTCTGATGTTGCTCGGGCTTTCGCACCATTGGTTTGGGGAAGGGTCAGCGTGCTCATCGCAGTAAATCTCCTGTCCGCAAACGCTTCTCAATGTCTCTTGCGGTAGCGCCTTCGTTTAACCAGAAAGAGGCTGCATCAATTCGGTCTTGGCCGCCCAGGAGAAACTTGCAGTAGGTTTCTCCCATCGAATAGCACTGGATTTCAATACAGCTCAGCTGCTTCTTCACCATTTCGGTAAAGAACCCGGCGAACAGACCAGCGTAGAGAAAACAGACTGGCTTACCCACATCTCCCAGCGTTCGGGCAACCGCAGAATCAAAAATATTGATAAACATGAAGCCCTGCTTGCGATCGCCCATGTCTACTTCCCAACGCCCCCAACCCTGAGAGGTAAAGGGCCACCACCAGGTTTCTAGCAAGAACAAAAGGTTCGTTTGGCGCAAATTGCGATTGAATTCTTTTTCAAACCATTTCTCAAAAAAGAAGGCATCTTTTTGGCCCCATTCACAGCCAATGGTGTACATGGTGGCAGCGGACGCGTCACCGACTTCTTCTTCTAAGCCTTCGACCAGACCGATGATAAAGTCTTCGGTCGTCAGCACATTACGGCTGCCATTCCAATCAATGATTGTGCCTTTGTCTTGATCGAATTGAAAGAAATCTCGAAACCCATAGTGATTGTGTTTCTTTGGGTTTTTTAGTTTGGCAGGGTGTTCTTGGGGCGTTGCTATCACCATAGTCGTTCTCGATGAATCCAAGTGGTAATTAGGTCAGTCGTGGCAAGAGAGTAAGTTTAAGTGGCTTGGGCGAAGCGCTTCACGGTCAGAGCAAAGCAGTTTTGCAGAAAAGATAGTGGCGGCTAACGTTGGATTTGCTGCCATAAAATTAATCATTTGTAGAGACAGACCCTGTCAGAATATTGACTGCAAACCAAATGTAGATTCGCTCAGTCTGTGCTTACAGAGATTGATCGATCACTTAACAGTGAAAATTTATCTCTAGTGAAGGTTGCTACGTCTACTCTTGACTTAAGATTCCCTGCGTTGAAAAGATCTAACTGGGACAGACAGATTGGTTAAAGATCTTTAATAAAGTGAACGAGGTCATGGCTGTGTATCAAGTTCGGCTAGTGAATCCAGCGATCGCGCTCGACCAAACGATTGCAGTGCCAGAGGACGAATATATTCTGGACATTGCCGAGGCAATGGGTATTCGGCTGCCGGCGGGTTGTCGGCAGGGCAACTGTTCCGCCTGCATTGCCCGGTTGATTGAAGGTGAGGTTGACCAAAGCGACCAGACGTTTTTACAGCCAGCAGAAGTAGCGGCTGGCTATACGGTTACGTGTGTGGCTTATCCGCTGGCGGACTGCACACTCCAAACACATCAAGAGCAGGTGTTGTACCAATCATCGCTCTACTTCTCAGCCAAGCCAGGTACTGGTTCGTGAGGCGAGCACATCCGAAATGGGTCGCTCACCAGTACGAGCATAATTATGTTGCGAGAGCAATTATGTTATGAGAGGAATATAATACGAGCAGATAAAAATTTGGACTGGGTTTCTGTTTCGCGGCAAGCGATCGTTTATACAGTTTTTGCAGGCGGCAATGCCCGAGCATGAGGATGTCCTAGAGTCAAATCACCATAACTCAAGCCTTCCGCGAGGGAGGCTTTTACTTTGCCGCTCTCGTTTCTGTTGCGTTCAGTGTGCCTGCTGCAGGATGACAGGTGGGTGAGTCCAGTCTGTGCTGGCTATGCCGGTTGGCTAATCCCAGGATCGCTGCACGTAGACGCGATGGCAAGTTAATTTGGGCAGGTTCATCACTTATGCCGTTCTACAGCCAGGGATCGGCTGCTAGAATAAGCGGGACAAACCTGCAATCGTGCTTAAGGTTGATTTAGCAAGCTATGCGTAAACGTTTTGGAATGCAGCGGTTGTTTGGGTTTGCAGCGGCGGTTGCGATCGCGCTTGTAGGCACACCAGGTCAGGCTCAACTCTTTAATAGTCCTGTAGACAAACTGCCAGTTGCAGAGCGCGTCACTTTACGAAGTGGAAAGCCTCTGGTGACCGGAGAAAAGGGGCAGTATGTTGCGCGAGTGCTGGTGCCGACCTCCCCTGAGGTAGTGTGGTCTGTATTGACGGACTACAACGATTTCCCAAAATTTTTGCCCAATGTCGTCTTCAGCAAAGTTTTGCAGGCAGATGGCAGTCATAAAGTGGTTGAACAGGTCGATGAGCGGAATGTGCTCTTGTTTAAGGTGCGATCGCGCGTTCGCTCGAAGATCACAGAAGTCACTAATCAACGGATTGATTTTCGCCGCATTGAAGGTGACTTACCAACGCTAGACGGCTACTGGAAGATCGAGCCTGTGGCTCCTTATTCGGGTGCGAAGGCGGATCAGGTTTTAATTACCCAGGTGGTGTCTGTCCGACCTAAATCCAGCTTTGGTGAAAGCACGTTTTATAACGTCTTTAAGGATGCGTTGGCGGATAATTTATCGGCGATCAGTCGTGAGGCGAGCCGTCGGGCACAGTAAGCGTGTGCATTCGAACGAGGGTATGCCAAAAAACCTGACAAACGTTCAGAAATGCGGTAAATCTAGCAAGGGCATTTTCGATCACGTGTGGTTGATGGAGTTGTGCAACAAGGGCAGACGTTCATGATGCAAAGTTGGGTCAAATTAGGGTCAAAGTGGCGGCACCGCGATCGCTACCGAGCGATTTTGGCAAGCGCCATTGCTGTGATGCTGCCGCTGTACGAAACGTTCCCGATCGCGGCACTGGCGCAGGAACCGACTTCAGTAGAAGCGCCCCAGGATCCTTCTATGGAGCCACCACAGGCCAGCTGTCAAGCGGCACAAACAGCATCAACTGGCGGTTTGACTCAGCTTGTCAGCGATGTCACTCAAACCGCGACCTGGCTGGAACAGCCTGCGAATGGGGTGGGAACCTTAATTACTAATGTGGCCCCCCAACTGCTGGCGTATCTCAATGCAACGCCGTTTCCCAATATTAATCAGCGAGCACGACTGGCGCGGGTGCCTGTGATGATGTATCACGACATTCTGCCGGAAAAGAAGGTCTTTTTTGATGTGACGCCTGATGAGTTTGAGGCCCATCTGCAGCTAATCCAGAAAAAGGGGTTGACCCCGATCAGTATGGATCAGCTGGTAACCCATCTGCGAACGGGATTGCCACTACCTGAAAAGCCGATTGTGCTGACATTTGACGATGGGTATGCTGGGCATTATAGCTACGTGTATCCGCTACTGAAGAAGTACGGCTATCCCGCGCTGTTTGCAATTTATACAGCCAAAGTTGGTAAGCACATGGGGCGATCGAGCCTCACGTGGGAGCAGTTGCGCGAGATGGCGAAAGACCCACTAATTACGATTTCGTCGCACAGCGTCAACCACAAACCAATGGCGGGCATGAGTGCCGACCAACTGCGGATTGAAACGCAGGAGTCAAAGCGGATTCTTGAGTCCGAACTGGGGATTCCCATTCGTTACTTTACCTATCCCGAAGGTCGGTACGATGCGCAGGCTATTGATGCGGTTGAGCAGGCTGGCTATAACGCTGCACTGACAATGGATGACAACGATGAGCGGTTAGCCGGTCAATCTGAAAGCTTGATGGCGATCGGACGGATTGGTCAATCACGTCTCGCCGAAATGGTTAACGTTGCATGGGGTGGGCCGAAACTACCGTCCTGGGATCGATCGTTTGATTTCACCACACCTATTAGTCGCACCAACGCTGTGATTGACCGGACGCCATTTATTTTTATCTCAGGCGGCAGACCAATCACCATTCATGCCAAAACCCGTAACCAGGTACCCAAGATTCTGGAGGGAACACCTGCCGTTGCAGCCGTTGATGGCGGCTTTTTTTCACTTGAGTTCTTAGACTCAAACGAGATGCTAGGCCCCGTTTACAGTCAGGTTGAGGGCGAATTTATTCCCGGCAAGCGGGGCGAAAATCCCTTTCTTGACAAGCGCCCATTGGTGCTGATCAGTGCTCATGCAGTCAAATTTGTGCCGTTTGACCACAATAAGCACAACACGCTGGAGGGCATCCAGGCTGAGATGCCCGATGTGACGGATGCGTTTGTGGCGGGTGGTTGGCTAGTCGAGAACGGTCAGCCGCAGCCTGTGGAGCGGTTTGGGCGCTTGTACAGTGTGAATGAAGCACGGCATCGAGCATTCTGGGGCATCAACGAGGCTGGTCAACCGCAAATTGGTGTTTCGCAAGAGCCGATCGGCTCGGTGGATCTGGGCATTGCGCTGGCAAAAGCCGGATTCCGGGATGCGGTGATGCTTGATTCGGGCGGCAGCACATCGCTGGCGTATAAAGGTGCATCCCTCGTTGGTTACACCCCGCGGCCCGTGCCTCATGTGGTTGCGCTTGTGCCACCCTCGGTTGAGGCAAATTCAAGTTGCGCTCTGGTGTCTGCTCGCTAGAAAGACGATCGGCTATGAGCGATTGTTGAGCAAGGTGATGCCGCAACCCCAACAGCGGTTGTGAGGAATGGCTATTGGCTCTCTGGTCGTCGCGATTCAGCGTGTGGCAACAGTGCGCCAAAAGCTGCCCCAGATGAATGTCTGACCGATTGGCTGGGGCCGAAGCGTCCTGATTGAAG
Organism: Oscillatoriales cyanobacterium Centralia_MAG_596; assembly: GCA_021323955.1. Lineage (GTDB taxonomy): Bacteria > Cyanobacteriota > Cyanobacteriia > Leptolyngbyales > Leptolyngbyaceae > Stenomitos. Next base: position 5,087 of record JAJPKC010000609.1, on the reverse strand, counting down.
CGAGAAGCTACACGATCGCGCGTTCATTTGCGTTAATAGCCTAACTGCTCACGCGCTTGCTGACGCAACGCCAGTGCACCAGGAGCATTGGGTTGAATCTGAAGCGCTTTGTCTAACGCGACGATCGCCTGGTCATACCGTCCGAGGTTCCACAGTGCGGCTCCTTTTGTGCTCCATGCTTCAGCCGAATTGCGGTTAAGGGCGATCGCTTCATCCAGCGCGTCGATCGCTTCGACAGAACGGCCAAACTCTTGTAGCGTAATCCCCCGGTCAACCCATGCTTCGGCAAAATTGGGCTTGAGCGCGGTTGCCTGTTCAAACAGTCTGAGTGCTTCGAGCGAGCGGTCTTGCTGCCTCAGCGCCTTTCCCAGACTCCACAGTGCTTCTGGATAATTGGGTTTCAGATCGAGGGCATCATTACACGCCACGATCGCCTGCTCTGGTTGTTTCAGACCGGCCAATGCATCACACTTGCCCCAGTAAGCCTGTGCCATTTTGGGCTTGAGCTGGATGACTTTGTTGTAGTTGGCCAGGGACTCTTGATACTGCTGTTGTTTACGCTGCCGATCGGCCTGCTCCAGTTGTTTGGTCGCTTCCTGGTCTGGTGAAATCGGCTTGGAACTGGGGACTGGTGATCGTTTTGGGATGGTGGCGTATTGAGTCGCGTTGAAGGGCGCGATCGGTTTACCAACCGACTGCATCAAGGGGCTTAACTTAATGCCTAATATCACCAATCCTACGGCCGCAGAACCCGCTAGCAGCCAACGGGCCGATAGCGTTTGAGAAAGCCTGGTCACAATGCGCGTCTCGGCAGCAGGCCTGGCTGCATCTGGCGACTCAAGTTCGCGTAAAAAAGACTCTGACGCCGTGTTGCCAGAGAGTGTGAGTGTCTCCTCTCTTGGATCGGTTGGAGCAAAGTCTTTGAGGGTGCTTGACTGTCGCGCTGTGACCGCGCCTGGATGCAACACTGAGTCAAAGTGGACTGTCGAGCCGGGGTCGCTGGGTTCAATAAACGATCGCGGCTGATACTCGGTTGGATCAGGAGCCAGGTTACGCAGGGCGTCCAGCGCTTCGATCGCGGTGGGGTAGCGATCGCGGAAGTCGTACCGTACCATGCGATCGAGCACTTCTGCCAGTTCGGCGCTGACGTGAGGTGCATGAGTCCGCCAATCCAGTTCGCTTGTTTGAGCATCTTCGCCCAGGTCTCGCGGCAATATTCCTGTCAGGGCTTGAATGCCAGCTAACCCGACCGCATAAATGTCGCTGCTAAAGCGCGGTTTGCCAGCCAGCTGTTCATTAGGAATATAGCCCTGTGTCCCGATCGAAACAGTTGAATCAGCGATATCCGTGCTGGCATCAGCCGCTTGGACGCTGACTTGTTTGACCGCACCAAAGTCAATCAGAACCAGTTTGCCGTCCCGCCGCCGCCGCATCAAATTAGACGGCTTGACATCTCGATGAATGACATTCTGCTGGTGGACGAAGACGAGCACTTCAAGAATATCTTTGAGCAGTGAGATGACACGGTCTTCGGGCCAGGGTTCGCCCTTGAGAATCTGTCGTGTGAGTGGTTCCCCTTCAACAAACTCCTGGACAAGATAAAACTCTTGATTTTCCTCGAAATGGGCAAACAGTGAGGGAATTTGATCGTGGTTGCCTAACTGATAAAGCACTCGGGCTTCCGTGTTGAACAAACGCCTCGCTGTTTGTAGGCTGCGCGGCTCGTTTGTTTTAGCTAAAAGACGCTTGACCACGCATCGAGGACAATCTGGCAGGTGCAAATCTTGCGCTAAAAACGTTTGCCCAAACCCACCAACCCCAAGCTGGCTAATGAGTTTATAACGTTTGCCTACAATAGCGGTAGGACTGTCCTGTTGAAGTTGATGAGTCATTGGTTAGTTAAGCGACTCTAGGTTCATCAAAATCGAAGTAGCCAGACATGCTTCACTGGTTGATAACTGGACGCCGCGGCATCAGGATAATCTGAAGCCATTGTGGCACTTCCAATGATAGTCACTCAGTGGTGCAACTGGCGACTGATACAACGCTGTGCGCGTTGATCGATCGCTAACATCTTTGACTGTAAATCGATCGTAAAAGATGCAAAGAATCGCTAGATTGTTTATCTGCGATCGACTGTTGGCCGCAACGTTGACTCCGTTGATCGACGACTCCTCACTTCCCACTCCGAATACCCATCCAGCAATGTTGACTGATGATTGTCGTCATTACTATGAGTGCCGATTAGCTTACCAGAAATTTGACTTGTACCCAAATGCGGCACACATCAATTCTGCCTTGTTGAGTGTACCTCAAGTTCACCAATGTAACTGAATAAAATCTTGAAAACGCTTTTGGGAGATGCTTTCAGCGTTTTGGGTCAACAATGTAAATGCCTGTGAAATTGCGCCCACAACGTTGAATCGCTATTTTTCGTGATGACAACTATGGCGATCGTCAAAGTGGCCCAATCGCTCTCAAGAGGTAGGGCTAACCGTGTTCTTCTCTTTAAAATAGGAATTGTGGCTAATTGGATATGTTGCCATTACAGGCACTTCCTAGCCGTGAATTTCATTCAGCAATCCATCAAGGAGGTACAGCAATGAATCGCACCTTGAACCGTGTGCTCTTACCGAGCTTGCTGGCGACGACGCTGGCAGGCACCACCCTTCTGCCCGCAAAACCGGCATCTGCCGATGACCAACTGCTGCGGAATATTGGCATTGGTGCCGCCGCTGGTGTTGCCACTGGCGCAATCACGCATCGATCGGCTGTGCGCGGTGCCATCAATGGCGCTGCTGCTGGGGCCGCTGTGACTGGTGCTAACAGCGCTTTGGGTCGGCATTCTGGACACCGCGATCTGCCCCGCGATGCGGCCGTTGGTGCGGCGGCTGGCACGGTGGCGGGTACAGTTACCGGCCGTCACCACGCGATTAACAACGCGCTGACAGGGGCTGCTGCTGGAGCCGCCATCAACCTTTTGACCCATTAGGCGATCGCGCGATTCACATATATGCCGTAACCCAGCGTTGGTACGGTTTGGAAAGCTTGAAGCAGCGCCAGTGATTCATGGCCAGTCTGCGGTCAAGCTTTCTGGGTCACTCCTGGCGCAATATCGCTGTAAGTGGCTTTCGAGACTGCGATCGTGCTGACCTGACCGACGAGGCAGCACGATCGCCCAGTGTTGATCGAACAGGCGGAGAGTCATGATGCATGCACCATGAACGGACTGCGTTTTCGCAGCAGTCAACTGGGCGATCGCAACGCTTACGGGGAAACAAACAAATGCTCCCGCTTAACGAGCGTTAACTCAAGATCCATTCAGATGGACACAACTGGACTCGAACCAGTGACCCCTACGATGTCAACGTAGTGCTCTAACCAACTGAGCTATGCGTCCAGGCACGGTATATGAGTGTAGCATAACTGCGTCGTCAGTGCAAAATCTTTTTTGCGCTGCCCATCATCCTGCGCGGTTTCATCGGTAGTGGCTGTGTCTCGGTGGCTGTATCGCGGTGGCTGTAAGTTACCCGTCGGGTGTTTCAGGGGCGGGACTCAGAACTTTACGTTTCTAAACATTTTGACTGCTAACCGTTAAACTTCATTGCGAAGACGGTAACGAAATTGCTTGCGTGATAGCCTTCGTAACGTTGGGTAATTACATCAAAGTTGCAAAAGGATGAAAACGTTGAATTCACCTTTACATCACTCTTCGAATTCCCCGTGCCGCGAAGACTTCAGCGAGTATGTCGCACACCTTCAGCTTCATATGACCTTGCAGGCGCGTAATCTGGTGCCCACGTTGACAAAGGCTGGCGACAGCCGCGAACAACTGCTGCACCAAACTCAAGCAACCTTCGAAAAATTAGTCTCCCGTCAGGCGATCTAAGCTCATAATCACACGTTCACGCGATCGCCCTCGCTGGCGTTCACGCATCGCTAGTCTGCCGCCTTCAGCCGCTTCGGGTTGGAGGCGGTGTCGTATGGGTGGTTCATAGTGAGTCCTCCGTGGTCAGTGGACTTGGGAAGACCTGTCGACTCTCAGCAGTCCTCAACCTTGTAAGATGGTTGGGATAGCCAGGTTGAGTACACGGGAACGCTTTGTTAGCAGCATTACTATACGGGCAAGAGGATCTGCGGTTAGAAACGGTCGCCGACCCCACTCCAGCCGCCGGAGAAGTGGTCATTCGAGTAGCGGCAGCCACTACCTGCGGGACAGACCTCAAAGTATGGCGACGGGGCGGCCATGCCCGAATGCTAAAGCCACCAACGTTATTTGGGCATGAGGCGGCAGGGGAGATTGTCGCGATCGGTCGGAGTGTCACCAACTGGACGGTGGGCGATCGCGTGGTTGCCAATAATTCTGCTCCTTGCATGACCTGCTTTTTTTGCCAAAAAGAAGAATACTCGCTTTGTCAGAATTTACTTTTTAACAACGGGACATTTGCTGAGTACTTAAAGATTCCCGCCGCGATCGTGCAACACAATCTGCTGCCGATTCCCGAAGGGGTATCCTACCCCCTGGCTTCCATGACCGAACCGCTAGCGTGCGTACTGCATGGGGCGGCGCGATCGAATGTCAAACCGGGCGATCGCGTCGTTGTGTTAGGCGATGGGGCGATCGGCCTGATGTTTGTCGCCGCACTGGCATCGGGGCAGGGGGAATGGACTGGAACGCCGCAGGCAAGTGATCGCGATCGGCCGTTTGCCCAGGTCTTTCTGTTTGGAGGCAACGATCAACGGCTGCAAATTGGTGCGCAATTGGGTGCCGTGAAAACATTTAATTATCGCCAGATCAAGCATGTGCCAGCAGTTGTGAAAGACCTGACGGATGGCTGGGGCGCGGATGTCGTCATTGAAGCCACAGGCGTTCCTTCTGTGTGGGAGACGGCGATCGCCTGTGCCCGTCCGGGTGCAACGGTCAATTTATTTGGTGGCTGTCCGCGCGATACCCACATCACCGTCAGCACAGAGCAACTCCACTACAGCGAGCTAACCCTCAAGGGAGTGTTCCATAACACTCCAAAGCATGTCAGGGCGGCGTTAGCGCTGTTAGCCAGTCAGGCGTTGCCATTTGAGCAACTAAT
>JAJPKC010000066.1 GCA_021323955.1 Oscillatoriales cyanobacterium Centralia_MAG_596 | reverse complement strand
ATTTGCGCGGGATGTGGCTAATGAGCCGCTTTTCAGTGAGCTGATCGATCTGAAGCTGCACAGACGCCAGCGATCGATAGCCCAACCCTTTCTGGATCTCACGGTAGGTGGGTGCCATCCCGTGCTGAGCCATGAAGTCTTCAATCCAGGTAAGTACCCGCTGCTGCGTTGGCGTGAGTGGAGGGGACATAAAAGCGACAAAAGAGCGTTTGTACTACTTTACCGTCTCTCTCCACGGATTGCACTCCTTTTGTAATGAAAATTCCTACGCCTTCAGCGCTATGGTTTGTCGATCGGCGATCGCTTCTCCAGGTCAAACCGATAGCCGTGGGGGAGAATGTGGAGTGTCGCATTGCACAGGGCCAGCGGTTCGTCGCGGAGCAACTCTTCCACATTGTTGTGCGTGATGTTTGCCACATCGACGACTGTGATCGCGCCTTCGCCAATCACTTCCAGCTCTTTCCCGTTGATGGCGATCGCGGTGTTTTCGTCGATGCCAAAGCCGAGGTTGACAGGCTGTTGGGCGATCGCCGACAGGAGGCGTCCCAATCGTCCCCGTTGCGCAAAGTGTTGATCGATGACAACCCCCGGCAGAAAGCCCATGCCCCGATCCATCCGCACCACTTCCATCCGGGGATTGGTTTCGGACTCGCCCTCAACAATCATCATGTCGGGCATCATCGCGGCCCCTGCACTCGTCCCCGCAATGACAATTCCCTCAGCAAAACGTTTGTGCAGCATGGCATCGAGTTCGGTGTCTTTCAGGCACTCCGTAATGCGAGCCTGATTGCCGCCTGTAAAGAACACGCCCGTGGCAGTTTGAATTAACTCAAGACCTCTGGGGTCACTGGCATCTTCCCGTCGGGCCGTATCGACAACTTTGACGGACGCCACGCCCAACCGTTCAAACACATTGATGTAAGTCTCGCCCACTTCACCCGGCAGCCCTGTTGCAACCGTCATCACCACAATGTGGGACTGTAAGCCGCCTGCCCGTCGCACAAACTCGCGCAAAATTTGACAATCACCTTCTTTGTCTTCGGCTCCACCAATGATCACCAGTTGGCCATGTGTTTCCGGGAGCGCGACGTTATCTGGCGGTTCCGTGGTTACTTCAGGGGATGCCGCCGCAGTTGATCCTTCAATATCTTGTAACGTCATAACAATTCCACATTTGATCGAGATAGTTTTCTAATAAAGCACGGCGATCGCCGCCGCTACGACCATCGTTTGGTAGATTTTGATACAAAAAATCCGGCTCTCGATGGAACCGGATGGATCGTTGGTATGAGTGAGGGAAGTCGTCGAGTTAACCGTTGTCTACGCGATGGCGCTGGAGCAATCGGGCCAAAAATGCCCGCGCCCGACTGAGCGGCAAGTGCCTCGGTTTGCCCTCGTGCAAAATTTGATATTCGTCGGGATATTCGCTATCGCCATACCCCGAAATCAGATGACGATGAAACGCTGTCTTCGCCAGGTTATGCACCTCCGCTCGCAGGGTTCTGGTTGCCTCGCGGACGTTGGGCGCGTCTTCAGATGCTTTGGTTGTCAATAGTTGATTCATAAAAGGCTTGTTCATAAGGTCACAACCTCCTGACAAGGTATATGTAGTTGTAACTACTGTGAGGCGTGATTACACCACTCAAAAGCGGTATCTCTCTGGATAGATGATGTCAATGGTGGGGTATGACGTGCCGCAATTGCTCCAGATCGCAACTTCTGATAGAGGATAGTGGTTCTCTTGTAGCGGTAAGGTCAGTGAGGCGTAGACGTGGTATTTCATCATGGTGTTGGATCAGAGCGTGGATATGGGCCGTGTCAACGCAAGAGTAACCGATGCGTTTGATATTTTTAATCTCAGGTACTACATCGGCCCTAATCCGTATCTTGAGACAGCCGCAGTGGCATTTGACTTTGCACTGGTCAGTGAAAACCCGCCACTGCCGCTGGACGACTATGTAACGGTGATTGCCGATTACTATCCCCATCTTGGCGAGGAAACATACACTTCTTACGGGCATCTGTTTGCACGCACGGTGGCCGAAGTCAACCAGCTCGGGATGGATTTACACCTGACACAGTGGAGCGTACAGGCCGAGGTCGAAGAAACCGCCAAGAAACATGCCAAAGTTGCGGTGCAGTCGTTGCACGGGCGCACCAGCCGCGCGATCGTGTATACCGTTTGGGACTGGTTTGAAGCAATCACGCGCGATCGACGCTTCTGGATTGAAGACCAGATCGAAGTGTTGCAGGGCGTGTTTCGGGACTCGGTTTACGGTGGTCCGACGGTGTATGCGCTGCTCAAAACGGCGTATGAACTGGACATTCCGGCCTTCTACCTGTGGGATGAACGGCTGATGCAGTACGGCTATGGTCGCAAGCAAGTCCGCGGTGTGGCGACGACCTTTGACCATGACAGCCATATCGACTCAGACTTTACAACAGGCAAAGACGACTGCAAACAGTTTTTGAGCACGCTGGGGTTTCCCGTGCCTCAGGGCAGCATTGTCTACACGGTGGACGATGCGCTGACCGCTGCTGAACAGCT
>JAJPKC010000565.1 GCA_021323955.1 Oscillatoriales cyanobacterium Centralia_MAG_596 | reverse complement strand
ATTTCGGACGGTGTACGGGCACGTTCGAATAGTCGGATTGAGACGGGTAGCGATGTCTCATCGCGCGTCCGGATTGAGATGATGCAGGCGATGAGTTGCTCAAACGGCGATCGATACCCACGCGCCGCTAATTCAAACATAGCGGCTTTGGGAAATGGCCGCACCATGTCTCGCAAGCGCGTTAGCGCAACATCGATATCAAATGGTTGCTTAGTCAAACAGTCAACACTTGTGTAGTCAAATCGTCTCTTGCTTTTAGCCTTTAGCCCTTATCCTTTAGCCTTCAGCCTTTAGCCTTTATCCTTCATCCCTCACCCACGTGCCCTCCCTCAACAGGTAGAATAACTACGGCAATCACGAAGAATCCTTATGTCTCAGGCAGCAATTGGCATCATTGGCGGCAGTGGACTTTATAAGATGGAGGCGCTGAAGGATGTAGAGGAGGTGGCGATCGATACGCCTTTTGGCAAACCCTCTGATGCATTGATCCTGGGTACGCTGGACGGCACCCGCGTGGCGTTTCTGGCGCGGCATGGACGTAATCACCATCTCACCCCCTCAGAGCTTCCGTTTCGAGCCAATATTTATGCGATGAAGAGCCTGGGCGTGCAGTATTTGATCTCTGCTTCGGCTGTTGGCTCCCTGAAAGCAGAGGCGAAACCGCTGGACATGGTGGTTCCTGACCAGTTTATCGATCGCACTAAAAACCGCGTTTCCACCTTTTTCGGGGATGGCATTGTGGCTCACATTGCGTTTGGCGATCCGGTTTGCCCGCAGTTAGCGAAGGTGCTGGCCGATGCGGTGGACAGCCTTAACTTAAACGATGTCACGCTGCATCGTGGGGGCACCTACGTTTGCATGGAAGGCCCAGCGTTCTCCACCAAAGCAGAATCGCATCTTTACCGGAGCTGGGGTGCGACGATTATCGGCATGACCAATTTGCCGGAAGCGAAACTCGCGCGCGAAGCAGAGATTGCTTATGCGACGCTGGCGCTGGTGACTGACTATGACTGCTGGCATCCCGATCACGACAGCGTCACAGTCGAAATGGTGATTGCCAATCTACAGCGCAATGCGGTCAACGCCCAAAAAGTGATCCAAGAAACCGTGCGCCGCCTGAGTGAGCATCCTCCCCAGTCGGACGCCCACTCAGCGCTAAAGTACGCCATTCTCACGCCGCTTGATAAGGCATCACCAGCGGCCAAAGAAAAGCTCAGTTTACTCATCCAGAAATACCTCTAGATGTCTGAACGTCGATTTGAACTAGCGCCAAAGCCGCTTCCAGCCAATCAGTTCGAGCGTGGTCAGGTTGGACTGTTGATACCTCTGCGATCGACGATCCGCATCGATCGCAGAAGCAACCATAGCCGTCGCCAACTAACGTGTGACAGAAGTGAGGCCGAAAGCGAACTCCGTTGGGGTATTTGACCGCTCAGCTTGCTGTCAGGTCTCTGATCAACGCGATCGTCTGACCAACGCGATCGCTAGTCTAGCTGGCGATTGTCTTGCGTCGATTGAGCCGGCGACGCGCCGCAATCATCCCGGCACCAGCGAGTGCCAGTCCCGCGATTGTCGTCGGCTCTGGCACGCCTTCGGACGGGGCTGAACTGGATGGGTTGCTGGCAATTAGCGTGGTGAACGACGCTGAGCTGGAATCAGAACTGCCAGGAATCAGCGTGCTGGAGAGAGTCGCCTCACCTCCGTTTGGAAAGAGCGCTGCGATCGTGTTGACAGCGTTCAACTGCGTTGGCGATAGATGCGGTGCGACTAAACTCACGCCAGCGCTAACGTCCTGGCTGCTGAAGGTATAGGAAATTGGATCCGCAGGGGGAAACCCACCATCGCCTGTATACGTGGGTGTCGTGTTATTTAGAATGGCTGGTAGCAGCGTTTGATACTTTGAGGGCAGCAGCGCGTTTAAGCCAGCGACGAACGTGATGTTGGCAGGTGACAAGAGATCGGCTGTGGTATAGGTCGCGTTCAGCAACTTGCCAGTGAACGATTTGAACTCATAGTCAAACAGTCCTGGCTGAGCAACGCTGGGCGCTTTGGTAAAAATGACGGCTGCATTGGCGATCGGCGTTTGAGCGGTAGACTGATTAGGCAACACAACGGTTGCTGTGACGTTTAGATCAGATTCGTAGGTCAGCACGGCTGCTTGTGCCTGAGTTCCCCACAGCGTCGTCACAGCGGCAATGCTGCCAGCTGATGCCACGATCGCGTGCAATATACATTTGGACATTGATTACTCCTGATTACAAAGGATGAAACAACGAATCAACAAGTGATGAATCCTGTTCAGTAGTTACATCGATCCCATCCAGAAGGTTTTTATCGATTCTTACGCGAAAACACTGAGATTTCGTCTAAACAGGATAGTCTGAGGCGACACACGACTGCCCAATCTTCACAATCGCAACACCATTTCTTTACAGAAGCGTTTTGGCAGGACAAAGTGTTTCTGGCCGCCGAGTAGCTAGCCTGTCTGGTTTCCTCTAGGATGAAAAGTGTTGTACGGCAATGGAATGAGGATTTGTGACGGAACCGAACGCAGCCAACTTGCCCCTTGAAAACTTGCCCATTGACGTCCCCACGCCCCTGGCCCGCACGCCCCTTTTTGACCTTGGGGTGACCCTCAAAGCCCGTATGACTGCCTTTTCCGGTTGGGAAATGCCCGTACAGTACAGCGGCATCACGCGCGAGCACCAGGCCGTGAGGACAGCCGCAGGAGTGTTTGATATTTCCCACATGGGCAAGTTTTCGCTGACAGGCGATCGCGTGCTAGATCAACTGCAACGACTTGTGCCATCCGACCTGAGCCGATTGCAGCCTGGGCAGGCGCAGTATACGGTACTGCTAAACCCACAGGCAGGCATCATTGACGACCTGATTTTTTATTACCAGGGACTCAACGCGACAGGACAACAGCGCTGGTTTGCGATCGTCAATGCTTCGACGACGTTGAAAGACAAAACGTGGTTGCAAGAGCAGATCGATTTAGACCAGATCGATTTTCAAGACGAGTCCACGAGCAAAATTCTCCTGGCAGTGCAGGGGCCAGAGGCCGTTAAGCATCTGCAACCACTGGTACAGGAAGACTTGTCAGCGGTGAAGCCCTTTGGTCACCTTGAAGGCACTATTCTGGGACAGCCCGGATTCCTCGCTCGGACTGGCTATACGGGTGAAGATGGCTTTGAAGTAATGGTTGATCCTGGAGTGGGGGTGGAGTTGTGGCGATCGCTGATGACTACAGGTGTGGTTCCCTGCGGTCTGGGTGCCCGTGATACCCTGCGACTGGAAGCCGCGCTGTCACTCTATGGCCAGGACATTGATGACAGCACCACACCCCTGGAAGCGGGACTGGGCTGGTTAGTACACCTGGACAGCAAAGGAGACTTTATCGGACGACCAATCCTGGAGCAGCAAAAGCAAGCAGGAGTCCAGCGACGCCTGATAGGGCTGCAAATGCAGGGGCGCAACATTGCGCGTCATGGCTATCCCGTCTTCCACAACGCTCAATCCGTGGGTGAAGTCACCAGCGGTACGCTGGCTCCGACCGTGGGGCAGGCGATCGCGCTGGCCTACGTGCCTACGCCACTCTCCAAGCCCGGTCAGACGCTTGAGGTCGAGATTCGCGGTAAGCGGTATCCCGCGATCGTCGTGAAAAAGCCGTTTTATCGCCGTTCAATCTAGTTATCAGCCGCTAACCAGCAGCGACCAGCTTTTTATCCATGGTTTAGTCGCTGGCAACAAAACAATCGGCACAATTCAAGTAGGATCGCTATAGCTAGACCCGATCGCTGATAGCGAACCGCTACTATTTCAAATTGCTTCGAGGAGACAACATGGCTTTTGACTATCCCGATGACCTGAAGTATCTGGACTCCCACGAGTATGCGCGTCTGGAAGGGGAAATCGCCACGATCGGCATCACGGCCTTTGCCGTTGATCAATTGGGCGACATTGTGTTTCTGGAACTACCTGAAGTCGGTGATGCGCTCGCAAAAGGCGAAAAGTTCGGCACGGTAGAGTCAGTGAAAGCTGTGGAAGACCTCAACTCTCCCGTGACAGGTACCGTTGTGGAAGTCAATTCACCGTTAATCGATGCACCAGAGCAACTGGCCGATGATCCCTATGGTGAGGCGTGGCTGCTCAAGGTCAGAGTGAATGATGCGGGCGACCTGGACGATGCGCTCACGGCCGATGAGTATCGTGGGCAGGTGGAAGGGGAGTAGGTGGGATGAAGGATAAGGGATGAGGGATGAGGAATGAGGAATGGAAATTTAGCGCTTAGACTTTAGTACACGTCACGATCAAAGGGGTTTGGAATTGAACATCAGCCCTGCACCTGAGGCATGGATGCCTTCCCCCATCAATGACTAATGACTAATGACCTTTCTGGTATACCCATCGAGTCCTATGACCAATGACCTTTGATTTCCGCCCCCGATCGATGACGGGTTGTACTTCGCTTTAGCTTTCCACCTCCCGCCTCAGCACTTTCTGGCTAATTGTTGCAGAATATGAAGAGAACCTTTGGTTAGCATGTGGTGACATTGCTTACTGCATCGCGATCGAGTTCCTGCTATCGTTCCCCTAGTTTTTTACGCCAGAGTCATCATGTTAGAGCACTCTTCGTCTCAATCCAGCGCCAGTGTCAGTAAAGCCAGCGCGAACGGAACGGATCCCGCCAAACACCCTCGATCGGCTGCTCTGACGCTGCGTTCTCCATCGGCTGCTCCCTATCCTCTGGCGTATACCGATTCGTTTGCCCAACGTCACATTGGCCCGCGTGATCGTGATGTGACAGCAATGCTGGCGGCGATCGGCTTTGACAGTCTGGATGCGTTAATCGACGCCACAATCCCGTCGGCTATTCGCATTCGTAAACCGCTGCGGCTGGAGTCGGGAAAGGCGGAATATGAACTACTGGCAGAACTGAGGGAAATCGCT
>JAJPKC010000209.1 GCA_021323955.1 Oscillatoriales cyanobacterium Centralia_MAG_596 | reverse complement strand
GGGTTCCGTGAATCCCTATTACGGTGTGTATAAGGAACCGCTCTACACCACCACGATCGCGTTTCAGCCGATTAGCGCTGCCAAATGGGCCGCTGCGATCGCCCTGGTTGCATCCAAAGCCAGCCTCATTTCTCGCCTCCTGCTCAACGAAATTCCAGACAATATTGAAGACACCTTCAGCCTGCTGGGATTGAACTTATTGCCCCGCAGCAAAAAAGATTTTGATGCCACGTGCTCGTGTCCGGATTGGGGCAATCCCTGTAAGCACATCGCTGGGGTTTATTACCTGGTGGCTGCTGAACTCGATCGCGATCCGTTCTTACTATTTGAACTGCGAGGACTCGCTCGCGAGGATCTGCACAAAGAGCTGGCAAAATCGCCATTGGGACAGGCACTCGCTGCCGAACTTCAGCAAACCCAGCGATCGCCCCAGGCCGTGCCGTTTTACTACACACAACCCCGTACGATCCCAGCCACCGGGCTAGAAGGGCTGCGCGATTTCTGGCATGGGGCCAAACGCTTACCGTCAGCGATCGACCCCCTACCGCAAACGCTGGTTGCAGGCATTCCCGTGAGGAAGCAGGGTGACTTTCCCGCCTTCTGGCATCGCGATCATTCATTCATTGCCGCGATGGCAACCATCTATGAACAGGTGCGCACAAAAGGCCCACTCTGAGCATTGCTCGCGATCGGTTCACCCCAAACCTGGCTTGCGATGGCCGCACGGCTGAGCGCGTGTTAGGTGGTATATTCAGCGTTGATTTTGACGTAATCGTAGCTGAGGTCGCAGCCCCAGGCTTTACCAACACCCGGCCCATCACCAACACTGACCGCGATCACCACCGTATCGTGCTTGAGATACGCGCCTTCGGCAGCCTGTCGGAGATAATTGCTGGCAGCAGCGCGATCGAAGGCCTGTGGCTGCCCGTGCTGCATCATCAAGAACTGTCCCAGCTTGATTTGCAGATTGTTCTGATCAAACAGTACACCCGCGCGTCCGGCAGCACCCGCAATGCGCCCCCAGTTGGGGTCACGACCAAAAATGGCCGATTTTACCAGCGACGAACCGGCGATCGTGCGGGCAATTTGCCGTGCCTCAGCACTTTCGCTCGTACCGGATACCTGGACTTCAATCAGGCAGGTCGCGCCTTCACCATCCCGCGCGATCGCCTTGGCCAGATAAATACAGACATCCGTGAGCATGGCTTCCAGTTTCTCGGCATCATGGCCAGCATCGGTAATGGCAGGCGTGCGCGATTGTCCGTTTGCCAGTGCAATGAGCGAGTCGTTTGTGCTTGTATCGCCGTCAACCGTGATCTGGTTGAAGCTGCGATCGGCAGCCCGACCCAACATCTGCTGCCAAAGATGAGGCGACACCGCCGCGTCGCAGGTGACAAACGCCAGCATTGTCGCCATATTAGGGTGAATCATGCCAGAGCCTTTGGCAATGCCGCCGATTCGAACCGGGCGATCGCTCAGCGTTGTTTCAAATGCGATCGATTTTGTTACCAGATCCGTAGTGGTGATGGCCTTGGCCGCACTCTCCGCGCCATCCTCAGCCACTGCCGCCACTAATTGCGGTAACGCGGCTTTCAATGCGTCGAGCTTAATGCGCTGCCCAATGACCCCCGTGGACGCCAGTAAAATGGATTCCGGCGGAATTTCCAGCACTCGACTCAGGGCTTTGGCACTTTCCAGTGCATCCTCCCAGCCCTGAGCACCCGTTGCGGCGTTGGCCTGACCAGCATTACACAAAATGGCGCGGGCACTGGCTTTGGTCTGTAGTCGCTCCCGGCAGTAGTCTACACAGGCTGCCCGAACCTGACTGGTTGTAAAGACTCCCGCCGCGATCGCCTCGGTATCCGAGAGGATTAATGCAAGGTCAGGCAATCCCGACGGCTTTAACCCTGCCGTGATTCCTGCTGCCCGGTAGCCTTTGGGAGCTGTAATACTTCCCGGAATTTCTTGCCAGTCTGCCACGATGCTGCCTCCACTGATTCGCTGCATGACAGGCGATTATATCAGGGGCGCGGGTTGTTAGTTGTTATTGATTAGCAGTCCAAGGGAAGCAGACAGGATTTGGGGGGTGCGTTCGCGTAACGACCGATCGCCAACACCTTTAACCACTGCTGCTGACTGGCAACGGATCACCGTGACCGCTTTGAGCCAAAAAAAAGGGAGAGTCGCCAGAGCGCCTCCCCCTTATCATCAGGGTGCATCTACTAAACACAGTATGACATCTAAGGGGTGAGGGGTGTCACCCCCTATTTATGTTTTTTTGACTAAGAATCAAATTTGAACGCCCTCACCTTAGCGCAAGATTTAACGATTGAGCCGTTTGGCGAGGAGTTGATTCGTTAGTTTGGGGTCGGCACGTCCGCCAGTTTGCTTCATGACCTGCCCCACAAAGAAGCCCAGCATCTTGGTCTTGCCGTTACGATACATCTCTAGCTCTTTGGGATGGGCGGCGATCACATCGTCGATCGCGGCTTCAATTGCACCTGTATCAGAAATTTGAATCAGTCCTTTCTGTTCCACCAGGGCTTTGGGCGAACCGCCCTGCGTGAGTAGATCGGGCAGAATATCTTTGGCAATTTTGTTGCTGATCGTGCCACTGTCGATCAGACCAATGAGTTCGGCCAGGTCGGTTGGTTTTAATGGCAGATCGTGAATGCCCAGGTGGCTGTTGCTGTTCAGGTAGGCGCTGATGTCGCCCATAATCCAGTTAGCCGCCTGCTTCGGATCAGCCTTGGCCGCGACGGTTGCCTCAAAGTAAGCGGCGATCGTGCGGTCGTCTGTCAGCACCCTCGCATCGTAAGCAGACAGTCCCAGCTCGCTCTCATAGCGATGGCGCTTTTGATAGGGCAGTTCGGGTAGCTCTGACCGCCACTGCTCTAGCTGTGATGGTGCAACTTCAATTGGCCCCAGATCCGGTTCAGGGAAATAGCGATAATCGCTAGAACCCTCTTTGACACGCATACTGATCGTGCGCTGCGAGCCTTCTTCCCACAGTCGCGTTTCTTGCACGATGCGCTCACCCGCTTCGATCGCTTCGATCTGGCGTTCAATCTCGTACTCGATCGCCTTCTGAATGGCGCTAAACGAGTTCATGTTCTTAATTTCGACTTTGGTGCCAAATTCTTTCTGGCCCACCGGATGCACCGAAATATTGACATCACAGCGCAGCGATCCCTCCTGCATGTTGCCATCACTCACACCTAGATAGCGCACGATCCGCCGCAGTTCCTGAGCATACTCAGCAGCTTCTTTGCCCGTCCGCAGATCGGGTTCAGACACAATTTCCACCAGCGGTACGCCAGCGCGATTGTAATCGACCAGTGAGTAGGTAGAGCCAGAGAGGCGATCGCTCCCACCGTGCACGAGTTTGCCCGCGTCTTCTTCCATATGCAATCGGGTAATGCCAATGCGCTTGCGGGTTGCTGTGCCTGTTTCCTTATCGTAGAGTTCAATCTCCAGCCAGCCGTGTTCGGCGATCGGCAGGTCGTACTGTGAGATCTGGTAGTTTTTGGGCAGGTCGGGGTAAAAATACTGCTTGCGATCGAATTTGCTGTACGGGGCAATCTGACAGTTCAATGCCAAGCCGGCTTTGACCGCATACTCCAGCACGGTCTGGTTCAGCACGGGCAAGACCCCCGGCAAACCCATGCAAACCGGATCAATATGGGTGTTTGGCGTCGCGCCAAAGACGGTTGAGCTGTTGGAGAAAATCTTGGTTTGCGTACTAAGTTGGCAGTGCGTTTCCAACCCAATCACAGCTTCGTACTGAGTTTTCACCGGAGCGGCTGTAGTCATAGAGCTTCTTGAAATTGCGTCATGTAAGCGTGGCTCTATTTTAGCGGCTACTGGTTTAGCGGTTACCGGGAAAGGTCTTACTGACGTGTTTTTGGCGATTCAATTTCGAGTTTTACCCATGTGCTCGCCTCACGATGGACTTGCCTCACGATGGGTTAGCCTCAATGGTTGTGTGCATCGGCTGGCACGTCTACCGGCGATCCTTGTGCTGGCTGACTTCCAGCCACACGCTGAATAGTGATAGCCATACATGAGCGATCGCGTCAATCCATTAGCAAAACTTAACTGTATATGTTAAGTTTTATATATCGCTCTTATTTCCCATCCCCTGATGTAAACCCTTACCAGAATTTCGAGCCATGCCCAATTTTTCACTGCCAGCTCTCGTTCTCAAGCCCAACGTCAACCCCAACTTTTGGTCACAGTCTAGCTGGGCACTGCTTCGTGCGGTTGTGGGTATTATGATGATTCACAACGGACTGGACAAACTTTCTAATATTGAGAGTTTTGCTCAAGCTTACGTACAGGTCATTGGTCTGCCATTTCCCATCTTCTTTAGTTATGTCGCTGCTTTTACAGAGTTGATTGGGGCACCCTTGCTGGCCCTTGGCTTGCTGACGCGTCCAGCCGCACTGGGACTGTTTTCCACCATGTGTGTGGCGATGTATCACCACATTCTGGTTGCAGGCTTTAGCATTCCCTACCTGGAACTGTCCGCTGTCTATGCGGCGTGCTTCCTGGGGTTCGCTGTCAATGGTGCAGGCCTGTTCTCAACCGATGCGCTCATTGTCAACTGGCTCGATGCCAGTGCTCTATCAGCGCAGGCAAAGCGAATCATGCGCCTGGAGAAGTCGTATGCTGACGCGAGTGCCAACCCTGAAGGAGTTAGCGTTTAGCAATCGCCTCATCCTACTTTGATACCAAAAAGCTCACGTAAACTACGTGAGCTTTTTAGTGAATGCAGCAATCTGATTGCCGCGCTAATTTACTAAGGATTATGGATTAAATAACACCGAACATTTCGGCTGGACGGGCGAAGTACGGGCGAAGCATTCGGGCGGTAGCTGTGATTGTGTTGCAAGGCTTTTGCCCGAATGCTTCGCCCCTAGCAGATTTCAGGCTGACTTAATTTGCCTTCCCAACGGTTCGCTAGCTGTTGAGCAGGACGGTTTCCTTCTCTTTTACCACCAACGGCGTTTCGGCCAGTTTTTCGGTGGGCAGTCCTTCGATCGGGCACTCTTTGGTACCGACCGTTGGGCGAGTGATCGACTCAGAGATTTCCTTGGCCTTGGCCGGATCGTTGACCCAGGTGCGGTAGAACTCGTAGGGGCACTCCTGAACGCCTTCTGCCCCTTCGCCAGAATTGATCTTGCCGGTGTAACCGCGGTGCAGGAGCTTGAACAGGTGGTTCTGAGACTGAGCGTTCTTGCGGAAGTCGCGGATGGCGAATTTGGAGAGCGTTGCGTACTGAATGCCCATTTCTTCTTCACCACATTCGCCCAACGTACGACCATCAAATCCAACGATCGCGGAGTGGCCGAAGTAGCTGTATACACCGTCAAAGCCAGCCGCATTGGCTACCGCTACATAGACGTTATTCATCCACGCCATTGCTTTGGACACCATAATCTGCTGTTCTTTTGCCGGGTACATATAGCCCTGGCAACGCACAATCAGTTCAGCGCCTCGCATCGCGCAGTCGCGCCAGATTTCAGGATAGTTGCCATCGTCACAAATGATCAGGCTGATTTTTAGCCCTTTAGGGCCTTCAGAAACGTAGGTGCAGTTGCCAGGATACCAGCCTTCGATCGGCGTCCAGGGCATAATCTTGCGGTATTTTTGAACAATTTCACCTTCATCATTCATCAAGATGAGCGTGTTGTAAGGCACCTTGTTGGGATGGTCTTCGTGGCGCTCACCTGTTAAGGAAAAGACACCCCAAGTCTTATTGCGGATGCAGGCTTCAGCAAAAATATCTGTTTCTGGCCCAGGGATCGATGATGCCGTCTCCATCATTTCCTTCGGGTCATACATGATGCCGTGCGTTGAATATTCCGGGAAGATCACCAAATCCATCCCCGGCAGACCAACTTTCATTCCATCAATCATTGAGGCAATGTTTTTGCAGTTTGCAATCACCTCTTCTTTTGTGTGCAGACGCGGCATCTTATAGTTGACGACTGCAACACCGACAGCATCAGCGCTGGACGAAATATCACCGTGATAAGACATGGAAGCCTCCTAAAAACCTTAACTCAATGCAAATCCCTACAGCAGGATGATGCGAGCACTGACAATGAGCGCTAGTCTATCGATTCAAGCTTCTCAGGCTTGTAACGATAGCTACAATTCGATGATGCTGTGGTCGAGCGTGTGGAATTAAACGTTAATGACCAATCATCCACGGACGCCCGCCATTGTGCGATCGCGCCTTGGGCTGTTCTGGTTCACGATCGTTCGATCGCTGGACAAGCTGCGGTTCTGGCCGCTCCTGTTTCAAACGCAAAGACCCCGATAGCATCATGGGTGGCGAGAATACTCGCTTCATGGCTTGCTGGCACGTTGGGCAATTGGCTGGATCGTTGCGTTCGGCGATCGATCGCCACAGATCAACGACACCACAGTCATCACATTTAAATTCGTAAAGCGGCATTGGCGGAATTACCTTGACTGGATCAGGACTGCTATTTGTTGAAGGTGTTAAGTGTTGAAGTTAAAAGGCTGTTAACGCAACACTCAACACTCAGAACTCTGGTTACACGGGCAAAATCGGCTTGTCGAAAATTTCTGTCGGGATTGCTAACGTACAGCAGGCGTTGGGAATATCCACAATGCCGCTCACGCGACCTTCAACCGGCGCACAGCTCAACAACAAGTAGGCCTGTTCACCCGTGTAGCC
>JAJPKC010000144.1 GCA_021323955.1 Oscillatoriales cyanobacterium Centralia_MAG_596 | reverse complement strand
TTGGGAATGAGTGTGCTGACATCTTTGTAATCCTGCAAGATGCCCGCCGTATCCGTCAGCAAAATTAGCTTTTCGGCTCCCAGAGCCGCCGCAATTTCTCCCGCGACCGTATCGGCATTAATGTTGTAGACCTGTCCGGTCGTATCTGCCGCCACGCTGGAGACCACCGGGATATGGCCGTCCTTGACTAGTGACTCCAAAATGCGGATATCCACGCTGGTAACTTCGCCCACAAAGCCAACATCAACGGCATCGACCGGACGGGCTTTGATCAGGTTCGCATCCATGCCGCAAAGCCCCACCGCTGAGCCACCAGCCTGGTTGATCAGCGCGACGAGTTCTTTGTTCACCCGACCGACCAGCACCATTTCTACCACGTCCATCGTGGCTGCATCAGTCACTCGCAACCCATTTTTAAACTGGGCTTCAATGCCGAGTTTGTCCAGCCAGGTGTTAATTTCTGGCCCACCACCATGAACCACGATCGGACGTAGCCCCACACACGCCATAAACACGACATCGCGGATCACCTTGTCCTTCAGGTTACTGTCTTTCATGGCCGCGCCGCCGTACTTGACGACCACCGTTCTCCCGGCAAACTGCTGGATATAAGGCAGGGCCTCGCTCAAAACACGGACTCTCGTCGCTTCCGCTTTGCGGATATATTCACTCTCGTTAGACATGGCAGCAGAATCGATACAAACCACATGCAGTGTAAAAGAGCTTGGTGCTTTCGGCTATCTCAATTGCAACAATCTCAAAAAATCAGGCGATGAATCGACTCGTGGGTTGAGACGGAGGCACGATCGTTACAATTGAAGTGCTCAACTCATTTTGGCTCACTTGTCGCTTTATGACTGCAAACTTACCCGATTCCACCAATTCAACCGACGCCAAGACGCCAGCCACGATCGGCACCCGCGTCCGCAACTTTATCATTGTGATGGTCGCTGTTTTGCTGTCTGTTTCGGTCTTTCTGGGGCTAAAAACGGAAACAGGCCCAGGCTTGCTGTCTACCATGGCTGAAGATGCTGTTCCCCTAGAAGTTGCTCTCGGCAACGGCAAGCCAACCCTGATGGAGTTCTACGCCAACTGGTGCACAAGCTGTCAGGCTATGGCCCCTGACGTGGAATCGCTCAAGCAGCAGTATGGCGATCGCGTCAACTTTGTCATGCTCAACGTTGACAACAGCAAGTGGCTACCAGAAGTCCTTTCCTATCGGGTTGATGGTATCCCCCACTTTGTGTTTCTGAACCAGGATGGTCAGGCGGTGGCGCAGTCGATCGGCGAACAGCCGCGATCGGTGATGGAGGCAAATCTAGTTGCACTGGCCTCAAGCGAACAGCTCCCCTACGCGCAAGCAAGCGGGCAAACCTCTGCCTTCGCGGCACCCGTGACCACAAAATCGAACAGTAGCGACGATCCGCGGAGCCACGGTAGTCAGGTCGTGAATTGACGGCTGCGGGGTTTGTCGTCAGGCATCAGGTATTCGACCCTCGCTCTACTGGCCGATTGGGCGTTTCACAAGGCCCTACGGACGGCCGCGTCTATTCCAGGACGTACAGGACAGACGCTACTCCCGCTCACGATTCAACACCTGTCGCACTAGCTGAGCCAAGCGATCGGCGCTGTCCCTCACAGCAAGGCTTCCTGCCCGGTCTGCCATCGTTTGCAGCGCTGCCGACGGATGGCGATGGGAGTACTGTCCTGCAAACAAGTCCAACACCGCAGCCGTGAGAATTGCAGGCGTTAGTTCACGCTGTTGCAGTAGCGTTGCCGCGCCTGCCGCTGTAAACACCGCCGCGTTATAGGTTTGGTGATCTTCAGCGGCGTAGGGATAGGGAATCAGAATGGACGGTGTGTGTGTGATCGCCAGTTCTGTAAGTGTGCCAGCGCCTGCTCGACTAATCGCTATATCCGCGCGCTGGAGCAGTCCCGCCATGTTGTGATAAAACGGCAAGGCGAGATATTGGGAATGCTGAAGACTCTTCACATCGGGGTCATTCTCCCCGGTCAGGTGCACGATCCAGCAACCCGCCTCACACCAGGTTGGCACACATTGGCGGACTAGCTGATTCACGCTGACAGCTCCCTGACTGCCGCCAATCACCACGATCAGCGGCGCATCCTCAGGGAGCGGCAGATCCGGTAAGGATGGCGGTGGGTTGTCCTCAAGGGTGTTGGATTGGAACTGCGATCGCACCGGCGTTCCGGTACAAATTGTTTCCATGCGGGGCAAATAGGCCGCCGCCGCCTCAAATCCAATCGCCACCCTGGTGCACCACGGCCCGAGCAGGCGAGTTACTTTGCCAGGAAGCGCGTTGGACTCGTGCAAAATTACAGGCAATCCCAGGGAACGCGCTGCCAGCACTGCGGGTGCCGCAATATAGCCGCCGGTCGTAAATACCCCGTGAAATGTGCCCTGCTGTAATCGTCGGCGCACCTGCCAGATGGCACGGATCAGCTTCAGGAGTACGCGCAGGCTGTCTACACCCCGTTTCTGGAATCCTTCGACGGCCACGGTATGCAGGGGGTAACGCGATGGTACGAGATGGGTTTCCAGGCGATCGGGCACGCCCAGCCACTCAATCTGGTAGTCGGGAAGCTGCTCGGCCACAGCGATCGCTGGAAATACGTGCCCGCCAGTACCACTGGCAGCAATCAGTAATCGGACGGGAGGAGTTTCTGCGGTTACAGCATGAGTGCTGGTTGGCAGAGTAGAATCATGAGGACTGTTCACATCACAGTTGTTCCAAACATGCTGGATTTCCGATCAACGGTTAGCAAGCGATGATTACCAGTGAAGCATCTTGCCGCTGGGAAATCAGCTAAGGCACACTAAAGTAATCAGGTTGCTGATCGTACCGCAAATCCTTGTAACCTACTCACCAAAATCACGATCCCTATGCGTAAGCCCCTGCAATCTCTGCCAGCAAAGTCCCAAGTCGTTGCATCTCAGCAACCACGTCGCGGGCGTTGGCACGGCACTTGCGTTGCATTTGGCATTGTGACAGCGTTTAGTGGGGTGCTCTTCTGTTCCAGTCGTGTGGGTGCGGTTCCATCAGACGTGGCTCCTGCACCGCTAAAAGCAACCATCGCCGCGATTGACAAAGCGGCGAACAGCCACAATGTGCAGAGCGTCCTGGAGTTTTATAGCCCCAACTTCACCCAGTCGGATGGGTTAACGCGGCAAACGCTAGAGCAAGCCCTGACACAGCTCTGGAAACGCTATCCTAATTTGACGTATCAAACTGAGCTTAAATCCTGGAAAGCTGAGGGCAACGGGTTTACCGCTGAAACGGTGACGCACGTTACAGGGGCGCAGAAAGTGGGCGATCGTGAACTTAAAATTGATTCCACGCTCCAGGCACGGCAACAGTTTGAAAACGCCAAGATTGTGCGACAGGACATTCTCGCCGAGCGCAGTCAAATCACCTCTGGCACGAACCCGCCGACCGTTAAGCTCAACCTGCCCGAACAGGTCAACGCTGGACAGTCGTTTAACTTCGATGCGATCGTGCAAGAACCCCTGGGCAATGACTTGCTGCTGGGGGCTGCCATTGAAGAGCCTGTCAAGGCAGATGGGTTCATTAACCCTACGACAGTCGATCTGGAGTTGCTACCTGCGGGTGGCATCTTCAAAGTTGGCCGTGCCCCTTTGACTGGTGATAACCGCTGGATATCAGCCGTTCTGGTGCGTCAGGATGGGCTAACGATGATCACACAGCGTCTACGGGTGGTCAGTCCCGCAAAATAAGCCACGTTGAAGTCGCCCCGTTAGAAGTCGGCCAGGTTTCCAGCATAAAATCAAGGCTGACCGCCAGCGGCTTTTCACACATTGAGGCCCTGGCAGTCAGCCTTCGTTTCGTCTCCGTTCCCTACACGTTTGTGTAAACTTTTGCGTAGTAAGCCTGGTACTCTGCCGACAACAGCGGTTGCCACCAGTCGCGGTGTGCCAGATACCACTCTACTGTCTGCCGCAAACCGCTCTCAACCGTTTGGGCCGGTGTCCAGCCCAGTTCCGTCTTCAACTTGGTGGCGTTGATCGCATAGCGGCGATCGTGCCCTGGACGGTCTTTGACAAATGTGATCAAGTTACGTGCGGGCTTTACGGGTAAGTCTGGCGCAAGCTCATCCATGAGGCGACACAGCATGTGGACCAGATCGATATTTTTAACTTCGTTGTTGCCGCCGATATTATAGGTTTCGCCCGGTGTGCCCCGATGCAGTACAGCATCTACCGCGCTGCAATGGTCACCCACGTATAGCCAATCACGAATATTCTGTCCATCACCATAGACGGGGAGTGGTTTACCCATCAGGATGTTGATACACATGAGTGGAATTAACTTTTCGGGGAAATGATACGGGCCATAGTTGTTCGAGCAGTTGGTGATTAGCGTTGGGAGGCCGTAGGTATGGTAGTAAGCCCTGACCAGATGATCACTGCCTGCTTTTGATGCTGAGTAGGGACTGTTGGGCGCATAGGGCGTCGTTTCAGAGAACGCCGGATCATCTGGCCCAAGGCTCCCATACACCTCATCGGTTGACACGTGATGAAAGCGGAAATGGGCTGGCTGGTGATTGGCGTTCCAATACTGCCGGAATGATTCCAGCAGCGCAAAGGTGCCATTCACATTCGTTCGCACGAAGGCATCGGGACCTAAGATTGACCGATCGACGTGGGATTCTGCCGCAAAGTGTGCGATGGTATCAATCGCTTCGGTGATGAGCAATTCGTCCACCAGGGCGCGATCGCAAATATCCCCTTCAACAAAGCGTAGATTGGCTTGCCCTTCCAGGGCCGCCAAATTTTGACGATTGCCAGCATAGGTCAGTGCATCCAGGACCACCACACGATCGCCGGGGTAGCATTTGCACCAGTGGTGGACAAAGTTTGCCCCAATAAATCCTGCTCCACCCGTTACTAAGATTGTGCGCGGCGATCGCGTCAAGGTCTGGTCACGTTCTGCTGATGACTCTGCTGATGACATAGTTGTTGTGTATTGAATTAATTCAAGCGGGACAGAAAGACTTTACTCATAAAGGGTTCTGAGCCGAACTCCCCTGAAACCTGACACCCCTATCCATGCTCAAAATGGACATCAGTGCTCAAAATGAACGCTCCGGTCAAAGGCACGACTGACAACACTTGCCTTTGATGCAGGTTGCGACTGATTGGCAGTCGTCATTCCCAATACACCCCGATAAATCTCTAAGATCGCGTCTACTTTGACATCCCAATCAAAATGATTGACAGCTCGCTTACGGGCCATCTGCCCCATCGATCGACGTAAATCAGGAGCTGACGCCATCCTGGTCATTGCTATTGCCAGGTCATCCACAAATAGATCTGGCTGTCGCGGGTCGATCAAGATCCCGCATGACTCATTCAGGTATTCAGCCGGCCCCCCCCAGTTGGTTGCAATCACTGGAATCCCAATGGCCATCGATTCTAAAACAGCGGCACCACCACATTCCAACATGCTGGGCAATACCATAACATCGGCCTGCTGCAAACGTTCAGCACAGTCAGATTGTGATAGCCAGCCCAGAAAATGTACTGAGCCGGTTAGATGATGTTCGGGGGCGGAAGCCTGAGTTGAACTCAGAGGGGCATCCGATCGCAACAATCCCAGTTCTCTGGCCTGCTGTTGCAACGCCTCACTTTCAGGCCCATCCCCGATAATTTCAAGTTCAACCGGAAACTGCATCGCAACCTGTTTGAACGCTGCCAGCAGCAAATTAACGGCTTTCCAGTGCACCAAACGGCCGACAAAAACAAATTTGGTGATGGGTGCCTGGGGCGATCGCGCCCGTGCGTCCAAGGGTACGCGATCGGGCAAGGTTTCTAACCCTTCAGTTTGCCCGTCGCCAGCTTTTGGCCGCCAGATTGCCAGATCAACACCATTTTCGTAGAGCTCAACAACCCGAGAGCAGCTGCCTTTGGGGAGTGCATCACGGGTGCGAGCGTTGGCGACCAGCAGCGTAGCGGCGTGTCGTTTGCCTGGAATGAGCCAATTTAACCAGTCCGAAAACAAGCGCCCCAGATTAAGCGTCAAATCGACGAATCGGCTTTGCATCCACTGGAACGCCGGGGGATAATTCATGCCGCCGTTCATCGGGCCAATAACGACCGGTGCGCCCACATCAAAAATCAGTGACGGCTCTTTGGGTGAAACCGGCATGGGCTGATGCACAACGTTAATTCGATGGCGTTGCACGATCTGGCGGATTAAGCGGCGTTGGGCCATTTGCGTCAGCAAGCGCGAAGCAAACCCAAAGGTGAAATAGGAAAGCCGTTGGGGCAAAAATCGGCCTAGTTTCCAGAGCACCCACTGCCGAGACGTATCAGAGACAAAATAAATGCGGTCAAAGTCCTCTGCGAACTGCCCATTTAGTTCATCGCGAGTCCGTTCGTGGACAACCAGCCAGGCCTCAATCCGTCGTTTGCGAAGCACCCGGAAGTAATGTAGCGGGAGTGCAGCCTCACCGCCAAACTTTGCCGAGGCATGCTCTGCCACAATCAGCACGCGAGGGGTCTCACTCGTCATATTAAAACCTTTAAAGCTGGTGGTACACCCATTTTGTCGATAGGTTAAGTAGGACTTAAGCACATTGTGCCCACATAAATCATCTCTCTTAAGTTGAGATTGACAACGATGTGTCATGTAACTCAGACAGTGTATGGGCTTAGACATTCCCACCGCTTGCTAGGCTAGTTCGATCTGGCAATCGTCGCCAATCATGAACCTGAGCGCTTTTGGACGTTGTGGAGCCGTTTTAAGGTGCGCCCGCTGTCCAATCACACTGTCCACAATGCGTTGATGAATGTCTGTGATCGTCGCCCCTTGCAGGATGACGCTATGTTCTAGTTCGACATCGATGAGTGTTACTTGATCAGCAATACTACTGTAGGGACCGATAAAGCAGTTCTCCAGTTGGCAATCTTTGCCAATTGTCACAGGCCCACGGACGGTACAGTTGATCAGCCTGGATCCAGCACCAATTTGAACCCGTCCAAACACCTGACTTTTGGCGTCTAAATCGCCGCGCAGATCGGATTTCAGACAGGTATCGAGAATGATCTGGTTGGCTTCAAGGAGGTCATCTTTTTTACCTGTGTCCAGCCACCAACCTTCGATCTGGCGCGCTTCAACGTGCTTTTGCTGATCAATCAAGTTTTGAATGGCATCGGTAATTTCAAGCTCGCCTCTGGCGGATGGCTGAATTCGATCGATCGCCGCGTGAATGGTATTGGCAAAAAAGTAAATACCAACCAGGGCGAGGTTAGATGGGGGAACTTTCGGCTTTTCGACAAGATGAACCACCCGTCCCTGCGCATCGACCTGAGCAACGCCAAAAGCTGATGGGTTGGCAACGGGACGCAGCAGAATGAGCGAATCCATTTGCTGCTCTTTGAAGTGGTCGAGAAATTGATTCAGTTCATTTTGAATCAGGTTATCGCCCAGATACATGACAAAAGGCGAGTCTTGCAGAAACGGACGTGCGATCTTCACGGCGTGCGCCAGACCTGCTGGCTTGTCCTGCAAGATATAGGTAATATTTGCGCCAAAGCGCTCACCATTACCCGTTTTTGCCTTAACTTCTTCACCCGTTTCGGGGCTGATGATGATACCAATGTCGGTAATGCCCGCCGCGACGATCGCCTCAAGGCCGTACCAGAGAATGGGTTTGTTTGCTACTGGAACCAACTGCTTGGCCCCAGTGTAGGTTAGAGGACGCAGTCGTGTGCCCTTACCACCACTGAGAATAATTGCTTTCATAGAATGGCGTTCTGCGATAGGGGTTAGCTCACGGATAAACTTCAGCCGATTTGAAGGGCTTTCCTGCCTGATCTTTGGGTGACAGGATCGGTGCCGCTGCGAGGGACCAGTTGATTGCCAAATCAGGGTCGTCCCAGAGAATGCAACGCTCATACGACGGAGCATAGTAATCGGTTGCTTTGTACAGCACTTCCGCAACCTCTGAGACGACTAAAAAACCGTGGGCGAACCCGGCGGGAACCCAAAGTAAGCGCTTGTTTTCGGCGCTAAGGGCACAGCTTACCCATTGCCCAAAGGTCGGTGAGTGCCGACGAATGTCAACGGCTACGTCCAATATAGTGCCCACAACTGCCCGGACAAGCTTCCCCTGCGGTTGCTGAATCTGGTAATGCAATCCACGCAGGACGTTTTGGCAGGAGCGGGAGTGGTTGTCCTGCACAAATCGAGTGTTGACTCCAGTTTTGTCCGCAAAGACGCGTTCGTTAAAGCTCTCAAAGAAAAATCCGCGATCGTCTTCAAACACACGAGGCTCGAAAATTAATACCTCAGGAATTTCAGTGGGCAGCACGTTCATCCAGATTTCCTCACAACACGTTCTCTCGGGGAATGTTCAAAGCGCTTTGTGAGAACTCAACACAAAACTCCCATCACAAGCTGTTGTCAACTGTAAGGGTTATAGCGCGTGGGCGGATCAATCCCCAAGCAATTCAAACGATCTTTATTGAAAAATAAAAAATAAATAAATATTAAAAAATCAAAATTAAGTAAATATCGCGATTCAGAGAATGGCTTTAACCAATTCAACCATAGAGCGCATGTTTAAACGGGTTAAAAGTGCTGACAGTGGCGATTTTCGGATGACGGAAATAAAAGCTCATTGGGCGATTGCTGCCAGAGAGACTACTCATTAACGAACGATCAAAAGCCGTAAATACCTGCGGAATATACTGGACTAGAAGTAAAAATAATACCTGTTATTCAACGTCTGATACTGAATTATTTGGCGGTATAAAGCAGTGAATTTCCAGCCCGTCGTTCGATCGCGCTGATTCATGAATACGGTGTTGAACGGTAGAAACGATTACATACATCGAACTGGTTGAATCCAATTCCAGATTAACTTTATGGTGTGCGATCGCTGGGGTCAGAGCGCTGCGGATGGAACCAATGGGCAGCCATCGATCGGGTTGCCTTTCTGATTCGCTGTCATCCCAGATTTGGTGGCAGTAGCAGACAGCGGCAGCAGCAAGCGCAAGAGCGTAGCAAAGCTGTGGAACGCTGCAGAGCGATCACCACAAATGCTTCACTACGCTCAACTCAACAATTCAGCGAGTCGTTTACAGCTTAAATGCTGCAAACGGGTTTGTCGTTAGCATTTAATTTGATTTGACCGGCAGAGCCACCCACTACAAAGGGAACCTCCTTGTCACCAACCTTTCTCACGAAGATTGGCTTCTGCTGTGTGCAAGCTCTGATCGCTTCGCCCCAAGCCGTATAGTTGCTGGTCAGTTTATCTGTGATCGGGGTATCTGTGGTAATTGCAGGATCCTTAACGATCGCCAGTTCCATCGGCAGTGTGAAGTAAATTGGGGTTACGGGCGGGGTCGGTAAGTCTACCGATCGACCACCCACAATCGTTTCTTCATCAGGCGAATCAGTTACTGCCAGTGGTGCTGCGGATGCCACAACGGCGTGACCCATTGAGAATGCAACAACGGCGGCAACTGCAAATCGTTTCAACATAGCGAATTTCTCCTCCACGAATTTTGTAGTGATTGACTTGTTTTAAGGTACTTACACGGGTGAGTGCCCCTGTTGTTAAGTCTAGTCTGGCAGCTCAAAATCCCTCAACAAGAGTGGACTCCAAAAAACCAATTCAGTCCGCTAGGCAAACACTATGCACATTACCATAGCTTAGGTGTTAGAAGTACTACAATCCAGCAGAAGTAGAATTTACAAATACATAGGCAATCTGCTTAACGCCTTTACACGTTAAGTCAGACTACCAGGTTGCCAGTAGACTTCGGGCCGTTCAGCGATCCCTCCGATTCAACAGGGTTGAGGGCAGCGAACTGAGTGCTGAGGCAAAGCGGTCGGTCTACTGCGGCCTTGTACTACTGGTTTGTTACTGGATCAGTTCCAGGGCTCGTTTTGTCAGCGCCGCCGCCGTAATTCCATTCACGGCCATGATCTCTCCTGGACTCGCGGTTGTTTCGCCTCGTTTCCATGCAAACGTATCCCGGTTCGCTTGGCTCCGCAGCATGATTGGCTCTAGCATGTTAGCGGCTCCGCCAGTCACGCCGATCAGCCCATCCCCCCCAAACAACGCCGAAAATTGAGCATCACTCAGGAATTCGCCGTCGGGTTCTGAGCAGATGTCCCAGGCCACGTCAGTGGGACGATACAGGCGGCGGGGATTGACAACTGAGACAATGCGTACCCCCACCCCTGCCGCTGCCAACTGGGACGCGGCTTCAACCACGGGAATTAAGGTCATATCACCAATAACGGCAAATACGACCGTCTTGTTTCCATCGGATTCATGGAGGGTAATGGCTCCCTCTGCGATCGCCTGCCGGGTCTGCTCAAACGTTGTGCGGATGGGTAACGGTGATTTGCTGGCAGTAATTACAATGCCTTTATTTTTTTGCGTTAGCGCCCAGTCATAGCAGACTTGAATACTGTTGGCATCGGGTGGAAAAAGCGGAAACACATTGCCGTTGCGCATCATGGCCGCGAAGTAGGCTTCGATCTCCGGGCGTTGATGCGTCCAGCCATTGCGCCCCTGTTCCAAAGCTCCTGCCGTAAACAGCGTGACCGTAGCGGGAGTCGGACGGCGCAGTTCTGCCATTGCCTGCGTCACGGTTTGCCAGATCGGCAGCCCATTGATTGCAAATGATTCATAGGAGCACCAGAGAGAACGTGCTCCCATCAGCGCCAAACCGGCGGCCAAACCGGCACAGGCGTCTTCGCTGAGCGGTTCATAGACCTGTCCGATCGGGTTTTGGTAATACAATGCGTCTTCGGTCGGGTGAATGATCTTAAGGGCCTGGTTGATATTGGCAATGCCAGAGGCTTCGTTGCCATCAGCGTTCGTAACGACGAAGGCAGAATCAGCCTGACCAACAGCCGCCACGAGCTTACCCATGGCCGTTGTCGAAACTTTGGGGTCACCGCCAACGACGAACGCTTCCAGGGGGAGTTGGCCCAACGCTGGAATGGGGAAGACCGATTCGGTCACCACGGTCTTGCTGGCGGGGCCACCGCTTGCTCGCTCACAGTTGGTGCGTACCAGTTGCCAGGCTGCTGGCGGCAGCGCGCGCGCATTGAGCGCCCCGATAATGTCGGGATTATCCAGAGTGTGCTGTGCGTAGAGGTTATGGGATTTGGCACCACGAGCATGGACACCAGCCCCCTTCAGTTGCTTGATGATCAGCACCGTCAGCTTACCGCCCATTGCCGATCGCGCCGCTTCGTCAGTTTTGGTCAATACAGCCTGAGCAAAGGCGATGCGCTGTTGGAGTGAGAACGCCGTGCTGTCAACATAAGCGCCTGCCTGATTCTGATCGTCAAAGTCTTTGGCATCAATGAGTACAACGTGCTCGAATCCATTGCCGCGCCAGTAGTCCACCATTGCTGCGTTTGTTTTCAGGGACACCATGCTGTGGTGTTCTTGAGAGTACCCATTCCAGACAAGCACCGGTAGAAAATTGGTGGCATTAGGGTAAGCGGTGTGGAAGTGGGCGATCGCGCTCACAATATATGGCTCACCCAGCCCCCCATCGCCCAACGTAAACGGAAACAGCGTGTCCCGATGCAGGAGTGCCGCTGCCATTGCAAAGTGCTGTCCCTGGCCGAGGGGACCAGCCGGTGCAAGAATTCCGGGGATAAAACCGGAAAGATGGCCCAGCAACCCATGCCGTTCGCGGAAGCGATCGCGCAACTGCTGCACGGTCGTAATCCCCATGTCTTCGAGGGAGCGATCGAGGAACATGGCGCTATAAAATCCAGGCGCGTGATGCCCAACTTCCGTCATGATGTTTTTGTAGCCCAGCAAAACCAGCGCAGCATAAGCTTC
This sequence comes from Oscillatoriales cyanobacterium Centralia_MAG_596, assembly GCA_021323955.1. Classification (GTDB taxonomy): domain Bacteria; phylum Cyanobacteriota; class Cyanobacteriia; order Leptolyngbyales; family Leptolyngbyaceae; genus Stenomitos. The sequence continues at coordinate 2,956 of JAJPKC010000144.1, read as the reverse complement.
TGCCTGACTGGCAAACCCGCCAGGATGCCCGGATGCTTTACTGGCAGTGACTTGCAGAATCAAATAGCGGAGCGCGTCGGCGTACAGAAGGGTCTGATAAGCGGCAACAGTACTCGTGGGATCGGCGATCGCAGTTTGTCCTTCACCAATGACCGGAGTGCTGCCGTAAGTATCGAAACCAGGAATGTCGCTGCTGAAGTATTGAATGCCATCACAAAATTCGGGAACACTGACGGACTGTGGATTGGGAGTCACTGCGGTCATGCTTCAGATACCTACTGCAATAAAAGTCAGGGCGGCGATCGCCTTTTAACAATAGTACACAGACTACCGCACAAAAAGAGGAGGGGAGTTTCGATACCTGCTCTGTGGGATCGCCAATGGTTGAGAGCGCTGGTGCGGTTCCCTGGGGCATATCAAACCGCTGCTGTTAGGGTTCTCTAGCGGGCGTAAGTGCGAACTGTGAGCCACGATGCCGATGGCACTCGCCAAACACCGATATTGCCGTGCCTCGAACCGAGATCCAGGGTTGAGAACACCACCACATGGGGGATGTGTCCGGTCATAACAATCTGTTACGCTCATCGCCATTATGCCTGGAGCACCCCACTCATGCCGCGATCGCTGACCTTCCCCTCCGGAAACGAAACGCTTAATGCCTACTATGCCTGCCCAGAAGGTACGGGGCCGTTTCCAGGCGTTGTCGTCATTCATGAGGTGTTTGGGCTGACAGAGAACATCAAAGACATTACGCAACGGCTTGCTGATGCTGGTTTCGCAGCGCTGGCGGTTGATCTGTTCACTGGCCGTAACCGCGTGGTTTGCATGGTTCGCTTCCTTGCCGACCTGTTTCTGAACTCGCTGGATCATGGTGGTATCCACGACTTAAAAGCGGCGCTCACGTTTCTGGCTGCGCAACCCGAAGTCAACGCCGAAAAGCTAGGCGCGATCGGGTTCTGTCTGGGCGGTGGGTTTGCGATCGCATGGGCGTGTACCGATGAACGCCTGAACGTGATCGCGCCTTACTATGGGGGCAACCCACGCCCCCTGGAGGCTGTCGCGCGGTCTTGTCCGGTGGTGGGGTCGTATCCCAGTCGGGACTTTACTGCCAAATCGGGACGCAATCTGGATGCCGCCCTGTCACAGTACGGCATTCCGCACGACATCAAGGTGTATGACGGGGCAACCCACTCGTTCTTTAACGATCGTGGTCGTGCCTACGATGCCGCCGCCGCCGCAGACTCCTGGCAGCGCGTCCAGTCGTTCTTTCAAACTTATCTTGTGGAATGAGCCGCCAAAAAGCCGCCTGACCAATGGCCTGGGTGAACGTGGGCCAAAGATATCAAGCGGTCATCCTGGAACTAAGGTTTGGAGGTCAGTTTAACCAGTTCGATGCTGGTCAGACATGGCTGGTCGGCACAGCATACTCGCTCTGGTGAGCGTGGGTATCGGCTGTGTGTCCATTTTGAGCAGCCGCTTTTCCGTTTTTACTGTGGGTGTGCCCATTGCCTTTGCGGGGCTGAATTACGCCGTAGCCACCATGGTTACGCTCATAAATGACGTTGATTTCGTCCGTTTCACTATTCAGAAACATGTAAAAATCATGGTCAACCAGTTCTAGCTGTTCCAGAGCCTCCTGTACTGTCATTGGTGGCATGGCAAAGTACTTAGTGCGGACAACCTGACCGGGCAATTCTGGCGATCGATCTTGCAACAGATTCGACACAACCGGTTGGTCACTCAGGGCGTCTGCCGTTTTCACAGGTGCATGGCTTTTCTCGTGGCGTTTCTCCTTGTACTTGCGAAGTTGACGGCTAATCTTATCGGCAACTAAATCGATACTCGCGTATAGGTTCTCGCTACCTTCTTCAGCACGGACGATCGAACCGTTGACATAGATCGTGACTTCAGCCGTTTGTTTCGAGTTAACTCGGGGGTTACGGGCGACAGACAAATGCACATCGACTTCGGTGGTCAGATTTTGATAGTGGTTTACCGCTTTCTCGATTTTTTGCGTGACGTATTCGCGCAATGAATCAGTAATTTCGATGTTTTTGCCCTGGATAACAAGCTTCATAAACGAGCTTCCTCCCCTGAACGAGTGGGTGATGAACTTACCCTAGCACTTTGTATTCTGCACAACAGAGGCCGTTAGAATGTTTTGCATGCCGTGACAATTCTTGATTTGGGCAGTCTCAATTTGATGCAAATTTGCGTTGGATCCCCCTTGATTTTTGCGTAAGAGTGACTCAAGTTGCAGGGAAGACTCAGTTGCAGGGACGATAGGAGTGAGTCAGCGAGAATGGGCAGTCAAGGACATCTAACGGCAGGATTTGGGTTGAAGCGTCGTTGTCAGTTAACCGTACAGGGCGTTGTTCCCTATGCCACAGCCTGGGACTGGCAGCGATCGCTGGTGGGCGATCGGCGTCAGAACCCAGACCTGGATGATGTTTTGCTGCTGCTAGAGCATCCCCCCATCTACACGTTAGGCCAGGGAGCCAGTCCCGAATTTCTCAAGTTTGATCCAGCAGAGTGTACCAACGTGTACCGCACTGAACGGGGTGGAGAGGTCACGTACCACTGTCCGGGGCAGTTAGTTGGCTACCCGATTTTAAATCTGGCGTACTACCGCAAAGATCTGCACTGGTATTTGCGCCAGCTAGAAGAAGTTCTGATTCAGGTCTTGGCGGTTTATGGACTAAACGGAGAGCGGCTAACGGGGTTAACGGGCGTCTGGGTCGAGGGTCACAAGGTCGCGGCGATCGGGATCAAGGTGAGCCGCTGGATTACGATGCACGGCTTTGCCCTCAACGTTTGCCCTGACTTGAGCGGGTTTGAGCGCATCGTGCCGTGTGGTATTCCCGATAAGCCGGTCGGTAGTCTGATGCAGTTTGTGCCCGGCATTCAGTTTGAGCAAGTGCAGAAACAGGTCACGATCGCCTTTAGCAACGTCTTT
>JAJPKC010000566.1 GCA_021323955.1 Oscillatoriales cyanobacterium Centralia_MAG_596 | reverse complement strand
CATCTCAACCAGATTGGGCGGCGATACAAAGGGCACTGAAAATTTGAGCACATGCTGCATGATCCAGGCGGTAACCGCATTGACCTTATAGAGCACAATTTGAGGGACATCGAGCAGTGCGATTTCCAGGTTGACCGTACCTGATTTGGTGATCGCCAAGTCGGCTGCCGCGATCGCCTGAAGCGTCACCGAGGTAGCCGCTGACTCGCTAGCTGTCGCATCTGGTTCAGCCAGCACGGTGGCCTTCAAGCCGTACTGCTGCACCGCCTGCTCAATCTGATGACGATACTTTGCGAGGGCCAGCGGAATCCAGAAATGGATATGGGGTAGCTTTGCCTGAAGCTGCCGCGCCGCCTCAAACATCACCGGCATTAAGTACTTCAATTCCTGTTGACGAGACGCAGGCAGCAGCACGATCGCCGTTTGATCGGGCGAAATGCCGAGCGCCGCCCGAGCGCTCTCGCGATTGGGAGCCATCTGCATTCGATCCACGAGCGGATGTCCCACCCACGCCACACGGCCACCCTTCTGGCGAAAATAGCGCGCTTCGCCAGGGAAAATCGCTAAAATTCGCTGGGTTGCTTTTACCACGAGGTCAGAGCGAAACAGCTTGACACCCCACGGCCAGCGATCGCCCCAGACCCATTCCTGCGGCGCAATGTAGTAGACAATCGGAGTCGTGGGAAAAGCCTTTGGCAGATATTCGCAAAACGCCAGGTTTGGCCCCATGTAATCGATCAGGACAACCAAATCCGGCGGATGCTGCTGCAGGTATTGCTTGGCCTGACGCTGCACGCGCAGCGTTGGCAGGACAAACGGCAGCGACTCAAAAATACCCATCGACCCAATGGCGCTGGTGTGGGCAAGCAGCGTCGCTCCGGCTGCCGCCATGCGATCGCCCCCCATCGCCAGAATCTCCAGCGTTAGCCCCGTCGCGGCGGCCTGCCGCTGCAGCGCTCGCACCAGCAACGATCCCTGGAGATCACCCGATACTTCACCCGTGCTGACAAAGACTCGCACGACCTGGGAAGCCCTCTGATCCGCGCGTTGCTCCGCTGTGTCAACGCGCGCTGTGTCTGGAGTTAAAGGGGTCGTTCCTGGTTCGGGATTGTGGGCCTGTGACCGGCTTGCTCCCGTCTCCTCGCCCGACTCGAGCGTGGGCTCATTCGTCATCATCCGACACTCCTACTCGTCGCCCTGAGATGGGGCCACGCCGTCCGGGTTGCTGCGATTGGCGGAGAAATCGTTGGAGGTGCTGAACGTGCTCATCGTAGGGCAACATATCGAGCTTTTCCAACGCTTCATTGAGCGTTAATCCAGAGCGGTAGAGGAGTCGAAAAGCCCGTTTTAACGCCTGGAGGGTCTGGCCCCCGGTAGCATCACCGAATCCGGCGCGTTGGAGTCCGACCCGGTTAAGCGATCGCACTCGTGCAGGATTGCCCTCAACCAGCGTGTAGGGTGGCACATCGCGAATGATGCGGCTCATGCCAGCGACAAAGGCGTACTGTCCAATATGGACAAATTGGTGGACACCAAATACACCACTCAGTCGGGCCTTTGATTCGATATGGACATGCCCTGACAGCGCAACCGCATTTGAAATCACCACCTGATCGCCAATCACGCAGTTGTGTCCAATGTGCACGTAGGCCATCAACAAATTGCCATTACCGATCAGGGTCGCCTCGTTTGCAAACGTCGGTCGATTGATCGTGACGTATTCGCGAATGTAGTTGTCTTCACCAATTCTGACTAACCCTTCTGACCCATCGTACTTGAGGTCTTGCGGCTCTGTCCCGATCGTAGCGCTTGGAAAAATGCGGGTTCGGGCACCAATTTCAGTCCAGCCATCAAGCACAACATGGGGGCCAATCGTGACATCTGGCCCCACTTTCACCCGCTCGCCAATCACGGCATATGCGCCTACCTGTACAGTTGGATGCAAATCAGCACCGGGATGAATTACAGCCGTTGGATGAATTAGCGTTGCCATAGAGTTATCAGCGATCAGTAATTCAGTAATGGGGCTTCTGTAGACAATGAGATGACAACTGATCACTCATCCTTCAATCTGAGCCTTGGAGTCACGAAGCGGAGGGCGGAGCGTCGTCACACAGCACTCAAAACGCCATCAATCCACTAATGCAAACATCAGTTCGCCTTCTGCAACCAATCGGCCATCAACTTCAGCGCGCCCATGCATTGTCCCAAATCGACGCCGTTTGACAGACAAAAGTTCCACGGTCATGACTAGCTGATCGCCTGGTACAACGGGACGGCGAAACCGAACTTTATCAATCCCGGCGAACATAAAGAGTCCGCCCTGAATGTCTGCCATCTGAGTCAGCACAACGCCCCCAACCTGAGCCATCGCCTCGACAATCAGCACCCCAGGCATAATGGGACGCCCAGGGAAATGCCCCTGAAAGTGGGGTTCGTTTACAGTCACGTTTTTAATGCCAACCGCAAATTGTCCTGGTACGTACTTAATGATGCGATCGACCAGCGAAAAGGGATACCGGTGCGGCAAAAGCTTCTGAATTTCCTCAACTGGAATATTCACGTCTGCATTGGCGTGAGGATGCTCAGCCGCGACGCGATCGCTCTCAGCCTGAGCATGAGGGTCTGTATGACTGGGAACGGCCCCGGGAGTATTAACATCAGTGAAGATGGACATGGGTTTAGAGCTTCGATAGAGGTGCGGTAGAGCTGAAGCAGTGGTTAACTGAGGACGATTGGCGTCTAAGCAATTGGCCGCTAACAACTCAGTGGCGGTCGCCAGCCGCTAATCACTGAGGGCAGCAATCGAGCGCGCAAGCTGAGTGTGTAAGGAATGGCTCGCTTTATAGGCAAGAAAGTGGGCAACAGGGATATGACCCAACAAACTTAAGTCTCCCACTAAGTCTAGAAGTTTATGCCGGACTGGCTCATTTAGAAATCGCAGCGGTGGGTTTAACCAACCGTTGGCTCCACAGACAAGGGCATTATCCAGAGTACCCCCTTTAATCAATCCTTGATCTCGAAGCAATTCAATTTGATGCGCCAACCCAAAGGTACGCGCAGGCGCGATCGCGGTGGCAAACGTCGAAGAGCCATCGGCTACAGAGGTGGGTGCCCAGCTATGCCACTGATTGCCGATCGCAGGCAAGTCAAAGTCAATGCCATAGGTAAACCGCAGTTCACTGGCCGGCAGCGCCGCCACAAAGGCATCACCCTCCTGCAGCCAGATTGGGGTCTGAATTGACCGCACAGGCCGCGCTTCCGACTGGGCAACGACCCCAACCTGGGCGATCGCCTCAACCCACTCTTTTGCCGATCCATCCAGAAGCGGCATTTCCGGGCCATCAACCTCGATGCAGGCATTATCTACCCCCATACCAACCAGCGCTGCCAGCAGATGCTCGACCGTCCGAACGTGAGCGTCGCCCTGCGCCAGTTCAGTCGAAAGCATGGTTTGGCGAACCGATTCGATCCGTGCTGGAACGTCCGGTCGCCCAGGTTGATCAACCCGGACAAAGTATCGCCCTCGTCCAGCAGGCGCAGGCCGGATTTGAACACTTACAGCAACCCCCGTATGCAACCCGACTCCCGATCGCGTAACCCCAGCCCTCAGCGTCTGCTGCCGATTGACAGCAGCCTCTCTGTCATCTGCCGTCTGCGGTTTAACATCTACTGTCATCAGAATCGCTCTCCGATGCCAAAGTGAAACTGAGTGTTGCCACTATCATTAATGCCAAAGTCAACCCGGATTGGGCCAAGGGGTGATTGAATCCGCAGACCAACCCCATATCCATAGCCCTGACCGGGTTTGCCCCGGATCCCTGCCGGATTGCCCGGTACATCACTGTCAGTGCCAAAATCAGTCGCAGCATCGATAAACAAAGCACCAGAGATGACTGAAAAGACTGGGAAACGGTACTCAGCCGTTGCTTGTAAAAACGACTTCGCGCTACCTAAGTCGCCTTCATCATACCCCCGTACTGAGTTACTGCCACCCAGTGCAAACGCTTCGTAGGGTGGTAAGTCACCCAGCACCGTTCCGCCTTGAATATTAAAGGCGAACGCCTGGGGACAGTCAGATGGCCTCGATTTTGGATCCTGGCATCCCTTCGTAAAGCGTAGAATGCGAGTCGGTACGTAGAAGCTGTAGCTGGCCCGGAGACGGTTGAAGAGAATGTTACCAATACCGACCGGAATTGATTGCTCTGTCCCCAGACGCAGAAGTGAGCCTGCTGTGGGACGCAGCTGGTCGTTGCGTCGATCGCGCACAATGCCAAACTGGGCGGTAAACAGATCGTCTTTGCCCGTGCCGCTAAAGCTCAGATTGTTACCCAACTCATCTTTGGGACGGAGATTACCGTTAGAGTCGTCAATTCTGACGCGCTGATACTGAAGCCCCAACGACGCTGCCCACTCAGGCCGAATATAAGGATTGCCGTTCAATGGACGCGAGAAGCTAATGCCACCCCCCGTCCGCACAACCCTGGGGCTGTCCCCATTTGGCAGGTTCACTGAAGGCTTACCACCATCAAAAATCAGCGAGATTGTTTGCCGTCGGAACAGATTGACCGTATAGGAGGTGCGATACGGGTCACCCCCAATCCACGGGTCTGTAAAGCTTAAGTCAAACAGAAATTCCCGTTGCCCTTTTTGAATTTCGGCACCCAACTTCTGGTCATTGCCACCCAGGTTTTGCTGCTGATAGCTGACTGTACCAAACAAGCCACTGGCGGAGCTAATCCCCGCACCAAGGGCGATCGATCCCGAATTCTTCTCAGCGACATTTGCCACCACCACCACTTTTCGTGGGTCTTGTCCAGGTGACAGCGACAATTTCACATCGTCAAAAATGCCCAGGCCATAGACCCGCTGCAAATCGCGCTCCACTTTGGCACGATTAAACACCTGACCCGGCTTTAGTTCGAACTCGCGCGTCACAATAAAATCGCGCGTCCGTCCCCGAATCGGATTGCCTTTAGCGTCCTTGTCCTCACCGTTCTTGTTGATGAAATGCACCTGAATGCTTTCAACCACCCCTTCAGCGACCTGAAGCGTCACGACGCCATCCGGTGAAACCTGCGGGGCATCCACGACCTGAGCCAGGACATAGCCGTTATCTTGATACCACTTGTTGACTTTTTTGATGCCTTCCTGTAGCTGAACCAGGTTTAATACCTTGCCATACTGGTCGTTAAAGGCATCGGCAATCACTGGTTCTGGCAGCACGGTAGTGCCATCAAGCTGCACTTTTTGCAGAACCGGGTTGAGCTGAACTTCAAACGTCACCCGCACACCCAGAGGCGTGTCTGTTGGTACAGCCCGAACGTTAGAGAAATAGCCAGTCGCAAAAATCGCGTTAATATCTTCCTGCAATTGGCTGCGCGTAGTCGTCCGTCCAGGCTGGGTACGAATAACGCGATAGACTTCTTGTTGAATTTCTCCTTCTACCCCCTGGACAACCACCTCTCCAACCAGGACGGGCGGTTCTGGTTGCGTTGTTTGCGTTGGCTCTGTTGGCGTTGGTGTTGTGCCTGGAACGGGTGTTGAATCAGAATTTGAAGGGGTCGGCGTGGCCTCTGCTGGGGACGTTGATGGCGTGGTCGTGGGCGTTGTCCCTGGAGTGGGGGGAGTAATCTCGGTGGGGACTGTGGGGGCTGAACTGCCGGGATTAATCTGGATTTGGTTTGGGGTTTCTT
>JAJPKC010000616.1 GCA_021323955.1 Oscillatoriales cyanobacterium Centralia_MAG_596 | reverse complement strand
TGGCAGGGTTGTTTTTAGAAGAATTGCAGCGTCCCCCCGAAGCAGGGGATACACTGCAAATTGATGATGTGCAGCTTACGGTGTTAGAAGACGGTCAGCGTGTCCGTGTCATCCTGGTGCCCATGCCAGAGATCGAAGAAGTTGATTGGAGAAATTGATCAGGTCGAGCCGGAAACTAGCGCGGACAGCCGTAGAGAAAATTTTTGAGCGCTGAGTTAAGACTGCAAGCAGACAACTGATGGCTAAATGTTCGGGATGCAGCCAATATCTAGTGGAGATCGATCGCTGTGACAGGCTCGTTTCAGAAAAGTAGTGTGGAATGGCAGTTGCGGTTGGTGCAGCAGCGCCTTGGCGAATGGCTAGAGCGACTGTTTGCCGCGGGCGATCGTGCGCATCGACCCAATTGGGCCTTGCCGGAATGGCTACTACGACTGCTATTTTGGCTCATTGCTGGCGCTCTGATCGTTTGGTTAAGCTGGCAACTTTACACACTGCTGCGGCCCTATTTCGATGCGGCTATACGGACTCAATCGAGGCCATCGGACAATCAATCGCAAATAGAACGACCAGTGACGGTGGCGACCTGGCTACAGCGATCGCGCACCTTTGCCCAACGAGGAGACTACCGCGAAGCCTGTCGTGCACTTTATATGGCTGCACTCCAACGCCTCAACGACTCCGATCCCATTCCCTACGAACCAAGCCGCACCGATGGCGAATATTTGCAGATTGTGCAGACCTTGCCGCGCCCCACGCCCTATCAAGTCTTGATCCGCACCCATGAACAGATCTGTTTTACAGAGGCGGAGGTTTCTGCCGCTGAGTTCGATCGTTGCCAGCAGGCGTATCAGGACATTGAGTGAGGTGACATTTTGCGTCCATTGTCTTGCGTTCGGTTCCACCCTTAGACGGCTGTTTGACCACGTTTAGCTTCTATTCTCGCGCTGTTGACCCCGCCCATGTCTCTCTCCAAGCGGCAAATCTGGATCCTCTCGATCGCGCTGGCCACTGTGATTGTGATCAGTCTGTTTGCGGCTCCTGGCCGTCAGCAATCGCGGAGCGGTTCGACCTATGGGCGATCGCCGGATGGCTATGGCGCATGGTATGCCTTGATGGCGTCTAAAGGCGTGACGGTTCATCGGTGGCAGAAACCGTTGACCGTCCTCTTTCGGCATGAGGATCGGCAAAAAACGCCCGAAATTGAAACGCTTAATTCTGGAGAAAAGGCGTGGGACACAATTTCAACCACGCTTCCCTCCGCGTCACCGACTGCGTTCCCCGCGTCTCCCCTCACGGCGTCTTCCCGGCCCGCGTCACCAATCACCCTGCTCCAGATCAGTAACGGCACCGAGCCACTTTCAATTCTCAATCGGGAATGGGTCGAAGCGGGTAATATCCTGGTGCTGTTGGGCGTGTCGGCCTCAGTGACAACAGCACCGTTTACCAGCACGATCGCCAGTGCGGCGGGGGACGTGCATATTCAAACCAGCCGTCGCAAAACCGCCAGTACAGAACCCAATCAGCCACGCCTGCGTGATGACTTTGGGGCCATTGTCTGGCAGCAAACGCTGGGCCGAGGGCGAGTGGTGTTTGCCGTTACGCCGAATCTGGCTGCCAACGCGTATCAGGACTTTGCAGGTAACTTTGAGTTTCTGACCACGCTCGTCACCGAACCGGGATACCCCATCTGGGTGGATGAGTACTCCCACGGCTACAAAGACGCCGATGTGATTGCGCAAGAGACCAGGGGCAATTTGTTGGGATACCTGGCAAAGACGCCGCTGCTGCTGGTCGCCATTCAGGCGTTGGTGCTGTTGTTGGTACTGGTCTGGGGACAAAATCGACGATTGGGGCCAGCGATCGCCCTTCCCACGCTATCCGTTGATAATAGCGAAGCCTACATTCAAGCGATGGCCGCCGTGTTGCATAAAGCCGAAAGCAGTGAGTTTGTGATGGACACGATCGGCAAAGCTGAACAGATCGAAGTCCAGAAAGCGCTGGGGCTGGGGACGAAACCGCTCCCGCTGCCAACCCTGCTCGATGCCTGGGCACAACAAACGGGACAGCCTACCACCGTGCTCGAAACCATTTTTAACCCAGCCAACCGCGCCCACCGGATCACTGAATCAGAACTGCTAAGGTGGGTAAATTCAATCCAGGCCATACGCCGGCAGCTAGCGGCAAAACCATAGTTAGCGGCAGTGCCATCAATAAACCAGGCATCCGACCAGTATTGCGTTAATTCTTCCGCCTGATTTCTAACCTTCTACCGCCCCTTCCTCCCCCTCTCCCTGCTCCATGTCTGAACTCAACGCCGCGTTCGATCGCCTCTCCCACGCTCTCAGCCAGATCATCGTTGGCCAAACGGCCCTGGTGCAGCAATCGATGGTTGCGCTCCTGGCCGGTGGGCACGTCATTTTGGAAGGAGTGCCGGGAACGGGCAAAACACTGCTGGTAAAGGTGCTGGCGCAGTTGGTACAGGCAGACTTTCGCCGGATCCAGCTCACGCCAGACATTTTGCCCTCCGACATTCTGGGCACCAATATCTTTGATCTCAACTCCCGGAGCTTCACGCTTAAGAAAGGCCCGATTTTTACCCGGGTGTTGCTGGCCGATGAAGTGAACCGCACGCCGCCTAAAACTCAGGCCGCCCTGCTGGAAGCGATGGAAGAGCAGCAGGTCACGCTGGATGGACAGAGTTTGCCGTTGCCGGATCTGTTTTGGGTGATCGCGACACAAAATTCGCTGGAGTTTGAGGGCACCTATCCCCTGCCCGAGGCTCAGCTCGATCGCTTTCTGTTCAAGCTGATCGTTGACTATCCTGATCCGAAAGCCGAAAAACAAATGTTGCTCAACAGTCAGA
>JAJPKC010000588.1 GCA_021323955.1 Oscillatoriales cyanobacterium Centralia_MAG_596 | reverse complement strand
TTTACACGGATTTCCTTTCCCCTTTCTGCGCTGGCGCTTTCAGGCTGTTTTTTGGGGGTGGGATGCCGACCGAATCCTGGAGCGTTTCATCGGAGAAGTCGTACTCGCCGAGCCGGTTGATATGCTCTCATGAGATGACGGAGTAGTTGGCGACAGCAGCCCGGCTCGCGGCTCTGAGTTTGTCGGTGGCAGCCTGGCTGAGGCGATGCTCAAGCAGCAGGTAATGCCAGCAAACAATGGCATTTTTGATGAGGCGGTTGCCGGTCTCAGCAATCGCCTGCTCCTCTTTGTCTCCGGCGCTAAAACGATGGAATGCAGAACGACATGACAGAGGCGGGGCGAGCAGCGGAAAACCCCGCAAAAAGTGTTCCTTAACTGTGTCCGGAAATCGGTGTTCTGAGATTATCGTCCAAGATGCTTTAACGAATGGACATGCTCGTTGGTTATGCGAGGGTCTCAACGCTAGGCTGGTCTTGCGGCGGCCCGACAGCGGGGACGAAAGGGTAAACGTCCACCGGCATTGGGCAAGGAGAAAATCCGTGTCGCCGAGGCGATGCTCAAGGACACGGTGAACTACCCGTTTGTCGGAGATGTCCATCGATCACCTCAGAGTCGGGAGGACCGCTTTCTATCGCTATCTCCCGCCCGAGTGAATTCGGGAACTGCGGAAGCAGGACTGAATGTTGGACCTTACGCTATGTCGCTTTACGTACCTTTGCGTAAAAGAACCCCATCTTGGAATGCGGTCTGCAATTGCGGTTGGAAACCCAGAAATTACCCCATGAAGTTGCCTTTATGCTGAGATCAGAGAAGGTAGATACACCAGATTACACTGCCATTTATGCCGAACGCGCTGGAGCATTGAGCACCATGATCGAATTAATTGAATCTAACTTTTGTTGCTTAGGGATATAACCTGGCTGATATACAACAAAACAGTATGAATGAACAAACACGACGCTTTTTGATCATCGAAGATCATCCAGAAGTGAGCCAGAATAATTGCGAGTTTCTGAAAATGATAGAGCCTCAGTGTCACTGTATTAATGTTGATACGCCTGAAAAAGGGCTGGAGCAACTCAAGCTGGAGCAACCAGATCTAGTTGTAGTGGATTTACAATTCGGCACTTTAACTGGAGAGGAGTCAGCCAAGCCGGGTTTAGCGCTGCTCAAGCAGATTTTTGACCAGTATCCGGCAGTCAATGTTCTCGTCTACACCAGCGAACCCAGTTATTTAAGGCAGGTGCTCAAGCAGATTTTTGAGCATCAAGGGGGCTTTGCTGTCGTTAACAAGATGGAACGACGGAATGCCTTTCTAGAAGGCGGTCGAAGTGCCTTGGATGGACAGTGCCGTATTCCCCGTAATCTTATGAATGAGATGCCGTTAACGGATAAGGATATGACGGTTCTAGATTTGTTATGCAACCATGCACTCACCGATCAGGCGATCGCGGAACACATGCATATCTCACTCAAAACAGCTCAGAACTATGTCCAGAGCTTGAAGGTGAAATTGAACGTAGACCAACTTGATGGACAAGAGACGAACACTCGCGTTGCGGTCTGTATGGTAGCCATGAAGCGCAAATTAATTGGGATGTAATGCATTTGCCTTTAACTCCATTCGTCTTTAACTCCATTGCCACATCAGGCTGTACCCATCGTCCATTTGAGTGTCACCTGCATCCCACCGGAGTTTAAGGACACTCGCTGCCAGTCTCCGTTTGGTAGCTGAGCCGCGATCGTTGCCATCAACTTTGTACCATACCCGCTATCCTTGCGTTCACGGATGGTACTGTCTAACTCAATGTTACCGGGGTCGGTCGGTTCAGTGGGCGTGCCGTCATTGTTGACGACCAGGCTACACCAGACACCCTCCTGAGTCAGGTGAATGGAAACTTGAGTGGCAGTGCCATGAGGCGGTTGGGCATGGCGAATCACATTGGCGATCGCTTCTCGAAAAAAGCGGAAAATATCTTCTCTGGCATCGATCCAGGCACTATCAGATTTTGGTTCTTGCAGCGGTTGCAGGTGTTCCTTGACAACTAGATTAAGTTCTCCTGTGCTGATCAGTTGTTGGAGATACTGGTGGATACCCTGCGCTAAGCCAAATTCTAGCTCTGGGGTGATTTCCAGCTTTTCGGCCAGGGCACGGGTGTTTGTGAGTTGATGGCGTAGCGCCAGCCCGATCGCTTCCAGGCGATTCAGGAGCTGATTCGTCAGTGGGGATGGCTGGTTGATGTCTAGCAGTTCAATCCTATCCATCACCAATTTGAGTTCTTGCAGCGGACCATCATGGATATCGGTGGCAACGCGATGGAGGAGTTTACGTGCCTGGAAGAGGACTGCCTGACGCTCTGCCAATTTTTGTTGCTGTTGGGCAGATTGCCGGAAAACTGCATAAGTGGCGATGCCAGTCCCGGTACTCAGCCAACCGATAAGTGGAATTGAGAGTGGCAGCATGAGTCCCTGCCAGAAGCAAACAAGGCTCAGCGCCATGTAACCGCCTATTAATCCCAGAAAAAGCCAGAGACTCGATCGGCGGATAAACTGGATTTTGGACTTGCTGGAGCGACCCGTGCTGTAGAGACTCATCACGACAAGTCCAATGATTGTAATGATGTAGACAGATCCCTTTGGGGCTAGCGTTAGAAACGAATGTGTCACCAAGCTGGCAATCAAATTCGCCTCTACTTCAGCGACAGAAAGCTCACCATAGGGCGATCACTCTCGATACTGGGGTTTGAGTAGCAACTGATGCTGTTGGCAAATGTGCTACACGCACTACAAAAGATGACATATTCTAGATTTTATTCCTGTCCGTCAGGGGCATCTAACCTATGTCAGTCCATACCCAGCCAAT
>JAJPKC010000696.1 GCA_021323955.1 Oscillatoriales cyanobacterium Centralia_MAG_596 | reverse complement strand
CTGGGGCCAGAGGGGCAAGGAAAAGAGTAAAAGGACGGCTAGGGGACGCAGCGGTAACCGGATGGGGGCGGCGCTACGCATCGGCGGGCCGTTGGTACGAACACCAGTCGCTCCAACTGCCCGCATAGAGCTTACCCGTTGGGATCCCGGCCAGTTCGAGCGACAGCAGATTCACGCACGCTGTCACGCCAGAACCACAGTACACCAGCAGTTCTTGTGCCGATTGTAGTTCAGACCAGTGCTGCTGCTGCTCGGCGATCGAGCGCAGATGGCCATCCGCACCAATCACCGTCTGCCAGGGATAATTGATGGCTCCGGGAATGTGTCCGGCAATGGGGTCAATTGGCTCGTATTCTCCCCGATAGCGATCGCCCGCCCGCGAATCGATCAATGCTACTCCGGGCAGATCTTTGTGTGCTTTGACGTACTCAACATCGACCACGCGATCTGCCTGTACGTGCGGCACAAACGTCCCCGCTTGAGGCCCTGGAATTTCCTGGCTTAAGGGATAGCCCGCTGCCGTCCAGCCCGAAAAGCCGCCGTCCAGCACCACAACGCGATCGTGGCCCAGATAGCGCAGCAACCACCACAGGCGAGCCGCAAACGATAGCCCCGAATCATCGTAGGCAACCACAAGCGTTGGGCCTTGAGGCGAGTTGGAATGCACCCCCATCGCCGAGAGCGTTTTGGCAAACAACGCGACCTCGGGCAGGGGATGCCGTCCCCCATGTGGGCCGACTGGCCCTGACAGATCCCGGTTCAGATCCAGGTAATAGGCCCCTGGAATATGCCCCGCGCCGTACTGCTCCCGTCCCAAATCAGGCTGATCAAGTGCAAAGCGACAATCGACGATCGCCATGGACAGGTCGTCAAGATGATCATAAAGCCACGCGGCTGAGACAACTGGAGAACGCATAAACGGACTGGTTATAGTTTGGACTTATAGACGTTAATCCTCTGGATTGTATAGTGTGCCACGATCGACCCGTGATCGTTCACAAGTCATGACTGGCGCTGACTGAGAAAATTGACCACCGTAGCGCGATCGGGCAGGGACGACTGTGCACCCGGTTTCGTCGCCGACAGTGCACCCGTAGCGGCCCCCCATATCACTGCCTCGCGCAGCGACAATCCGGCTGCCAGCGCTGCCGTCAGTCCACCATTAAAGGCATCCCCCGCCGCCACGGTATCCACCGCATCCACCTGGAACGCGGGTACAAAGAAGGACTCATCGGGCGTTGCGCCGAAAACACCGACCGCTCCCAGCTTGATAATGACCGTCTCTACCCCGCGTTGCTGCAAGACCGTGGCCGCCTGAGCCGCTGTCTCACGGTTGGTGACCGGGAAGCCCACCAACTGGGATGCCTCGATCGCGTTGGGCGTGATGATACTCACCAGGGAGTAAAGCGCCGCAGGCAAATCCGATCGCGCTGGGGCGGGGTCTAGAATCACGCGGACACCGACCGCATGCGCCGCTTGAGCGGCCAGCAGAATGGTGGGTAAGGGGATCTCCAACTGCAGCAGCAGGGCCGCGGCCCCTGGTAAACGGCGAGACAGGCGATCGACATCGGTGGGTTCCATCTGGCCATTGGCACCTGGGATCACAATGATGTGGTTTTCACTGCGGTCATCCACCGCAATCATCGCGACGCCTGAGGACTGTGCGCGATCGACCAGAACATCCTCTGTGTCCACTCCTGCGGTTTGCAGACCTGACAGCAATTCCTGCCCAAAGCGATCGCCCCCAACCCGTCCCACCATGACCGTTGGCACACCCAACCGGGCGATCGCGACGGCCTGGTTGGCCCCTTTACCACCCGGAACAGTAGTAAAGCTGTAGCCCAAAAGTGTTTCACTGGGCACTGGCAGCCTGGGAACACGGGCCACCAGATCCATGTTGATGCTGCCAAAAACAATAACGTGTGATTGATCCATAGCAATTGATCGCGACTTTTAAAAAATAGCTTGAGTGGGAGAAGACGCGTTACTTTTTATTAAATTCCGTCAGGCTTAAATGCTGATAAAAAGGCAGAATCTCCTTATCATCAAAGATTGCGGCTTCGTAATATTGGAACTCTATCTTTGGGAATAGGTTGCGATATGACAATTCAATTTTGCAAAGTATCACGGTAGGATATAAATCTAGAGAGTTAAATTGAATCAAACCTGCAAACTTTAAAAACACATCAGAATAACGTCTTTCAGTAGCTTTAATGATCGCTATATTCACCTTATACACCTCTGAAGATAATTGGATAAGTCTGAAGACGATTGGATAAGGTGATTGAATAAAGGTTAATAAATTTCTTGATTTAGCGCTAGCTTACGGCTTGCGTGAGTCGGGCATTACTTTAATGAGCAGTCATCGATTCTACTGGCAGCGAGTGCTGTTGTTTGCATAACATTGCAGTCAGCGTTGCATCGTTGGATGGTCATCCAAATGATGCAATGAAGCGTAGGCTTTGAGCCATTTGTGGGTCTTGATTCTGCTGGCTCTCTTTTAAAGAGTTGGTGGAAACAAACGTGAAAAAAGCAGCAATTCGCCCTATGCTCCGTCGCGGTAGCATTGCGGCTGGCATGGTTGGTCTTGCTGGCAGTGTGTTCGTGGCCTGTACGCCCAATGCTCAGACGAGTCGTAATTCCAGTCAAGATACGCAACGCGGTGAGCTAAAGTCGATTGCCGTCACCGTGGGTGACCTCAGCAATCCCTTTTTTGTACTTATGGGTCGGGGTGCCGAGGCCGAAGCGAAAAAGATTGGTGGCGATCGCGTCAGGGCAACGGTGGTTTCGAGCGGCTATGACTTAAATCAACAGTTTAACCAGATCGAAAACTTCGTGGCCTCGAACACCAATGTCATTATTTTGAATGCGGCAGACAGTAAGGGCATCGCGCCGGCTGTTGCCAAAGCCAAGCAAGCAGGCGCGATCGTCATTGCGGTGGACACCGGTGCCGAAGGTGGTGTAGACGCGACCATTACCTCCAATAATGTGCAGGCCGGACAGTTGAGCTGCCAGTACATTGTCGATCGCCTTAAAGGTAAAGGTAATGTCGTGATCGTCAATGGCCCACCTGTCAATTCCGTGATCGATCGGGTCAATGGCTGCGAAGGTATCTTTGCGAAAAATCCAGGCATTAAGCTGCTCTCGAAAGACCAGAATGCCGAAGGCAGCCGCGATGGTGGTCTGCGCGTGATGACCGATTTGCTCACATCATTTCCAAAAATTGACGCGGTTTTTTCGATCAATGACCCCAGCGGTATTGGTGCTGAACTGGCGGCAAAACAGGCGAAGCGGAGCGAATTTTTTATCGTCAGCGTGGACGGTGCACCAGAAGCAAAGCAGGCGATCGAAGACCCCAAAAGTTTATTTGTTGCCACTGCCGCTCAAGATCCGTTGGGGATGACGCAGAAAGCTGTGCAGGTTGGTAATGACATTTTGCATGGCAAACGACCGCCTGACCCTAACATTTTAATTCCCGTGAAACTGATTACCCGCGACAACGTGAGCCAGTACAAAGGCTGGACAGGAGAATAGCTTTTTCAGGAGTTGCTTATGACCACAGATTTAGAATCCTCTGCCCCGGACGCGTCGATCGCAACCCCGGTTCTCGAAATGCGCGGGATTACCAAACGGTTTAGCGGCGTACCGGCCTTGCAAAACGTCAATCTCACGGTGTATCCGGGTGAAGTCCACGCGCTCATGGGCGAAAACGGCGCAGGCAAAAGCACCCTGATGAAAATTCTGGCTGGGGCCTACATCGCTGATGAGGGTGAGATCCGCATCAATGGGGAACCGGTAGACATTGCGGATCCAGGTCGGGCAAGGCGTGCTGGTATCACGTTGATTTATCAGGAGCTAAACGTCGCGCCCAACCTGACGGTCACCGAAAACATCTTCATGGGTAGCGAACTGCGGCGGGGGCAGTTGCTCGATCGCGCTCAGATGGAAGAGCAGGCAGCAGCCGTGTTAGCCAGTCTGGGTGCCGATTTTGCCCCGAATGATGTGGTGTCTAACCTGTCGATCGCCGAGCAGCAGCAGCTTGAAATTGCCCGCGCACTCAAGGACAAGAGCCGCATTCTGGTCATGGATGAGCCTACGGCCGCACTGTCTGACCGCGAGACAGAGCGCCTGTTTGAGGTCATTCGCAAGCTCCGCCGTGATGGGATTGCCATCATCTATATCAGTCACCGGATGGAAGAGGTGTATGCCCTGGCCGATCGGATCAGCGTCCTGCGGGATGGTGAATACATTGGCAGTCTGACCCGTGACGAGATTGCGGCTGATCGTCTGGTGCAGATGATGGTTGGACGATCGGTTGGAGACTTTTATGAGCACCATCGGCAGATGAGCGTCGGTGAACCGGTCCTGGTGGTCAGAAATATCAGCGATGGGCGCAAAGTGCAGCCCACCAGTCTGACGCT
Organism: Oscillatoriales cyanobacterium Centralia_MAG_596; assembly: GCA_021323955.1. Taxonomy (GTDB): domain Bacteria; phylum Cyanobacteriota; class Cyanobacteriia; order Leptolyngbyales; family Leptolyngbyaceae; genus Stenomitos. Next base: position 7,303 of record JAJPKC010000696.1, on the reverse strand, counting down.
CTGCGCCGGTGAGATTGTCGGCCTATCGGGGCTGGTGGGTGCAGGACGCACAGAGCTATCGCGGCTGATCTTTGGCGCTGACCCCAAAACGAGTGGGGAAGTCATTCTCAATGGCAAGACGCTGGACATTAAATCACCCGGAGACGCCATTGCCGCCGGTATTGGCTACGTCCCCGAAGACCGCAAAGACCAGGGCTTGTTTTTGGAAATGAGTGCTGGCAAAAATATTGCGCTCAATTCGCTCCGGCAGGACGCCAAAGCCGGCGTGATCAACTTTGGCACGATCGGCAAGATTGCTACGGATGCAGTGCGCGACTTCAACATCCGACTGGCCAACTTAGAGATCCGCGCTATGGATCTGTCGGGCGGCAATCAGCAAAAGCTGCTGCTGGCACGCTGGTTGGCAATCAAACCGAGAGTGCTCCTGCTCGACGAACCTACCCGTGGGGTGGATATCGGGGCGAAGAGTGAAATTTATCGCATCATCAGTGACCTTGCGACTCAGGGCGTGGCCATTCTCATGGTTTCCAGTGAGCTACCAGAAATTGTGGGGCTGAGCGATCGCGTGCTCGTGATGCGCGAGGGGGAACTGGTTGGTGAATTGGGCGGCACCACTGGGACGGCAATTACACAGGAAAACATTATGGCGTATGCGACAGGCGCATCGGAGGTAAACAGATCATGAGTCAAACTGAACTCACACCGTTGGGACGAAATACGGGCGATCGCCCCAGAGCGCGATCGCGGAACAGCACCAAAAACTGGCTGCAAGTGGCGGGTATTCTGCCGATTTTGCTGCTCATTTGTATTTTGTTCACGTTTCTGTCACCCAGCTTTCTCACGCCGGGAAACCTGGTCAATATCGCCCGCCAGGCCTCGATCAACATTGTCCTGGCGACGGGCATGACGTTTGTCATTCTGACGGGTGGGATTGACCTGTCTGTGGGTTCCATCCTGGGTGTGTCGGCGGTGATTACCGTGCTGGTGTCCCTGCTGCCTGCACTCAGCTGGGCGGCCATTCCCGTGGGTCTGCTGGCTGGCTTACTCATGGGGCTGGCCAACGGTGCGCTGATCGCCTTTCTGGATCTACCGCCGTTTATCGTCACGCTGGGTGCATTGACGGCATGGCGGGGGGCGGCCTACCTGGTTGCAAACGGTACTACCGTAATCAACCGCGACCTGGGTTACGCGTGGATTGGCAATGAGTATCTGGGGCCACTGCCCTGGCTGGTGGTGATTGCACTGTTGGCGATCGCGGCGAGTTGGTTTGTGCTGCGCCGTACAGTGCTGGGGGTACAGATCTATGCGGTTGGCGGTAACCAACGGGCCGCACGATTGACGGGCATTAAGGTCGATCGCGTGCTGCTGTTTGTCTATGGCGTCAGCGGTCTTTTAGCGGGACTGGCTGGCATCATGAGTTCCAGTCGTCTCTACAGCGCGACGGGGATGCTGGGGAATGGATACGAACTGGACGCGATCGCGGCGGTCATTTTGGGCGGCACCAGCTTTACCGGCGGGATTGGCACCATGCCGGGAACCCTCCTCGGTGCGCTGATCATCGCCGTTCTCAATAACGGTCTGACACTGCTCAACATGTCCTACTTCTGGCAGCTGGTGGTCAAGGGACTGGTCATTATTGTGGCTGTCACCATCGATCGACTGCGTCGTAGAGGCTCACGCTGATGATCATTTTCGTCAAACGCTGAAGCGACCGCTGGTGGGCGGTAGGCAGTCGGCTTCGACCGGCTGCTCGCGTTGTGACTTATCTCTGCCCCACGATCGCGGTTGGCGGCTGGTAAGAGGGCGATTGCTGGCCTTCCAATCATCAGGTGCTCCTGCCGTTGCCTGCCCCAACTGGAAGTCAGCCATTCCCTTTTTGCTGCTGATAGACGGCTTTGAAACGACGCTGTTGCTGGGCGTGATCCACGATGGGAGCCGGATAGCCGCAGCGATCGCGCTCTAGCGGCAGGATTTTGCCCGTCACCAGCGCTTCCGTATCAATTGAACGCAGTTCTGGCAGCCATTCGCGAATGTACTCGGCTTCGGGGTCAAATTTCTGGGTCTGGCTGGCCGGGTTGAAAATGCGGAGGGGTTTGGGGTCCATACCGCTGGATGCGCTCCACTGCCAGCCGCCATTATTGGCTGATAAGTCACCGTCGTACAGCCGTTGCATAAAGTACTTTTCGCCCCAGCGCCAGTCAATCATCAGGTCTTTTGTGAGGAAGCTCGCCACAATCATGCGGCAGCGATTGTGCATCCAGCCCAGTTCATTGAGTTGGCGCATCGCGGCATCCACGATCGGGTAGCCTGTTTTGCCCTCACACCAGGCCTGAAAGTGTTCGGGATTGTTGTCCCAGGGGAAATTTTGGAAGGGCTTGCGGTACGCACCGTCAGCCAACTGCGGGAAAAGATACATGACATGCTGGTAGAACTCGCGCCACGCCAGTTCCTGTCGCCACACGCGAACACTATCTTGAGCTTCATCACTGCGAGCCTGTTCCATCACGTCAGCAGTCCTGGCCCAAACGGTACGGATGCCGATCGCGCCAAATTTGAGCGCAGCACTGAGATGGGAGGTGCCTTCCAGGTTAAACGGAAAGTTGCGCTGTTCTTGATAGTCCGCGATGGCGCGATCGCAAAATGCCGTCAATCGCTCCTGGGCCGCGGCTTCTCCGGGTTCCAGCAGGAGTGCATTACTCCAGACGAATCCCAAATCTTTCGCTGTGGGCAAGGCAATCACGCCCGCTTTTTGCGCCGCCGTCTGTTGCGCTTCCGTCAGTCCCGTTGCCTGTGCGAGCGTTTTGGCCGGCTCAGCCTTGGGTTTACTGCTCCAGTTGCGCCAAAAGGGAGTGTAGACGGTGTACGGCTCGCCAGCACCCGTGCGAATGTCGGTTGGTGCATGAAGCAACTGATCCCAAAAATTCTCAAACGAGATGCCTGCCTGCTGTAGCGCTGCTTGAACCGCGCGATCGCGCTCCTGCGCATACGGCTCCACATCCCAGTTCCAGAAAACGGCGCTGGCATGGAGGGCCGTCGCCAGCGCCGCAATCCCCTGGCGTGGATCGGTCTTCAGCACAAGTAGCTGGCTGCCTGCCTGGGCGTAACGCGTCTCCAGCGCCTGCAAACAACCCATCATGTAGGTCACTCTGGCAGGGGCCACATCATCGCGCTGCAAAATATTGGGGTCAAGGCAGAATACACCCACGACAGTAGGCGTGCGATCGCGGGCTGCAGCCAACCCAACATTGTCCGCAATCCTCAGATCGCGGCGATGCCAAAACAAAATTAAGTCAGACATAGGTAGCGGCTTGCAATGTGGCTGGTTAATGAGCGGTTGCTGGGAAGGGCGATGGGTGCTTCACAACCATTCACTCAACGCTAACAACTATTTCAAAAAGGGACGCGCCATTACAAAGCTGGAAATCGTCTTAGCATCAGCGATATCGCCAAGCAGAATAGCCTTTTCGACTGCTTCCACGGTCATCAAAACTGGTTCAATGTCTTCATCGATGTCCTGGTCAGGTGGGTGCTCGAGCAGCTCCAAGTCCTGCGCCAGATAGGCATAGATGATCTCATCGGAGTAGCCAGGAGCCACGAAAAACTCGCCCAACTTTTGCCACTGCTGCGCCCGGTAGCCCGTTTCTTCCTCAATTTCTCGGCGAATCGTCTCTTCTGGCGTTTCGTTTGGTTCAACGGTGCCGGCTGGAAATTCCAGCAGTCGGCCCTGCACCGCAAACCGATACTGCTTCACCAGCACCAGCTTGCCGTCATTGGTGACAGGCACCGCCAGGGCCCCGCCAGGATGACGGATGCATTCCCATTCACCTTCGTTGCGGTTGGGCAGCCGATAGCGACTGGCTTCGAAGGCGAACTTGCGGCCTTGATAGAGCAACCGTTTCTTCAACAGCTGCGGCGGTTCATGACCCAACGGCATAGGCGAAACTTCTGAACAGTCTACCGATTGTACTAATTCTGCGATCGCTTTTCCCGAAATTGGCTCGATCCAATTGGGTGCAATCTCGGCTAGCGGCACCAGCACAAAGGCACGTTCTGCCATACGGGGATGGGGAATTTGCAGCGTTGGCGTATTCAACACTAAATCATCAAATAGCAACAAATCCAAATCAAGCGTCCTTGCGCCCCAACGCTCGCGCCGCACACGCCCAAACTTAATCTCTGTCTGCAGCAACACTTCTAGCAGCGCTGGTGGTGTGAGCGTTACGTGCAGCAACGCACACCCGTTGAGGTAGTCGGGCTGGGGTGGGCCTACGGCTTTGGTCAAATACCAGCGCGATCGCGCCATCAGCTCAATGCCTGGAACTTGCGCTAGGACATGCAGAGACGACTCCAGCGTCGTCAAAGAATCGCCAAGATTGCTGCCAAGGGCGATCGCACAGCACACCGGATCGGCTGCCCCATCGTGATTTGGCACCTTTACAGACTGGCTCTCCACTGTTGCTACGGCCTAACGCACAGACGCCAGAACTGCGGTCAAAATACTGAGCAAGATCAGCACCCAGATGACCGACCCCGGAATAAAGGTAAGTAGCCCAATGCCACGGAGCACCCAGACCAGTACCGTCATGAGCAGCACCGCCAGAAAAGCAACCATGCTTGGTTTGAGCGATCGACCCATCACTATCCCTACCGCCTCTGACTGCTACGAAGTCCACCCAAAATTCCCATGCCCACTGACAGCAGCAGCAGTGCCCAGATGACGTAGTTCGGTAGCGTCGTGAGTATGCCAACTCCCTTCAGCACGATCAGCACGGCTGTCAGCACCAGCATGACACCAATGATGTAGAGAATGATGGAAATACCTACGTTATTCGGACTGCCACTCACAGACTCGTCTCCTCAGCACTACCTACTCATTGTGGCATGGGAGGGGATGGGGAAATGCGGAAGGGAGGATTAAGCGCGGTTTTGAGGGTTGCCGCTATTTTCTATCGAGTCAACCACAATTTGCTCAAGAGGGGTTGGGGCGTTGGCTTCGGCGGGATCCCTCTCGTCTGGCTTCATCCCCCACCCTACCTAATTCAAGGTCGCGTATTCAACAGGCTCCAGATCTTTGAAGAGCGGCGTGCTGAGATACCGTTCACCAAAGCTGGGCTGGATGAAGACAATCAGCCGATCGCGGTTCTCCTCACGCTTGGCGAGCTGGATCGCGGCATACAGGGCGGCTCCCGATGAGATGCCAGAGAGCAAGCCTTCTTCCTGGGCAAGGCGACGCGCATAGGCGATCGCGTTCTCATCGGCCACTTGAATGACCTCATCCACCAGTTCGCTGCGATAGATGGCGGGCACAAACCCAGCGCCAATACCTTGAATTTTGTGTGACCCCGGTTTACCACCCGTCAGGACAGGGCTGTTTTGGGGTTCAACCGCGACTGCCCTGAAGCTGGGTTTACGCGATTTGATGACATCCGCAATGCCCGTAATGGTGCCGCCTGTACCCACACCTGCGACCAGGATGTCGATCGCGCCATCTGTGTCCGCCCAAATTTCTTCTGCCGTTGTTTCCCGATGGATTTTTGGGTTGGCCGGGTTGCGAAACTGCTGCAAAATATAGGCATTTGGCGTCTGTGCCGCAATCAGCTCAGCCCGCGCGATCGCCCCGCGCATCCCTTCGATACCGGGTGTGAGTTCAAGTTGAGCCCCGTAGCCCCGCAGCATGGCCCGCCGCTCTAAGCTCATGGTATCGGGCATGGTCAAAATCAGGCGATAGCCTTTGGCCGCAGCGACCATCGCCAGCGCAATACCCGTGTTGCCCGACGTGGGTTCAACCAGAATCGTCTTCCCCGGCGTAATCAAGCCTGCTTCCTCAGCCGCTTGCACCATGCTGACGCCAATGCGGTCTTTAACGGATGCCGCCGGATTCATCCCTTCCAGCTTCACCACAATTTGCGCCAGCGCTCCCTCTGCCTGCGGAATCTTATTCAACCGCACCAACGGGGTTCGTCCAACCAGTTCTGTCACGTTGTTTGCAATCCGCATCATCTGATCCTCAGTTGCTAAATGTAATCCATCGGATTTAAGGTTGACTCGCGTTCTGGCGTTGGCACGCGTGCAGGCGGGAGCGACGCAACCTTACCAGGAACCCATACTGACTTCATTCCAGCCCTCATCGACCCCGTCTTTCTCTAAGGTAAAGGACGCTGGCTGAGCGATCGCGCCTGATCCTGCACCACTCCGGCCGATCCCCGGCTCACCCGTGAAATGTTCGCGCTCGCGCCTATCCACGACTCTCCCCGCTGGCTTTGCACAATATATAGCAGTCCCAATCGTTTTGGAAAAAAGAGCGTGGGAGCGATCGGACACAGAACCCCTCCCTGCTGCTGTTGCCTCAGGCGATCAGCCGGATGTGAAGACAGCTTTCGCAGCGTTGACATTCGCTCAAACTACTATTAGTCTATCGGAATATTGTACTTTTTGTCCTATGTCGATAACCTCTCTCTACTCTGTCCAGTCGCCAGAAGTGGTTCAGCAACAGTTTTCTCCCCGCGCATTGTTGCCACTACGGCAAAATAGTCTCTGGAAAATAGAAACAGGCGTCGTGCGGACAATTACCTGGTTGGAAGATGACACGATCGCGGCAACAGGGCTGTGGGGGCCAGGTGATATTGTTGGAAAAGCGCTCTCAAAAGTAGAGCCTTACCAGATCGAGTGCCTCACCAAAGTGGACGTTACGCTGCTGCCCGTCCAGCGTCTGCATCAGGAAACCGAAGCCTTGCTCAACCACATTCAGCAGATCGAAGCATTTTCGCTGATCCGCAGCTATCGCAAAATTGACGCGATGGTGATTAAGCTGCTGAGCTGGCTGGCGAAAAAGTTTGGTCGCGAAGTGGAGACTGGGCACCTGATTGATTTGCGCCTGACACACCAGGACATTGCCGAAATGCTTGGCACCACACGCGTCACCATTACCCGCACCCTGAGCCAGTTTGAGCAGCAGGGGTTGATCTACCGTTTACCTCTACGGCGGATTGTACTGAAGGAAGATGAACTCTGGCACTACGAAATTTAGACTGTAACCCTATAGCGTGCGCGAGCGTGAAGCTATTGTCACAATTTGCTACGATCGCTTAGCATCTGTTGTCGCCATTCATCATGCGACCAGGACGCGACACGAAGCCGACTCAGGCTGGATGTGGCTATCGTTTGTGATGTCCTCAGCGCTTTGACCAATGCTGTAAACACGTTTCCACGCAGAGCGTATGGAAGTCTCTAAAATTGCGCCAAAACCACCTTACAAAGCCCTGATTTTTGATTGCGATGGTACTCTGGCCGATACGCTGCCGGT
>JAJPKC010000459.1 GCA_021323955.1 Oscillatoriales cyanobacterium Centralia_MAG_596 | reverse complement strand
TGAGCTAGAGACTCCAAGATAGAGTCAATGTTAGTGGAGAGGTTTGCATTATGGCACTTGAATTTACAGTTCCCAACATGGCTTGCTCGGCTTGCGGAGACACCATCACTAAAGCTATTAAGGCGATTGATCCGGCAGCGATCGTCCAAGCTGACCCCAAAACCAAGCAAGTGGTCGTTGAAACGCAGGCAGAAACGGGATCGATCACCAAAGCCATCACCGATGCTGGCTATACCGTTGCGTAGAGGGTTGCCATGGAAACGACAACCTTGAAACTGCGCGGCATGAGTTGTGCGGCTTGTGCCAGCAATATTGAAGCGGCAATCCGCGCTGTCTCAGGCGTTGAAGCATGCAATGTAAACTTTGGTGCGGAACAGGCGGCTGTCACCTACGATCCGAGTCAAACCGATATTGCCTCGATTCAATCGGCGGTGGATGTAGCAGGCTATGCCGCCCAACCGATGCAGGAAGACGTGCTGGCCCCAGAGGCGGATACGGAACGGCAAGAGCGGCAGGCGGAAAATCGAAAATTAACGCGCAAAGTGTGGGTGAGTGGTCTTGTCAGCGCCACGCTCGTCTTGGGTTCGTTACCCACAATGGTGGGGTGGCAAATCTCGTTAATCCCCGTCTGGATGCACAATTCCTGGCTGCAGTTGGTTCTCACAGCACTGGTGCTGTTTTGGGCTGGGCGCGCGTTTTTCATCAATGCCTGGAAAGCCCTCAAGCGGCATACAGCCACGATGGATACCCTCGTTGCTCTCGGAACAGGAACCGCCTATCTCTACTCGGTGTTTCCAACCTTTTTCCCGACCTGGTTTATCGCTCAGGGTCTCAGACCCGATGTGTACTTTGAAGCAGCATCAGTCATCATTACCCTGCTGTTGCTAGGGCGATTGCTCGAAAACCGTGCCCGTGGACAGACCTCCGAAGCAATTCGGAAGCTGATTGGCTTGCAGGCAAAAACGGCACGGGTGATTCGCCACGATCGCGAGGTCGATATTCCGATCGCAGATGTCATCTTAGGCGATATCATTCTCGTTCGTCCGGGTGAAAAAATTCCCGTCGATGGGGAGATTGTGGTCGGTCAGTCAACGATCGACGAAGCTATGGTGACTGGGGAAAGTGTGCCTGTAAAGAAGCAGCCCGGTGATGCCGTCATTGGAGCCACGATCAACAAAACTGGTAGCTTTCAATTTCGAGCAACGCGGATCGGCAAGGATACGTTTCTCGCCCAGATTGTTAAGCTGGTGCAGCAAGCGCAGGGATCAAAGGCTCCGATTCAGCGGTTGGCTGATCAAGTAACCGGCTGGTTTGTCCCAGCAGTCATTGCGATCGCTATTTTCACCTTCATCCTCTGGTTTAACCTGATGGGGAACGTCCCTGTAGCGCTGATTGCGACGGTGGGGGTTTTGATTATCGCCTGCCCCTGTGCATTGGGTCTGGCCACACCAACTTCCATTATGGTGGGCACCGGCAAGGGCGCTGAGAACGGCATCCTCATTAAGGGCGGCGAAAGTCTGGAAATGGCACACAGACTGCAAACGATCGTCCTGGACAAAACGGGCACCATTACGCAGGGCAAACCGACCGTCACCGATTACATCACTACTAACGGCACCGCGAGCCAAAACGAGCTGAAACTACTGCGTTTAGCCGCGTCTTTAGAGCGTCACTCCGAACATCCCCTGGCCGAAGCTGTCGTGCAGTATGCCCAAACGCAAGGGGTTGAGCTGACCGATACTCAGGGGTTTGAAGCGATCGCGGGGAGTGGTGTTCAGGGCCATGTCTCCGATCGTCTGGTGCAGATCGGTACGCATCGCTGGATGGTTGAACTGGGTATTGATACTCACCTGCTTCAACAGCCATGGGAACGGCTGGAATCGCTGGGTAAGACCGTCATCTGGATTGCGGTAGACGGTGAGACAGAAGCGATCATGGGCATCGCCGATGCCGTCAAGCCATCATCAGCAACGGCAATTCGGGCTTTACAACGTCTGGGGCTAGAAGTGGTGATGTTAACAGGAGACAACCAACGCACAGCAGTCGTCATTGCCCACGAGGTGGGAATTAAACGGGTTTTGGCAGAAGTTCGCCCTGATCAAAAAGCCGCTACGGTGGCTACCCTGCAGGCTGAAGGTAAGGTTGTGGCAATGGTGGGGGATGGCATCAACGATGCGCCCGCTCTAGCCCAGGCTGATGTCGGCATTGCCATTGGGACGGGAACCGATGTCGCGATCGCCGCCAGTGATATCACCCTTATTTCAGGCGATCTGCAAGGCATCGTGACGGCCATTCAACTGAGTCGTGCAACGATGCGCAACATCAAGCAAAATCTGTTCTTTGCCTTCATTTATAACGTTGCTGGGATTCCCATTGCAGCCGGGATTCTCTACCCCGTATTTGGGTGGCTACTTAGCCCGATGATTGCGGGGGCCGCGATGGCATTTAGCTCGGTGTCTGTTGTGTCTAATGCCCTACGGTTACGAAACTTTCAACCCCAAATGCGGCGTGAAGGGTGAGCCGCGTGCTGCAGCGCTGAGATTGTAAGACCGCTTTATTCCATCTGGCGACAGATTCCATTACCCAATGGCCACCATCTCTTTTACAGGTCAATAGTTCGTGCAGAGGACAAGATCATGCTCAAAAAAGCCACATTTTTAGGCACTCTAGCAGGACTGGGATTTCTGCTGGGCGCACTTTCTGGCGCGATCGCCGCCGAACCATCGTCCGGTGATATGAGTGATTTCACAATGTCTCAACCAAATCAACTGAAACCGATCGAACAACCTCTGAACAACCGGGTTGCAGTCACATTGGGTGGGGTGGGATTGATCGGGCTGGAACTGTGGTGGTTTCTGTTTAGCAAACCCACATCCCGTCAAGCAATTATAGAAAGCGGCATTCAGGAAGTGATAGTGACCGTAGACGGTGGGTATGAACCGAGTCAAATTGTGGTACAGGCCGGCCAGCCGGTTCGGCTGAAGTTCGATCGCAAAGATCCCAGCAGTTGTCTGGAAGAGGTTCGGCTGCCAGATTTCCGCATTGCCCAGGAACTACCGCTCAATCAAATTACCAGCATCGATTTCACACCCAGTAACCCGGGGCGATACGAATTTACCTGTGGGATGAATATGTTCCGAGGAGTGATCGAAGTGCAAGCGGCTAGTAATGCAGTTTAAATTAAAACATCAACCACCATGCCTGCACACAGCACCATGAAATAAAGGATGGAAAATTTGAACAATGATCGAGCCAGTTCTCGGTTGCTGGGCATGCGCATCAAT
>JAJPKC010000050.1 GCA_021323955.1 Oscillatoriales cyanobacterium Centralia_MAG_596 | reverse complement strand
CCTTCGTTGAACAGTGGCTCAAAAGCTTTGGCGCAACGGCTGTAAAACCCGCGGTCGAACTTTATATTCGTCATGCTGGCAACATTCAGGGAGCTGTAGCACCGCTGAGTGGTGCTCAGATGCTGTTGGGTGGGGTGCCTGCGGGGGAGGCGATCGGCACCTTTGGCTATCACCTGGACGTACGAGGTGGCATTACAGGATTGGGCAACAAGGCCGCGGCAAAAGGCATTGGCAGTGTTTCCTTTCACCAACCGCCATTGTTTAACATTGGGATCGGTCATGCGCTGGTTCGCGATGTGCCCAATCTGGCGGTGGTGAGTCCAGCATCGGGATTTGATGGCTACGCCTGCGCGGCTGGCAGAATTGTCGAGTTCAATACAGCTGTTGGCAATGGCGTTGGGATTGCAGCCAGTATTGCGCTCTGTAGCAATCGCAATCTGGCAAATATCAGCAATTCTGAAGTCAGACAGGTACTTGCTGCCACTGGCAAACTACCTCGCATCTATGGTCAAAGTAATGCGTTAGAAGCCTCCCGATTACAGGACTTTGAAACCACTCTAATTGCCTGATGTGGCCCAGACCTGGTTGTCGCGATCTTGTCTGGCGGCGGCAGCGTTATCCATAGGAGCGATAGTGTGATGCTCCAGTGCTGCGATCCTACCCTTCGACTGCTTGATTTACCGTTTGAGCAACCGCAGACCGCTCAGCGTTACCAGTACGGTTGACCCTTCGTGCCCAATGACTCCGATCGGGAGTGTAATGTCACCGGCAAAGTTAGCAAGCAGCAAGAGGACGATAAACCCAATCGCAAACACAATATTTTGCCTGACCACACGGTGCGATCGCCGACTCAAACGAATTGCCTGCTCCAGTTTTTCCACGCGATCGCTCATCAGCACAATGTCTGCGGTTTCCAGGGCGACATCACTCCCGGCAATCCCCATCGCGACACCGACCGATGCCTGCGCCAGGGCGGGCGCATCATTGATCCCATCGCCAATCATCGCGACACGCTGGTAGGTTTGCTGCAACCGCTGGATGACGTGTAGTTTATCTTCGGGCAGTAGGTCGGCATAAACCTGATCGAGTCCAATTGTTTTCGCGATGCTTTGGGCCGTACGCTCGTTATCGCCGGTCAGCATGACGATCTGCTCAATGCCCAACTGCCGTAACCGCGTTATGGTTTCGGCAACGTGCGGTCGGAGGCGATCGGCAACCGCAATCAACCCGATTACCTGTCGCCCTTGAGCAACCCACACAACCGTTTGACCTTCTTGCTCTAACGCTTGTGCCGCATCAACGAGCATTTCTGCCAGGTAGCCGGTAGTGGCAGCGATGAAATTTCCATTGCCAACCATTACCGGTTGGTTGGCGACGTTACCAGTAATGCCCTGTCCAGGGTGTGCCTGCACATCTGTTGCCGCAGACCATTGCAACCCCTGGGCGGCCTGCACGATCGCCTCGCCTAAAGGATGTTCCGATACAGACTCCAGCGCGGCGGCCAGCCGCAGCACGTCGGCTTCCGTGTACCCATCGACTGGCAGCACCTTATAGGCCTGGGGTTGCCCTACCGTGAGGGTACCAGTTTTATCAAAGGCAATCGCCCGCACTCGCCCAATCAGCTCCAACTGAGCGCCATCCTTAAACAGGATGCCCTGTCTGGCCGCATTCGCAATACCCGATAAAAGAGTCGGCATAATGGCCGCCATCAGCGCACACGGAGATGCCACAACCAGAAAAATCAGCGCTCGGTAGATGGTTGTTTCCCAGGGCCATCCCAGCAAAACCGGCGGCAGAATGGCCAGCAGCAATCCTGCAAACACGATGACCTTGGCGTAACCGCGCTCAAACCGTTCGATGAACTGCTGGGACGGGGGCGTTTCCGTCTGTGCCTGCTCCACCAGCCGAATCACGCGCTGAATCAAGCTGCTTTCTGGCGGTTGATGCACTACAAGCTGGAGCGCGCCATTGCCATTTAGCGTTCCGGCAAACACTTCGTCACCGACCGACTTCTCCACGGGCATCGATTCACCAGTGATTGCAGCCTGATTGAGCGCACTATGACCGGCATGGATAAGGCCATCTGTAGGAATTAATTCACCGGGGCGCACCAGGATACGATCGCCCACACTTAGCGCGCTGACTGGTACAACCGCCTCGCGATCGCCCCGGAGTACGGTAGCGGTGTCTGCAGCCAAACTCATCAAGCTACGAATGCTGCGTTCCGTTCGCCGCATAGCGTACCCTTCCAGTGCGCCGCTGACGGCAAAAATGAGAATCAGCGTTGCACCGTCCACAATGAAAAAATATTCATGTCGCCAGATGCCCAAACCGGCGGCTCCTAATGCGGCCACAATCATGAGCAAATCGACATCTAGCTCTTGCTCCTGAAAGAGGGTGGTTAGCCCTTCGCGGGCGCTCTCATACCCACCAATGACATAGGCGGCAGGCAGGATGAGGAGCGCTACCCCCACCCAACCCACCTGCAATGTCAGCCAGCCCAACAGCAGCAACAGACCACAGAGCACAGCTGCGACAACATCAGCATGGTCTTTGGTCAGTTGAGCGATCCGAGACGAACACAGCATAGCGATCGAAGTAAACCACACCTCCACGCTAAACCTT
>JAJPKC010000083.1 GCA_021323955.1 Oscillatoriales cyanobacterium Centralia_MAG_596 | reverse complement strand
TGCTGTGGCCAGAGTGCCGATTACTGCCGTCATCATTGTGTTTGAGATGACGACTGATTTTAATTTGGTACTGCCCTTGATGATTGTGTCGGTGGTGGCGTATCTCGTTGCCGATCACGTTGCAACGGGTTCGCTCTACGATCGCCTCCTGGCCTGGAAGGGCATCCATTTAGAGGAAGAACCAGCGGACGATCGCCTTTGGACCAGCTTGACCGCCGCCAAAGTCATGCAAACAAAAGTGGAAACGCTGTCCAGTCAGATGCGATTAGACGAAGCCATTCAAGCATTCTCGGATTCTTCCCACCGCATTTTTCCAGTGCTGGAACAGGGCAAGTTGATGGGAATTTTGACCCAAAGAGATGTTGCTGCCTGGTCTCAGCGACAAGTTGAACAGGACATTACAGTGGCGCAGATGATGACGCCTGAGCCGATGACGGCCTGTCCGCAAGATACCCTGGCACATGTACTGCATTTGCTGAACTACTATCGTCTCAATGCCCTGCCTGTCACCGAAGGGGCGAAACTCGTTGGCATCATCACCCGTAGCGATATTATTCGCGTGGAAGCAGAACACCTCAATGGTGGCAGCGATCAACCAGCGCCGAAGTCCGATCCATCGTATGTCGTCTATCAAACACGAGGACCGGAAACTGGACGCGGACGCTTACTGGTGCCCATCAGCAACCCTCAAACCACTCCAGCACTGCTGAAAATGGCGATCGCCATTGCCCACGAGCGGCAGTACGAAATTGAGTGTTTGCAGGTCATAGTCGTGCCATCCAAACAGCTACCCAATGAAGCGATCGTGCACACCCACGCCAGTCAAAAGCTACTCAAGCAAGCCATGTTACTGGGACAAGCTTGGCGAGTGCCTGTGCATACGCAAATTCGAGTGGCACACACGGTCGCGGGAGCCATCCTCGAAACCGTTAAAGAGCGTCAGATTGATCTAGTGTTGATGGGGTGGAAAGGCAGCACCGCCACCCTCGGTCGCGTGTTTAGCAAGGTGGTGGATACGGTGATTCGGCAGGCACCCTGTGAAGTTGTGCTGGCAAAATTGACCGATGACACCCACTTCGATCGCTGGTTGGTGCCGATGGCAGGGGGACCGAACGCCCAGGAAGCCATCCAACTGCTACCGGCCTTAAGTTCACTCAGTAAAACACCTGAAATCAGGTTGTGCCAGATCTTTCCGCCTGACCAAATCCAAGACACAACGCTGTTGGAAAAAACGGCTCATCGCCTGGAACATCACCTCCACGGCACTGTCAAAATTGTGCCAGTGGCTGCCAGTGATGTGTCTGAAGCGGTGTTGACATGCTCTCAGCAATACCACAGCGATGTCATTATGCTGGGAGCCAGTCGCGATCGCCTATTGCGACAAGTAATGAACGGTAACATTCCCGAAGCGATCGCGCGCAACTCTAATTGCACCGTGATTTTAGTGCGCGGCACAGAGCAATAGCCCAAGCGATCTTGAGCGTAGCAGATGGTTTTTTCTGACTGAATTAGCCATCAGGAGCCAGCGATCGCGGTTATGAGTATGCGATTTACTGAAATGAGAAAGCAATCAGGCAAAATGAGTCAGCAAACAGCCTTTTTACTTGCGGAAAACACCAAAATGAGTGCACGATTTACTGAAATGAGAAAGCAAACAGGCAAAACGAGTCAGCAAATGGTCATTTTGCTTGCGGAAACCACTGAAATGAGAAAGCAAAGGGGCAAAATGGGAAAGCAAATTGCCTTTTTGCTGATTGAATCAGCGATACAGAGTTAGCGATCGCCGTTTGAAAGGAGCGATCGTGGTTCTCAATCCAGTCTTACTGGTCAAGTGGGCTTCTTACCCCTCTGCCTCCTCGATTGAGCACATGGGTATAAATCATTGTTGTCTTCACATCTTTGTGCCCAAGTAACTCCTGCACTGTGCGAATGTCGTAGCTATCTTGCAGCAGATGGGTGGCAAAACTATGACGAAAGGTATGACAACTAACCCGCTTCTGCACTCTTGCTAGAGACACTGCTTGTTTAAGGGCTTTTTGGACACCGGACGGGTGTAAATGATAGCGACCGATTTGCCCACTGCGGGAATCGAGGCATCGGCTTTTGGCAGGAAAGACAAATTGCCAAAACCACTGACGGTTGGCGTTGGGGTACTTACGGTCGAGTGCATAGGGGAGCATAACAGCTCCGTAGCCCAGTTTCAAATCCATCTCGTGCCAACGCTGGACAGTTTTTAGATGTTGCGCTAGGGGTTCAGTCAGTGCGTCTGGTAATGGCGTAACTCGGCTTTCTCGTCCTTTGGTATCACGCACAATGATTTGATGCTGCGCAAAATCCAGATCTTTAACTCGCAGGTTCAAGCCTTCCCGCAGTCGTAATCCACTACCATAAAGAATCTGGGCGACGAGCCTGGCGACCCCGTTCATCTGGTTGAGTATAGAAAGCGTTTCTTCGCGTGATAGCACAGTGGGCACATAGCGAGTCGTTCTTGCTCGCATAGCATCTAGATTCCAGTCTGTATCCACTTGATAAACTTCACGATAAAGAAAGATCAAGGCACTAAACGCTTGATTCTGAGTCGATGCTGCAACGTGTTTATGAACTGCGAGGTGTGTCAGGAACGCTTCAACGGCTTCAGCCCCCAAATCGCGCGGCGATGCCATATTGTGAAAACGGATAAACTCTCTAATCCAATGGATATAACTCTTTTCAGTCTCATAGGAGTAATGACGGCGGCGAAATTCTTCGTGCAGGCGATCGAATAGTTTCGGTGGCTTTGACATGGAGCAGGACTACGTATAGCGTGTATTAAATAGTACAATTATACCACGCATGATCCTGGAAATATCCGTATCTTTTCTTGGTAATGTTCCGCAGCAGGGATATCATGCGAGAAAAGTCCTGGTAATACCCGGAAGAGGGTAAATATCCCGAAAAAGTTCCTGATAATGGTCGATTTAAGCATTACTCAGAAAAAATTCTATATAATAAATTGTTAGACAGTTTCGGTACTTTTGAAAAGCTCGTCTGTATATTGGCATTAGACAAATGAAAAGAATTAGTATTACATCTGCTCTTGTAGTGTTAGTGCTACCAATTCTTTACTTAGGTCAGCAACAACTAGCAAAGGCGCAATCACCAGAGCTTCGTAACTGCATAGCAAAATTTGAAAAGATACGTGTTGAATCTACGAAAATTAAACCTGTTGACTTATCTCCATTCCTTCAGGCTTATCAGCAATTGGGATACCGAGACAGAAAAGGGAGAGTGGTAATTCCACCACGCTTCACTGAAGCGCGACCTTTCTCTAATGGTAGAGCGCTTGTGGCTGATAGGAATTGGTACAAAGGCTTTATCAACTCTAAAGGAGAACTTGTAATTCCTCACAAATTTGTTTGGGTTTCAGACTTTATCAAAGGAATAGCTGTTTTTAGCGGAACAAGAGATGACCGAGAATTGAAGGGCTTTATTGATGGGAGTGGTAATGTTCTTCTCACTTTCAGAGGTGCTATTCCTGAACCGGAGTTTATTGGCTTTGACCAGAATGGACGAGTTGGCGTATTTGTTCATGATCTATCAAAGGAATATGGGAACCCTATCCCGAAAATTTATGGTTACGTAGATTGCACTGGTAAAGTAACGCTGGAGAAATAAGGTTAACCTAAATGTCTAACAAGCACGTTGCAGCGGAATGAAAAATTCTAGTTTTTACTCTATGTTCTTCGCAACCGCTGAACGTGTTCGTTCGACCGCTTCAGTCCTCGGTTGGGGCAGTTCTTGGAAATATCTGGTAGGGCACACAACATTATTTAATCCCGCAGCCTCGACTCCGATTTCGGGAAAGATGTGTATAATCTGCGTTTAGACGTTCTGTCTACTAAATTTCAGCCGGAATCGAAATATTGGTAGAGCGGCTGTACTATATAAGTGTACTTGTTGAGCCTGCGCTAAAACCTAGCAAGGCTTTATTGAGGAGAGGATTATTGATGTCTAGCTTGAGTCAAACCAGCCAAATGAAGCAACGTGCCCCTATGAATCGCACCCTCACGCTGGATGAGCAGGATAAAGCTAGATTAACTCTTCGTATTCTTAAGAAACTACCTTTAACCCCCTTCTCCGAACCACCCACAGGTACAATCCAAGGCGATTGTCTCGAAGTAGCTAAACTCCTACCAGAAGGGTTTGTGGATCTTCTGGTGCTTGACCCACCCTATAACCTCAATAAAAGCTTTAATGGGCGCAAATTCTCAAGGCGCACAGTTGACGAGTACGCAATTTGGTTAGATGAGGTTGTTAGCACATTAAAACCTCTCTTAAAGAAAACAGCTTCTATTTATATTTGCGGCGATTGGCTATCCTCTGCTTCGATATTCACAGTTGCATCATCACATTTTGTAGTACAAAACCGGATCACTTGGGAACGTGAAAAAGGTCGAGGAGCCAAATCTAACTGGAAGAACTCCAGTGAAGACATTTGGTTTTGCACTATGTCAGAAAATTACACCTTCAATGTTGATGATGTGAAGCTTCGGAGGAAGGTTATTGCACCTTATAGAAAGGATGATGGAACACCTAAAGATTGGGAGTCTACAAAGGAAGGTAATTTTCGGGACACTCATCCGTCTAATATTTGGACTGACATTACTATTCCATTCTGGTCAATGCCAGAGAACACAGATCACCCTACTCAAAAAAGTGAAAAATTAATTGCAAAGCTTGTATTAGCAAGTACTAATTCTAATGACTTTGTTTTAGATCCATTTCTTGGAAGCGGTACTACTTCTGTAGTTGCAAAGAAGCTTGGTAGGAAATATTTAGGCATTGAGTTAGACGAAGAGTATAGTTTGCTTGCTGAAAAAAGATTAGAGATTGCAGAATTAGAACCTGAAATTCAAGGTTTCTCTGATGGGGTATTTTGGGAGCGTAATACGCTTGCAATTCAGCAGAAGGGGATATTAAGTAATGCCAAGCCCAGTAGAGAACAACTACATCTCCTCAATTTCTGATCTGATTCAATTCTTGAATAACTATACACAAAGCAATGCTTTCTTCTCAAAGGAAGCTGTAGCAGTTGCAGTCAAGAATCATCTTGGTTTATTAAGAAGCAGATCGGTATATCATAATGATTACCTAGCAATTCGTTTCTCAGAAGCAAGTGGTTCCTCCTTTTCAAATACTATACTGGGGCTTTCAACACTAAGGAACTATGATGAACGCCCTTTTTTTGTTTGCGTTATCAGGTCTAGGAGCATTGAGCTGCTTCTTGCAAATTCCACTTTCTTGAAGAAAATTAGCCACAGTTCTCAACAACTCCGTGTGGATAACATACGTGGTAGTTTTTTAGGACATGATATTGTACGCGAGTATGAGGGCATTCCAAACACTCCTCAAAAC
Source organism: Oscillatoriales cyanobacterium Centralia_MAG_596 (assembly GCA_021323955.1). Classification (GTDB taxonomy): domain Bacteria; phylum Cyanobacteriota; class Cyanobacteriia; order Leptolyngbyales; family Leptolyngbyaceae; genus Stenomitos. The sequence continues at coordinate 15,383 of JAJPKC010000083.1, read as the reverse complement.
TTTGAAAGACTCTTCCTTATTCATAAGGAATTTAGCTGGGAAGAAAATCTTGCTAGATTAGTTGAGGCTACAAACAATATTGTTCCGTCCGGTAGTCGGTACTCACCTACTCTACAGGAGCAAAATAACATCATAGCTTCTGCTGAGATTGCCCATACTCTTTCATCTAGTTCTGAATACTTATCTCTTGGTGAAACTTTAGATCAACTAGTAGAAGAAAATCGATCAACAATTTTAGAAATAGGCAATATAGAAAACATTAATGTAAGAGGAAATCGAATTGAACAAACAATTACAAATGCAGCAAATTTTCATGGGGTAGAAGATTTAAGTTACACATTAAGTGTAGGTTCAAGAGTATTGATTGATATAAAAACAAAAGTTCTTGCTCTTGCGTCTAGCCCAAAAGGATACAACATCGACAAAGTTTTAAGAAGCCTTGGTACAGGAGACACCGTTTTCTGCTTCTTTTTTATAGGCTTAGATATTGATGCCCAAAACTTATCCACACGCTTAATTTCTATATTGGATCGTTCAATATTAAACGCTACTAGAATTCAATTTCATTGGGCAGGGCGTAATTCTAGAGGTGTAACCCAGTTAACAGGAGATTTCTCATCTATTTTCTCATCACGTTACAGTGAAGTGATTGATGTTGAGCAAGCTCAGAGTTTCCTTCAAAGTCTTATTGATTTATAAAGATTTACTTGAAAGCCCGCAGTCGAACAATTCAAATGCAGCGGACGGTCGAAAGCTGTTGGTGCTGAGTTCGAGGTTATCTGCCGCCGCTGATTTGAGCCGTTAGCCCTCTAATCCTCGGTTAGGACTGTGCATCAAGCTTATCCGTTGGCAGCAAAGCAGTTGCACTCAAAGCTATCAGAGGTATCTGCTTGGGGAATGGCAGAGCAAGTAGAGGTAACAGAGCTTGCCCCTGCTAGTATGTACAAGTGTGCATACTAAGTTGAGATGGCTTATCAATGGAACAGGGACAAAGCAGCAACTAATCTTCGCAAGCATGGTATTGACTTCGCTGATGCAGTATCCGTTTTCTCCGATGGCCTGGCAATTACTATTCCAGAAGAGCGGTTTGATGAGGAATGGTTTGTCACGATCGGTGTTGATGCATTTGCACGAGTTTTGGTGGTTGTGTACGCGATGCGGGACGATGAAATCCGGATCATCTCTGCCCGCAAAGCAACTCGGCAAGAACGGTAGCAGTATAAGGAGGGATGAGTATGGAAGCTGAATACGATTTTAGTCAGGGTAAACGAGGGGCGATCGACCCCACACCACCCGGAAAAACTCGGATCACGATTCGGTTAGATGACAAGATTTTGGAATGGTTTCGTGAACAAGCTCATCGTGCAGGCGGAGGGAATTATCAAACGATGATTAATGAAGCTTTGCGCCAGCATATTCAGCAGAGCCACGAACCTTTAGAGGAGACGTTACGCAGAGTTGTTCGTGAAGAACTTGAGCGTATTGAGCGATGAGGTGTTTGCTGAGGGCTAACATGTCATGGCAACGGACGGACAAGAGCCGTTGGTGCTGAGTTCTAGCTTATCTGCCGCCGCACAACTTCACCGTTAGCTTGCTTTTGCCATAGTGGTATCGCTTCGGTGAAAGCAAGAGATTTGGCGGTTTGATGGCGATCGCGAGTGTACGAGTCGCCCCAATAATCAGCACCAGTGTTGTCTATGGAGAGCTGATTTTAAGCGTGGCGATCGCTGGAGTTTTGTTTTACTGGTATCAGTGAGTTGCCATCATCAGACGACTGATTGGGAAAATGAAGTGTGCGAATGGGGAATGGAATGTTAAAGCCCGCTTCATCACACACTTGCTTTAAGGCCAAGACCACCTGACTCTGAATCTGACGCACTTGCGCTTTCTGCGGTAGTGTCCAGTAACGCACCACAAAGTCGATAGAACTTTCGCCAAAGCCAATCACATCCACTTCGGCAGCTGGGTTAGGCATAATGCCTTCGATGTCGGCGATCGCGCCCAATAATACCTGTCTTGCTTTGGGCAGTGGCGTGTCGTAACTCAGTCCAATAGTTAAGTCGGTGCGACGGGATGGATAGCGCGTCAGTACATGGACAGGATTGGTGAAGACGATCGCGTTCGGAATCACAATCTGCTCATCCTGATAAGTGCGAATTTGAGTCGAGCGAATGGTGATGGATTCCACCGTGCCCTCAAAGTCGTTGATGATTACCTGATCGCCAACTCGAAAGGGCTCATTCAGCAAAAGTAAAATGCCAGCCAGAAAATTCTTAAAAATATCCTGAAACGCAAAACCAACCGCGACTGAGCTTAAGCCCAGCAAGCCAATAATGTCACCCAATCTCAGGCTTGGAAAGACCAGTGTACAAGCAATGAGGATGCCAACCACCCAAACCGCGACCGAACTCAGTTGCACCAGCAGCAATTGCAGCGACGTATTGTGAAGGAAGCGCTCTGAACTCGCTTTGATGAGACGTTTGACCAACTTGACGCTGTAGCGCGTGAGCAACAGCACAACAAAGGCAAACAGGAGCGCAGGCAAAAGATCGATCGCTCGACTCACCCAATTCAGCAGACTGTGATGGATGGTTTGAAACAAGGCATTCATACGGATGACTGAACCATGTAGAAAGCAGAATGAAAACCTACGTCACCACTAATGGCTATGTTGAGGGTGTTCACTAGAATGAGCCTCATGGCTGGGGTGATTCATCATCTCCAGCATCTTCGGCCCACCCGTCTTGAAAAAGCGGGTGACAAGAATGCCTGCCAGAACCAAAAAGATGAGATTGAGAACGGTCGTGTAGTTAAAACTAATGCCTGCATCTAAGACAGTAGCATTGCGCTCTGCTGGAACCAGGTGCAGGACTTGAAACGCTAATTCAATGATGAATGCGGCTCCTGCCATCGCTGCGTAAAACGTTGCCAGCAGAAACAGACTCATTCTCATGCCGTAATATTTGCGGTAAATATCTAGAATCGGTAGAACGATTAGGTCTGCAAAAATAAAGGCAACGACGCCGCCAAAGCTAATGCCCCCATTCCACAAGACTGCTGCTAAGGGCACATTACCGACGGAACAAACAAACGAGAGAATGGCGACGATCGGTCCCACAATCGGTCCCCAGAGAGCAGCTAGAAGCGGATGATCGGACAAAAAGAACACTTGCCAAAAATCCTGCGGCACCCAGGCACCCAGGGCTCCAGCAATCAAGAGTCCGATCGCAATATCCTGCCAAACCGAAGCCCAATCCATTACAAAGTAATGGCTAATGGACGTAAAGCCTTTCTTTGAAACGATGCGTTGCCACAGCGAACCTTCCGTCACGGACATATCCATGCCCGCATGACCTTCCATCTTGCCCTGGAGTCCTCTATCTGCCTGCCGTTTCGCCTTCTGTACTGACTTTGGCTTGAGGAAAGCCCGAAAGAGCAACACTAACAGAACGATCATTAAAGGCCCACCCACAAACTCTGCTAGGGTGAACTGCCAGCCCATCAAGATCGCCAGGATGATCCCCAATTCAATGACCAGATTGGTGGAAGCAAATTGAAAGACCATTGCAGCGGTAAAATTGCCCCCTTTTTTGAAAATCGATCGCGCCAAAGCAACGGCGGCATACGAGCAGGAGGAAGACGCGGCTCCTAACCCACAGGCTTTGATGATCGATCGGGGTGAATCGTCTGGCAACAAACGTCCCATTTCTGCCTTAGAAACGACTGCCTGAATCACACCCGACAGCGTGAAGCCCAGGATGAGTGCCCATAACATCTGCCAAAACATGGTGAAAGCCATCCAGATGGCATGACCAATCCCAGCAACCGGATCAGCAAATACATTAACCGTGTTCATCCTCCTCCTACCTGCTCCGTAAACATGACGCTTAAGCTACAGCGGCAACCCCTGCAATTTTGCGATACTCATCAGCCGCTTGACGGCAAGCTTGGGCACAGCTTTGGCAGTGTTCATCCTGATGTTGCTCGCACTCTTTTGCACACGCCTCACAGATGTCAATGCAAGCGCGAACGATTTGAGGAATGAAGCGAGAACCGCGACTGACAAATCCCGCTACTGTCCAGCAAATTTGAGCACAATCCCGACACAGGCGAGCACATTCAGGCATATTGCTGATGCATGCGTCGGCACAATGCTCACACTCGTAAGCACAACGGGTGGCTGCATCCAATATGGATTGATGTTGTTGATGAGCCATATAACCTCCTAAACAAATAGCAACTTCTGCCATAACCCTACGGAAATTGAAGAGCAACCTCGTCCTGCAGAAGTAGCAACCATCGATTCCACCTTGCGGTGTAGTCAAATTTCACGCTAATTTCATTGTTCCGGATATGAATTTTCTAAAGATGTGCAGAGAAACTTATGGTGAAGGTTGAGTTATAGCCCTACTAAAGCCCATTTATGAATCTTCATCCACAGAAGGCGAAAAATTTGTAGCTTGTAAGATTTTGATTAATTCGATCTTGGATTCGATCAAACACGCATGACCACTCTCAGGCAAGATAAGCACTCGAGAGTGAGGAAAGACAGTTGCTAATTGATAAGCCTCCTCAACCGATGGCAACAGATGATCGTGTTGACTGCCGATTAATAATACGGGCTGGGTAACTTTTTGCAGTTTTGTCCGATCGACATTGAACTTTCTGAGTAGCTCTAATCGTCGTTCTGCTGTTTGTTTGGGCGCATCCTGGGCAGATTTCATTAAAGCTTTGCAAGCAGTCGGTGATAAACGAAATAGTTGAGCCAGAAACGGTAACGCTAATACTGAGGAAACATCGTAGAGAATTTGAGGTGTCCAGGACAGAAGAAAGGAGCCAAAGTTCAACCAGGGAAGACGGTGAAACGATGATGCAGAGTTAACTAAGATCACGCGATCGACCAGTTCAGGCATTTGAGCCAATGCTGTGAGCCCTACACAGGTGCCAAACGATTCGCCACAGAGGTAAACTTGTCTGGGTCTGTTTTCCAGTGCCGCCTTGATCGAGGCAATCAACTGTTGGGCAAGCGTATCCCAACTGTCGAAGCACTCTGCCGGAATGACAAAACAGCGGACATCAAAAATCGCTTCCAGTCCAGCAACCTGAAGCGTCATTAACTCCTTACCCGTTTCATCCATTCCTGGTAAGAAGACAAACAACGGGCGATCGCCATCAGACTGAAAAGGTGTAAAAAAGTAAGGGCACTGCTGTCGTCTAGCCATCTGTTTTTAACTTCTCGGTGGAGAAACGTTGACTCGGTTGCTCACTGTTGGGCTTCCCGTTGAAAGCTTTCCAGACTAAGGAAGCCAGCCCCACTAATAGATGAAGGCGATCGTCACCCTTCGCTTGCCTGACCTGTCTCAAAACCTCTGCCCGAACATCAGACTCAGAAGGCTGGTCACCGTCTTCGGTGGATGACTTTTGCTGAGCGCGATGACTTAAAACAGCTCCGATCGCAATGCCTGCAACACCAGCCCCCACTGCCAGGGTAAGCCAATTAAGATTTTTGGCTACCCATAGTTCCAAACTGCCATCCTTGGCTTGAGCGTCAAACTGACCGTGAGCGCTGTAATTGCCATGAGAAACAGGTTCCCAGAGATTGCTGGGGCGATCCGGCGCAACAGGTTGATCCGTTTGCTGACTGCTATAGCCCGTTTTTGCCAGGTAGCGATCGAGCAGTCCGGGTGCAAGCTTCGTGCCTAAAATCGCTTCAACGGTAGAGCCTCCAACATAGAGTTCTCGTCGTTGGTGATGGGCTGCCCACACGATCGCCTCAGCGGCAACGTCTGGTTGAAAAATCGGGGGAACGGGCTGCGGCTGATGGGGCATGGATGTTTTAATCCAGCCAAACTGAGGGGTGTTAACCGCAGGCATTTGTACCATCGTGATGTGAATATTGCTGTTGTCATGCAGTAGCTCACAGCGAATGGAATCGGTGAAGCCCCGGATCGCGGACTTTGCACCACAGTAGGCAGATTGAAGGGGAATGGAACGATACGCCAATGCCGATCCCACCTGAACGATCGCACCTCGATTTCTCGGTTTCATCCGCTTTAACGCGGCCATCGTGCCATACACATAGCCCAGGTAGGTCACTTCTGTGACCCGTCGAAAATCTTCTGGTTGAATATCGAAAAAAGGCGACAAAATGGATGCCATCGCATTGTTGATCCAGATATCGATCGCACCAAAGGCTGTTTCGACGGCGGCAGCAGCGGACTCAACTTGTTCTGGATCAGAAACATCAGTGGGCAGTACCAGGGCGTGTCCCCCCAACGCTTCCACCTCCTTTTGCGCGGCTTCTAAACCCTCTCGGCTACGCGCTAGCAAACCAATACAGGCACCTTGTTTAGCAAAGGCGTGAGCGGTTGCCCGTCCAATGCCGGCAGAGGCTCCGGTGATGACAACAACTTCAGATTTTGCTGGTTTCATGATTGATCCTCCTGGGCAGTTTTAAGTCATTTGTTAATTGAAGTGCTGCAATGGGTAGAGTGAATGAAGAAGGAATTTAGCCACCTAATTTGCTCAATACAAACGCAGCCAGAAACCCACACACCGTCACTAAGCCCGCAAAATCGTGGGCTTGCTCAAAGGCTTCGGGCATCATCGTGTCGGAAATCATGGCTAAAATAGCGCCAGCCGCGATCGCAATGGTGGCAGCAACGACTTCTGTAGAGAAATGGCTGAAGAGAGCATAGCCTGATAGGGCAGCGGCTCCAGACACCACGGCAATCAAGCCCCAAATGCCAAAGATATAGCGCAGAGAACGTCCGGACTGTTTCATGCCAGCTGCACTCGACAAGCCTTCTGGAACATTGGAGAGAAACACGGCTGCCACCGTCACCCAACTGACCGTTCCACCTTCAATCATGCTGATGCCAATGGCGATGGATTCAGGAATGCCATCTAATAACGCACCAATGGCGATCGCCAGACCGCTGCCACTGTCTTCATCCTCGCTCGGCTGGTGCTTGCCAGAACGTTTACGATGGCGCGCTCCCTGATGTGCTAAGTACCAGTTTGCGAGTGTATAGATGGCAGCACCACTGATAAACCCAATGGCGGTCGAGTCAAAGCCACCGCGTTTGTATGCCTCGTTCATCAATTCAAACGCGAGGGCAGAAATGAGTACCCCTGCACCAAACGCCATAATGGCAGCAATCAAGCGCTGAGGCAGTTTGGCGTAGTAGCCGATTGCTGCACCCAGGAGTAGGGCTGATCCTCCCAATAGCCCCCAAAAGCCTGCCTGTAGCCAAAGTGGAATCATACCCCCCCTATATTGAGGACTGTGCTTGCTTTTGTTCTGCGGCGACCGCCCCACCGCCACCGCGACCCGCGGCATCGGCTGCCGCCTTGTGTTTAGGCTGGACATCGCCGGTATGATTGACATGCGCCAGCGAGACGGCCACATTAATCACGCCAAGATGGGAAAAAGCTTGGGGGAAATTGCCTAAAAGCTCGCCGCTCTCCGGATCAATTTCCTCCGAAAACAAACCCAGTGATGTACTGCGGGAGAGCATTTGCTCGAACCAGGCAGCCGCTTCATCCTGCCGCTTTGCCAGAATCAGGGCATTAATCAACCAGAATGTACACAGCACAAACGAAGCATCTTTGCCTTTGACCCCTTCGGGCGCGTTGCGATAGCGGTAGCACAAGCCGTTAGAAACCAGATGCGCGATCGTCGCATCAATCGTGGCAATCATGCGAGGGTCTGTGCCATCAATAAAACCCATCACGGGCAAGAGCAAATTTGAAGCATCCAGCGTCTCGTCTTCATAGGACTGCTTAAAAGCTTGTAACTGCTCGCTCCAGCCTTTTTCCATCACTTCCGCTCGGATCATTTTGCGTACCTGTCGCCAGCGATCGCGGTCTCCGGGTAAATGTAGCGCGTCTGCCATGTCAAGGCCACAGTCCAATGCGACCCACAGCATGACTTTGCTATACACGAAGTGCCGCTTTCCCCCTCTGACCTCCCAGATACCACTATCAGTGTCCCGCCAGTGATCCGCGACCCAATCCAGCAGGGGATGGATGTCAGTCCACAACTCCGTGGGGTCGTACTTTCCCGCTTTCCAAGCAAAGTGGATGGCGCTGAGCACTTCGCCGTAGACATCAAGTTGCACTTGCTCACCCGCACGGTTGCCAATCCGCACTGGACGAGAATTTTTGTAGCCCTGCAAATAGTCAAGCGTGCGTTCAACGGTATTTCCCTCAGTTGTAATGGGATAGAGGATTTTAATCCCTGTACTCTCAAGCTGAACGGTTCTTTCTAGCCAACTGAAAAACGGACGTTCGCTATCGAAATAGCCCGCCAACAACAGCGCATAAAGCGTGAAGGAAGCATCCCGAATCCAGGTATAGCGATAGTCCCAGTTGCGTTCGCCACCAATTTCATCGGGTAATGAGGTTGTGGGGGCGGCGATGATCGCGCCTGACGGTGCATAGGTCATCAATTTGAGGGTCAAGGCACTGCGAACCACAGCGTCCCGGTAGCGCCCTTGATACGTACATTGCTTAGCCCAGTTTTGCCAGAAGGCGATCGTCGCTTCAAGCGCCTCGTGTGGATCAGACTGAGAGCTGGAGTGATCCTGCGCGGCTAAGATAAAAGCAACTCGTTCGCCGCGATGCAGCGTCAGACAGCAGGTCAGCCCTTGCTGTTGGCGATCCATTTGCCAGGGCACTGGAGCGGTGACTTGAAAGTGGTCAAATTCTGCCTGACAACCAGACATCTCATAGTGTGGCCTTACCCGAGCATAGTCAGGACGCGGCACACAGGTACAGACAACCTCAACCGCGCCTTCCACACCTTCTACAATCCGAATTAATCTACCAGGTGGATGGACCTGCTGAGGCTGCTGAGCCTCAGCAGGTCCATCAAGTCCAACAGCATCACCTTACCCTCATCACAGGTAAAAGTTGTTTCTAGCACATTGGTCTCGCCAAGATACCGATGGTTCGCTTCAAAGGCGGTTGAGGGCTGAATGCTCCAAAACCCTCCTTGCTGCAAATCCAGCACTCTGGCAAATAAAGAGGGTGAGTCAAAGCGTGGCAAACAGAGCCAATCGATCGAACCTTCCCGACTGACCAGGGCGGCAGTATGGCAGTTACCAATCACGCCGTAATCAGAAAGGGACGGGAACGAGGTTGCTGGTTCTAAAGTTTGTGCAGAGCGTGGTGTAAGGTGAACCATAGTTTGTAGTAATGAAGTTCTATCACGCTGTCATTGCAGCTTGAATGATGAATCGAGCCATCCCGTCCTCTAGATCAAGGCATGGCGGCACAATCGCAACCTACTCTAAGTGGCTTGATCGTAAGACGCTTCGTTAAACTAAACGACTATCTCTGGTTGGAGCGGCGTAATCCGTAGCCTGACGTACTTTCAGCAAACAATGAAAAAGAAGTGAAAAATCACCTGATGTTCAGATAGAGTTTCTTGTGATTACTCTGAAACGACTGCATCAGAGTAATGACCAACGGATAGGATAACGAGCGTGGAAGGGTAGGGAATGCCCATCATCACACCCTCACACCCTTGCTCCCTAATACTTGATCCTTTCCAAGATGGGACTACCCATAACCAATCAGCCTGAACGATCAGTCTCTACGTGTGCAACATTCCTTCAGCAAGGGCGTAGATTCTTCCATTAGCTAGATGTGAGAACAGTCACGTTTGCTTAACCTCTATCTGCATTCAGAAATTGTTCTACAAACTGGAGTCGCCCTTATATACATGGAGCCACAATGCTAAAAGTTGCCGAAGCGTTTTTATTGGCTCTTTTTATTGCTGGAGCCATATTTGTTAGTCATTGGATCGGACAGCAAGCCTATACTTGGATGCCGCCCCAGGCCACTGCTGAAGCGCAGCGTGTCGATGACTTATTTAGTTTTCTGGTCTCGGTGGGTGCGTTTGTTTTTCTGGGCTTGGTCGGAATGATGCTCTACTCAGTCATCTTTTTTCGGGCGAAGCCAGATGACTATAGTGAAGGACATCCATCGAGAGGCAGTACGAAGCTGGAGCTTCTTTGGCTGGTGGCTCCAACCCTGCTGGTACTATGGATCGCGGCTCAAAATATTAACATTTATCGGCAATTAAATATTCTCGGACTCAAGCAGATTGTTCAATTGCCTCTGGAAGCCCCTGCCGATGCTGCCCCAGAGCCGGATCAACTCAAAGCTGCGACCAAGCAAATTAAGGTCGTTGCAAAACAGTGGGATTGGACGTTTGAATATCCCAATCAGGCAACCAGTCATGAATTACATTTACCTGTGAATCAAAGTACACGTTTGGATTTGCAGGCAGAAGCAGTGATTCACGGCTTTTATTTACCAGCCTTTCGTCTCAAACAGGATATGATTCCCGGACGCGAGATTGATTTGGTCGTTACTCCTATCCGTTTTGGTAAATATCGCCTGCAAGACTCGCAGTATAGCGGCACGTACTTTGCCTTAATGTCTGCCGATGTCTATGTGGAATCGCAAGAGGCGTACAAACAGTGGCTGGTGGCAGCGGCGAAACAGCCCAGTGAAGTCGCCAATGCAGCGATCGCAGAACAGCAACAACCACCTAAAACGTTATTTAAAACAGGATGGCAAACAGTGACAACAACAGCGGTGGCTAAAGTGGCTGCCTCTCAGGATGGTGACTCATGACAAAGCCATCGCTCTCGCCGGACAGTCCAAATGATACGACAGTGACTCAACCAGACCCGATCGTGTGGCGAGACTATCTTCGCTTCAGTACCGATCATAAAGTGATTGGTGTGCAATACATCATCACAACTTTCATCTTTTTTTTGATTGGCGGATTGATGGCAATGCTGGTGCGGGCAGAACTGATGACACCAGAGTTAAACCTGGTCGATCGCCCGTTCTACAACGCGCTTTTTACCTTGCATGGTACCGTGATGATTTTCCTGTGGATTATTCCCTTCAATGCAGGACTATCAAACTATTTAGTACCGTTGATGCTCGGCGCACGGGATATGGCATTTCCACTCTTGAATGCCATCTCCTTCTGGATCATTCCCCCCGCTGGGATTCTCCTCATCACTAGCTTTTTATTGCCCAACGGTCCGGCTCAGGCAGGTTGGTGGTCGTATCCACCCGTGAGTTTGCAAGCCCCTTCGGGGCAACTGGTGTGGATTATCAGTCTGATTTTGTTGGGTATCTCCTCGGTCATGGGTGCAGTGAACTTTGTGACGACGATCGTCTGGTTACGGGCACCAGGAATGACCTTCTTTCGGATGCCGATCTTTGTGTGGTCGGTACTCAGCGCCCAACTGCTGCAATTGATTAACTTACCATCGCTCACGGGAGCCTTGATTCTACTGCTCTTTGATCTGGCGTTTGGCACTAGCGTCTTTAAACCATCACAGGGTGGCGATCCCATCATTTATCAACACCTGTTTTGGTTCTATTCCCATCCCGCCGTTTACATCATGGCGCTGCCCGCCTTTGGCATTCTGGCTGAGGTGTTGCCTGCTTTTGCCCGCAATCCGCTGTTTGGATATCGTTCGATGGCGATCGCCTCATTAGGGATTGCCGTGGTGAGTATCTTCGTCTGGGTGCATCATATGTTTGCCAGTGCAACTCCCGAATGGATGCGGATGCTGTTTGTTATCACCTCAATGCTAGTCGCTGTACCCACGGGAGTCAAAGCGTTTGGCTGGACTGCCACGATTTGGAGAGGCAAACTGCATCTGGATACGCCGATGCTCTTTGCGATGAGTGGAGCCGCCATGTTTATCTTTGGCGGTATTACAGGTGTGATGCTAGCATCCAATGCGTTCGATTTGCATGTGAACAACACCTATTTTGTGGTTGGGCATTTCCACTACGTTGTGTTCAACACCATCACAATGGCAATATTTGCGGCGATCTATTTCTGGTTTCCCAAAGTCACTGGGCGCATGTATGCAGAAGGGTGGGGCAAACTGCATTTCTGGCTCACGTTTATCGGTGGGAATCTCACCTTTTTTCCCATGCACCCCTTGGGCTTGCAGGGGATGGTGCGTCGCGTTGCGTCCTATGCACCGGAGTACCAGGGATGGAATGTGATTGCTAGCCTGGGTGCGTTTTTGCTGGGCGTTTCCACCTTACCGTTTATCGCCAACATGATTGGTTCGGCCTTGGGAGGCACGCGTGCGATCGCTAACCCGTGGGAAGCAACAGGACTGGAGTGGACGACCTCCTCACCACCGCCCAGAGAGAATTTTGCGGACATTCCTCAGGTGGTTTTTCCACCCTACAACTATGGCAATCCCCGTGCTTATGGCGAAGCGGTGACGACTCAAACGGGTGAGGAGGCTGCTAACGATGAATAGTGCGCCTCAGAGCCGATCCAGGCATGTTGATGAAAGCCCGATTGACCTGGAATGCTTACGCCAAAGGCTACCAGCTTGGTTACAACGGTTTGTGCCAAGCGGTGGTGGCAGTCATGAAGACCATCATGGCAAAGGGATGTTTGGCATGACGGTCTTTCTGCTATCGGAAAGCATTATTTTCTTCAGTTTTTTCTTCACCTATATTGTTCTGCGGTTGACCAATACTCAATGGCTACCTCCTGGCATTTCAGGTCCAGAGGTGTCTGCATTTGTCATCATCAACACGATAATTTTGCTTTCCAGTAGTATCGTGATTCAACTGGCAGAACGAGCGTTGAGCCGTCATCATCTGGTGAAATTCCGGTTGCTGTGGCTGCTGACGGCGTTGATGGGCACCTACTTTCTAGTGGGGCAGGGCATTGAATGGAGCCAACTCGATTTTGGCTTGCGAACGGGCTTGATGGGTGCAACGTTTTACATTCTGACGGGTTTTCATGGCTTACACGTGCTGAGTGGCGTCATTTTGCAGGTCATTATGTTGGCGCGATCGCTCCTTCCCCACAACTACCGCAATGGTCACTTTGGGGTCAGTGCAACAACCCTATTCTGGCACTTTGTTGATGTGCTTTGGGTCATTTTATTTTCACTGCTCTACCTCTGGTAAATCCGATGTCAATGAGGGATATGTTATGAACGATCAGGCATTGCAACCAACCGCCGCTCAAGCAAATCATGCTTCAGATTCCATGTCACCGATCATTCATTACTGGTATGTGTGGACGGATCAAGAGGGCGTTAGTCATCAATCGCGTCGCCAAATCCAAGCCTTCCAGCTCAAAAGCATTGCGCCGTCCGCCTCTCCCCAATGGTTGGGGCAATTGAAGCAGAAAGGCGCTACCTTTAGCTTTACGGTACTCCCCGTCGGTTGGATTGGCACTTGGCACGAAAACCCCAAACCGCAGTGGATTATTCCCCTCTCAGGACGCTGGTTTGTGGAGACAATGGACGGGCAACGGGTAGAAATGGGAGCAGGTGAAATCTCGTTTGGGGCAGACCAGAACACCAAAGAGGACGCACAGGGACGTAAAGGGCATTTATCAGGAACGGTAGGTAATGAACCTGCCGTTTTGGCGATGGTGCAGTTTGAGGAAACGCCAATGATGGAATAGTGCCGTATGCATCAACCCATTATTCGGGTGACCCTCGCTCGACCGTACACCATTGTCCTTATAGCAACAATAAGCGGCCTCTTCACCCTCGCTGGAGTGAATTCTAAAAGCCTTGCCAAGCGCCTCTTTCTCCAATAAGTCTGTCAATAAGCATTACAGGAGCGAAACCACCGTCAGCATGGTGTTCATTTTTTCATCTGCTTAGAGTGATTAAAAAGGGTTACAGCAATTTGCGTTTGCATAAGCCATACCAACTTAATGTGAGCATCTCGTTCGCGCACACAAGCAAGATGCTCGTACTGTAATCATCAGGTGTGTATTGTCAAAAGAGGATGCGCACTGATGGCTCCAGTGGTGGCATCGTTTCAACTGCACTCGTAAAGCAATTACTGGGAAGTAGTTTAGGAGACGACATCGCGTCCGACTGCTCTCGATCGTCACTAGGTCAATCTTGCCATTGAGATAGAGCAAAATGCACCGAGCTAATTTACCGTTTTCTAGTCAGGCGTTCATCAATGGGAGAAAGACGACTTGCAGGTGGAGGTTGAGTCAGCCCCGTCAATGGCTACTGGGAATGATCAGTCTCTTATTACCCCTTTCTGCCATTCGCCCTGCGGTTGGCGCAGAACGGATCTACTTCTCCTATGGCATCCTGGAGCGATCGATTCCGGTCAGTTCCTTTGAAACCTTTGCGAAGACTGGGAAAGTCGATGATGAATTAGCCGTGTACGCTCGGCGTGTGAAACCAGCACAATTAGCGCGTCTACGGGAAGCTCTGCAACGTCCTATCGCCTTAGATCCTGTCACGGTTTCTCAGTTCCTTTACACCCCTATTGGTGAACGACTGCTCGATCGTTTGGGTAAAGTGATTCAAACGGATGCTCGTCAATCTGGCTTTTACGGCATTCGAGCTGCTTTGATTTTGGCTGCTGCCGATCCCCAGGGCTTTACGCTGCTCGCGGTACTGCACCAATTTCCAACGCGTGGCATCCACATCGATTTAGCGCAAGGACTGGAAATTGCGGGTAGTTTGCAAACGTTGGTCAACCAGACCAATCAAGCCGTCAAGCAGATTCATGCGGAAGACAGCCTGGAAGCGGCGGCGATGCCCCTACCGGCAACGTTGCCCGCCCAAAATTTGGAGCAACCAGGACCGTATCGATGGGAAAAGCGATCGCTGATGCTCGACGATCGTAAGCGAAACCGTACCTTCCCAGCCGATATCTATTTACCAGCTTTAGGCACTCCTCGTCCGCTGATTGTCATCTCTCATGGGTTAGGCTCCGATCGCAGCAGTTTTGCTTACCTGGCTCAACACCTTGCTTCCTATGGGTTTGCGGTGGCGGTACCAGAGCATCCTGGCAGCGATTCAAACCAACTGCAAGCCCTGTTTCAGGGAACTGCCGCGAGAGTCACCAAGCCACGGGAATTTATTGATCGACCACTCGATATCACCTACTTGTTGGATGAACTCGATCAACGCTCTCGGTCTGATCCCACCTTTCAAGGACGACTGAATTTGCAGGCAGTTGGAGTGATTGGGCAATCCTATGGCGGTTATACAGCGTTAGCCTTGGCGGGTGCCAAACTGGATTTTCAGCGGCTTCAAACCACTTGTCGTAGTCTGGATAACTCGTTGAATCTTTCCCTGGTGCTGCAATGTCTGGCGTTGCAATTGCCAAATCAACCCTACAAACTCGCAGATCCTCGCATTAAGGCCGCGATCGCGATTGATCCGATTGATAGCAGCATTATGGGTCAAAGCGGCTTGAGCCAGATTCAAATTCCCACCATGATTGTGGCGGGAAGTGCCGATACGGTGGCTCCAGCCCTGCTTGAACAAATCCAACCATTCACCTGGTTAACCACGCCTGCTAAATATCTCGTCCTC
>JAJPKC010000670.1 GCA_021323955.1 Oscillatoriales cyanobacterium Centralia_MAG_596 | reverse complement strand
TGCCAATTAGCTTGGTGCCATCGGGCATAACTAAATCGGCACCCGTCGCCGTACCAAAGCAGTTGGGGTTGTGGGCATACCCTCTGCCCGCTTGCCCATACTGAAGATCGATACCCAGCGATCGCCACCCCTGAATCAAAAACTCACAGATTGTTTGATACGCCTGCAAACGGTTAGCGTCTAAACCTGATGTGACAACCGCATAGGTTAAATCGCCTTGATGCAGCACCGCACGTCCGCCAGTCGGTCGCCTTACCAGCTCTAGCGGTGCACCTTGCCACATTAGCCGCTGCCAATGAGGCGACCAATGGTGCTGGTGGTATCCCAGCGAAATCGCCACAGGCTTCCAGGTGTAAAACCGCAGTATCGACGGTTGGTTTCCCTGAAGATGCTGGGCCAGCAGCCAGGAGTCTAGCGCCATCTGAACCGTTCCTGGCGCTTCTAACAGTGGGATGAGCCGCCAAGTTTGCATGGGCATGGGGGGAGAGGAGTAGACAAGGAGATGGGGAGATGCTGACTACGACCACCGACTACCGACTACTAAACCCTGATCCCGACCGGATTACCGTGACAGACCGCCACCAAACTCTGCCTGCAGTGGTTCATCCTGTTCATCGGCGATCGTCGCCACCAGGGTAATCGCCCGCGAGATTTCACCGGGAGATAGATCCGCGAGCGATCGCGTCGAGAGCACAACCACCTGGTCATTTAAAATTGCAAAGCGTGCTTCTAACGTTCCCGACCAATTCAGTTCCAGCAATTTGCGCGTCAGTTTTGCTTCGTCTTTGGCAGGGAGTTTGAGCACAGCAGACCAGGCGCTAATCGTGTCATCATTCGTCAGCCCGGTCAGTTGGACAAAGACCTCAACTGTGCCGTACTTAAACTTCCAAACATAGCCGCCTTCGGTCTGGCTGACCATCGCCGTATTGTCACTATCAAGACTATTAATCACCGTTTCAATCACGTCCACAACGTTAGCGGCTGTCGTATTGTCGGCCTGTTGGTTGGTCGGATCATCTCCCGACGGTGCTTGATTGGAAGCGGAGCTAGGACTCGATTGGAAAGAAGTCATAAAAATTCCCGTACGATCGCTTATTTGGACAATCCGCTGGCGCAGTTGCTGACCAGTGACCGGGTGAATCGGTTGGGTGACGCCGATTGTTGCACCCAATAGCAGCAATCTGACACACTCAATCCATACGCCACCTTGAGTCTACGTTAGCGTCGATTCATTGCGCTGCCGTTTGGCATTCTAATCTTTTTATTTTTGTATCACTTGATAGTTTTTGAGGGCAACCAGGTCAGAGCGCCCCATCTAACGGTCGTTCAACCTGGCAATTCAGCCGCAAAATCATGTCGCTTCGTGTAGCGGTATGGCCCCTGCACTGCGCCCCAGGTAGCGCGTTGCGTTTCGATATCAATCCCTTTGTCGTAACTCTCGAACGTGTCAACACCAGCCACAAAGCCAAGCTGGACTTGAGACGGCTTCCCCTGATAGGAAAAGAAACACTGACAGCCGGACATAGGCATGGCCGCGATCGTGCTATCCATTCGTTGGCTGATTTGCAGCAGGCAACCGGGTAAAAACTCTATCTGATCCAGGGTCAGAGCACTGAGAAACTCTGGCCGCACTCCTGCACCTTTGGCCGCCGCAGGGTCTTTGAAAGCATAGTACTGAACCTGTAAGGGTGCCTCAGGATCATCCGTTTGCATCAATCGCATCAACCGCTGGCGATACGGCTGATTGGGGTTGATAACGTTGGCCTGTTCGGCAAATAGGGTCAGGCTGTCTTCTGTAAAAAGGGGCACTGGTCGCTGCCATAGCCGTAGATGCACATACCAAACAGGCTCGGCGATGGCCTGCTCACGATTGTCAAATTCACCCGCCATAGAGCGAGCGAGCGCAATGAGCGTCGGAGAGAGGGAGACAGACATCTAGAAATAGTGGCGATCAACGCACGCTAACGCGGGAGCCAGTTGGCGCTGAGCACCACTGTCAGTCCCATAAAAATAACCGTAAGTGCCCAGGTAACGCGGTTCAGCGTCGTTTCAGCACTCTTAGTACTGGTAAAGAGCTGCGCCTGACCGCCTAGACCACCCAGACCATCCCCCTTGGGGCTGTGGAGCAGCACCAACACAATTAAACCCAGAGCTGAAATTGCCCACACGGTTTCCAGGACAAAGTTAAGCGTCATCGTAAACCCTTGGTTGCGCGAGAAAATGAAAAAGACACCAGATCGGAGCGGCAAGACCGCAGCCCAACCTCTAGTTTACAGTCTAAAGACTCAGCGTTGTAAATGGTCTGACGACAACCGCAGCGAGTCTGGCCGTGGCGCGACGATTTAGCGAGCCACTCGAACCGGCGTGCGGTTGGGCTTCACTTCAAATTCAGCCGACTCGATCATCGATCGCCCCGTCATTTCAGGCGGTTGAGGCAGCTTCAGAATATCCAGAATGGTGGGGGCAATGTCGGCCAGGCGACCATCCTGTCGCAGCGGCACCTCAGTTCCGTGAACCGGAATCTTCCGCCCTTCGCCCTCAACCAGAATAAACGGAACGGGATTGGTTGTATGGGCCGTCCAGGGGTTGCCCTGCCCGTCACACATCACTTCCGCATTGCCGTGGTCTGCGATGATGATCGTCGTGCCGCCAACGCCAATAATGCTTTCCAGCAGACGACCGAGGCAACGATCAACCGTTTGCAGGGCACTCACGGTCGGCTCCATTTTTCCCGTATGGCCCACCATATCCGGGTTAGCGTAGTTAATCACCACAAGGGAGTAAATGCGCTTCGCAATGGCCGCGATCGCAACATCGGTCACTTTCTCAGCCGACATGGCCGGAGCGCGATCATAGGTTGCCACCATCGGGCTGGGCACCAGTTCCCGATCTTCACCTTCAAACGGATCTTCAATCCCGCCGTTGAAAAAGTAGGTG
>JAJPKC010000685.1 GCA_021323955.1 Oscillatoriales cyanobacterium Centralia_MAG_596 | reverse complement strand
CTCGCCAAGACCTACGACCTGGAGCCGGAAGCCGCTGGATCGATCGCCCGTCCACCAGGGTCAGCCAGTGATGCGGACACCGATCCCCACACGCCCAGCATTGAAATTCAGGACAATCAGTTCGTTGGGGCGCTGTTAATTCTGCAAGACCTGGGCGAGTATGAACTGGTGCTGCGCCTGGGGCGGCCCTTTTTGACGGGCGGTAGCGCCAGCCTCAAGCAAGGGCAGTTTGGCGATCCCAACATCGTCTTCTCCGACATCGTGCTCACTGTAGCGCTGGCCTGCATGGAGCTTGGCCGTGAACAGTGGCAGCAGCGGCAGTACGAAAATGCGTCTGAAGCGCTGGAAACGGGTCAACAGCTACTCCTCCGCGAAGGGCTATTTGCTGAAGTGCGGGGTGAAATTCAGGCTGATCTCTACAAGCTGCGTCCTTACCGGGTTCTGGAGCTACTGGCACTGCCGGAAGACCAACCGACGCAGCGCTACCAGGGTATGCAGCTCTTACAGGACATGCTGCAAGAGCGAGACGGCATTGATGGTGCCGGTGATGACCAGTCCGGGTTAAATATTGATGACTTTTTGCGCTTCATCCAGCAGCTACGCGGCTACCTCACGGCAGCAGAACAGCAGGTGCTCTTTGAGCAGGAAGCCCAGCGCCCTTCGCCTGTAGCGACCTACCTCGCAGTCTATGCGCTGTTGGCACGTGGGTTTGCCGAACGGCAGCCAGCACTCATTCGGCGATCGAAGCTCATGCTCGCACGGCTGAGCAGTCGGCAGGACGTCTATCTGGAGCAAGCAGTCTGCGCCTTGCTGCTAGGACAAACTGAAGAAGCCAGCTATGCCCTGGAACGTAGCCAGGAGTATGGCCCGATCGGATTCATTCGTGAACATTCTCAGGGTTCTCCAGACTTGCTCCCTGGGCTGTGCCTATACAGTGAGCGATGGCTTCAAGATGAGGTATTCCCACACTTTCGCGATTTGATGCCGCGTCAGTCCTCGCTGAAGGACTACTTTGCTGATCCGCTAGTGCAGTCGTATCTGGAAGAGTTGCCCGGTGACGCCGATCCGGCTGAAGCTGCCTGGACACTACCGACACCAGCATCTACGGTTTATCGGGCAGCCGCAGGGACTCCTGTTGGCTCGACAAACGCGTACCCGAACCGCGCTGCTCGTGTCGCGGCCGAACCAGCCACCGTTGGGGGTGGGTCTTCACGCAGACCGCCTGTGACCGCAGGAACAGACAGCCTCGTTGAAGGGGGTGGCGTTGCTACCGGACGATCGCTGGCGACAGACGACACCAGCCATGAGTACTTAATCAATACCGCCCGTGCTCACATTGCGGCTCGGATGGGTACAGCGACTATCGCTGGCGATCGGGCGACCGAGGGTGGGACGATGCCTGCCGCCGAACGAGTTGGACAGACCAGTCCGGGTGGCCGCGCGGCAACGGCGACACGCCCGACGACACCGCGATCGCGCGGCAGTGATAATAATGGACGTGCGGGTGATGGAGGGGTGTCACGTCGTCGCGACCAACCATTGCAGACTAAACTGACGGGCTTGCTGCCCTGGCTACTGCCGCTCGGTCTTATTGTGGCGGTGATTACGCTTGGGTTTATGGCAGGTTCGCTCTGGCGACGGGTGTCAACAGCGCCATCGATGCAGTCTGAGCAAGAGCTAGATTTACGGCTCGATCGTCCCCTCGTTGCGCTCCCATCGCCAACCAGTAGTGCTATACCGTCGGGCGTACTGGATGCAGCAGCTGCCACGAAGGTCATCCAAACCTGGCTATCAGCGAAAGCTGATGCGATGGGACCCGATCACAACCTGGAACCCCTGGCAAAAATTTTGGATGAACCGAAGCTATCGGAATGGCAGAATGCTGCTGCTGACGTGAAGCGCAGCAATCAATACAGGCAGTATCAGCACGAGGTGAAGGTCAGTTCAGTTGAGTTGGACAAGACGAATCCAGACCGCGCCAAAGTGCTGGCCGACGTGACCGAATCGACTGAATTCTTTGAAGCTGGCAAACGCCAGAACTCAGAATCAAGCCCTAATCTGCATATTGAGTACAGTCTGCAGCGCAAAGACGGTAGCTGGCGAATTCAGACGTGGAAGATTCTGCGGTAGGCTTTGTGGTTAAACAAATCAGGCTCATACAAGCCACGGGTTACCAATTTGTCGTCTTTTGGATGACCGTTTGGGGTGGAGCGTTGCGTCACCCCTTTTTGGTTTGATCAAACAAATTCGTTTTGATCAGAATTGAGTCAATTCTGCCTGAGCCTTGCCATATCGGTGGGCCAGAGGCCTATCAGAAAGCCGTCCCAACCAGGGATTGACCAACTAGCGGTATTCTCGGCTTTCTGACAAGCGCCAACAACGCATTACGCGACTACACCAATGCGGCAACGGGAATCGTTAGATGGGGGTAAAGCGGGAAGCGATCGCACAGGGCCGCGACACGCTGGCGACAGTCTTGCGCCACGGCTGCATCATCGGGATGGAGCAAGCGATCGGCAATGATGTTCCCAATTTCGGTGAATTCGGCTGTACCCATACCGCGAGTAGTCATAGCGGGCGACCCTAGCCGCAAGCCGCTGGTGACAAAGGGCGATTCGGGATCAAACGGGACGGTGTTTTTGTTGGCCGTGATGTTCACGCCGCTCACCAGTTGGTCAGCCAGTTTGCCGGTAATGCCGATCGATCGCAGATCAACCAGCATGAGGTGATTATCGGTTCCACCTGAGACGAGCTTAAGCCCGCGTTTCTGTAGCTGAGCCGCCAAGGCCCGCGCATTCTCAATGACCTGGCCACTGTAAGTTTTGAACTCTGGTTTGAGCGCTTCACCAAAGGCCACCGCTTTCGCGGCGATGACGTGCTCCAGCGGCCCACCCTGGCTGCCGGGAAAAACGGCTTTGTCCAGTTTCTTACCCAATTCGGGGTCACGCGTCAAGATTAAACCGCCGCGAGGCCCACGGAGCGTTTTGTGTGTGGTGGTCGTCACCACATCGCAGTGTGGAATGGGGTTGGGATGATGCCCAGTGGCAACCAGGCCAGCAATGTGGGCAATATCGGCCAGCAGGTAAGCACCCACTTCATCGGCGATCGCCCGAAACTTGTCAAACTCAATGATACGAGAGTAGGCAGAGTAGCCGCAGATCAATAGTTTTGGGCGATGCTGTAGCGCCAGTGCGCGAATCTGATCGTAGTCAAGCTGTTCTGTTTCTGCACTCACACCGTAGTGCTGCACCTTAAACCACTTGCCAGAGACATTCACAGGCGATCCATGCGTCAGGTGACCGCCGTGGGATAGGTCCATCCCCATGATGGTGTCGCCCGGTTCGAGCAGACTCAGGAACACCGCAAAATTTGCCTGTGCGCCGGAGTGGGGCTGCACATTTGCATGGGCTGCACCAAAAAGCTGCTTCGCACGCTCGATCGCCAGTGCCTCCGCCCGATCGACGGCTTCACAGCCACCGTAATAGCGCTTGCCGGGAAGCCCTTCTGCGTACTTGTTCGTCAGCACCGAGCCTTGCGCTGCCAGCACTGCCGCCGAAGTAAAGTTTTCGCTGGCAATCAGTTCCAGGTGATCCCGCTGACGCTGAAGCTCCTGCTGGATAATTTCGGCGATCGCAGGATCCGTTTCGGCGAGAAAGTCTAAGTTGGTTCGAGTCACAGGAGCAAACCCTCAAAAAGCACAGTAATAACGTTCAGCAGTCTGTCAAACAACACTACCTGCATCTATCACTCTAACAGCCATAGCAGAGTAAAGAATAAATGCCTTGAATGAACCATAATAACGCTGTTTATGGAACGTTCAGCGATACGGCAACGCAGGCGTGGAGTGGGGGCAGGCGTGGCAGTCAACACCATGAAATGCTCAAAATTCACGATTTTGACGACTGCATCCGTCACATCCACGCAAAATGAGTCAATCAATACGACGGTACGCAGCAGGGCATATTAAGCTGTATGCCAACAATCCCAACTCATCAAAACATCCCCGTACAATGAACTTAAGGATTGGGTGTTCACTGGAGGTGTTGCATGCTAGTCATCCTCATGGACAATCAACTCATTGCGCCACAAAAGATTTGCGAGACTTGTCTGATGGCCGATCAGAGCGGACAGCCCCGGTGGCATGAGGGTAAACTCCGCTGTGGACGTGCCATTCGTCGTGCGACCGAACAACTGCCCGACCAGTTTGAGTGTCAAATGGGCTTTCGGGTCGCAGATATTCAGTAGTGGTGAAACGGAAAGGCCCAATCTACGACCCCAGCTTGAAGGCGTCCACAAACAAACTGTAGGTAGCCCCGACTTTGAGCGCGTTAAGACAGTCGAGCAAGAGCGATCGCGCTGTTTCAGGCTTCTGGCGATACACCACGAAGCTGATCAGCTCCGCCAGCGCCACCAGAATCGCCGCCACCACAATGTCCCAATCACCACGCTGCCCGGAGACTAGAGAAACGGCTGTGCCCAAATAGTTGCCCAACAGTAGACTGATAATGAGCACTGATAGCCGTCGCCAGGGATTTCGCAGCCAACCACTCAGGCGATCGACCGTTACATCCACCAGACGATTGAGACGAGTATTTTGCATAGCGTCCACCGCTTTCCATAGCCCGGTCAGCATTACGGTTTAACTTTAGAATGTTCTCTGCCCAAATGGGCGAAAAGATTGCTATTACTAAGGTAGAAATATGGGTGGCAGTGAGTGATGTGGGGCAAACCAGCAAGGGATCTAAAGCTGCGATGGTATCCTGCCATCGGGCTAACGTTGGCGGCTGTTGTGTGTCTGGTAAGTGGCTGGGTTGTGTTTGCCCGATTGACCGCAAGAAACTCTCCGTTGGCCACACTCGATTTCATACCGTCCCCCATTAGTGAACCTGCTAAAGCCGCTGATAATCAGTCCGCGGCCCCGGCATCGAATCTTCCCGTCGCCGTGCCAGCAGCCCAGACAGAAGCGGTGAAGCCGCCTGCAGGCGCTGCGAGTATCCGGCAGGGTGTGCTGCGGGTAGGCAATCCGACAGACTATCCCGTACGGGTGGCGCTGCTGGCCAAAAAATTGATGGTCGAGACGGCGTCAAGTACGGCTAAGTCGGATGATGTTGGCTACGATCTACCAGCCCATTGGGACTTTGCGCCGGAAGAAGGAGGAGGTAAGGGGTTAGTGGTTTCGCTGCCCGATCGCAACCTTAAGGTGAAAAAAGGTGATGTTCTGGTAGCCTTTGCCCAGGATGGTTCGGGTCGCTACTGGGGCCCTTACGTGGTTGGTGAAACACCACTGCCCGTGTGGAATCCTAAAACGGCGGAGTGGCAGCTAATTCTGCAACCTTAACTTGCGATCGCAGAGTGATTAAGGTGCAATTCTCTGTACTGGAGCATCGCAGTGTTACATCCCAACTTTGCATTTGATAAGGTATTTAATTCGCGATCCTTATTCCTCTAAATACCAGCGAACCACTCGTACCCCTGATCTTCCCAGTAGCCCATTTGTGGAAGTAGTTGACTGGTGAGCGTGATGCCTGTAACCCACTTACTGAGCTTATACCCCAGTTTGATTGGGGACGCGAGCCGCAGGGGAGCGCCATTCTCAACTGGCAGTAGTGCACCATTCTTTTGGTATGCCAGGATGGTCTGGGGGTGCAGAGCAGACGCCAGATCCCAGCTTTCGTAGTAGCCGTCTGCGGACTGGAAGTAGACATAGCGCACACCCACTTTCGGTTGTGCCATCTGGATCACATCCCGAAGCCGCACCCCGCCCCACTGGACGATCGCGGCCCATCCTTCCACGCACACGTGCCGAATCACCATTGACGTGAGCGGTAGCTTCTGAATTGTTGCCAGGTCGAGATTCAGGGGATGGTTGACGGCCCCGTTTACCGTCAGGCGAAACGTGGCTGGGTCAATTTGTGGGGTAAATCGAAAGGTGTTCACAATCAGCGCCTTGGGTTCGATCGCGCTAACCGGGAATTCTGGTACAGGCTTTTGTGGGTTCAGCAGCAGCGCATCGAGGCGATCGTTCACCGGCATGAACAGCTTGCCTGCCACACTCTCTGCCAGCGTGAGCGCTGATGTGCCGACTACCCAGCCAGCAGTGGTCAGTCCCGCAATGCGAAGGAAACTGCGGCGAGGAAGATCATCTGGAGCGTCGTCAGTTGGATGCATAAAGGGGAAGCGGGGGAAAGAAGGGGAAGCGGGGAAAGAAGGGCCAGCGAGGAAAGAGGGGAAATCATTTAGCCTGTTGCCGTTGGCCGTCCTCTTCCCAGAACATTGATTCAACCAGTCGATCGCCGCCTGCTTTGAGTGCCAGCCAGGAGTGTGCGATCGCAAATACAATCACCGTGGGCACCGTAAGAAAGTGAACGACCCGCAGCGCAAACCAATCGCCAAAGAAATCAACAATCCAATGAAATTGAGCCGGTTTGTACATGCCGATGCCGCTTAGCAGCGCCAGCAGCAATACGGGAATAATGGACGTGTAGACAATGCGATGCCATGCATAAATGCGGCGTTTGGGATTACGACTTTGCTGTAAAGCTTTGATATCGTTATCGCCTACGTAGCGGTGTTTCCATCGTTGGGTCACTAAAACATAGATGCCGTACCAGAGCAAATTCAACGCAAAAAACCACATTGCGGCAAAGTGCCAGTGCCGCCCACCCGCCAGCCAGCCGCCCAGCAGTCCGATAAACGGAAAGTGGAGTCCTTCACGACCACCAAATACAGGATTGGCGTTATAAATCTGTAAGCCACTGGTCAGCATTAGAAACAGGCTGCTGATGTTGACCCAATGGAAAACTTTGGCGGGTATCGTCTGGAGCGATCGACGGCGGGGCGGTGCAACGGGAGAATCCACTGTTTCAATTTGTAACGATGGCTAGTTCTACTGTACATGGCGATCGCGGTTCTCCGCAAAACAATGGGTACGACTGAATATGCGCGGTGCTCCCATCAAGATGCTATGGCCATTGTGCTTAAAATTCGGCAGAGAGGCTCGGAACAGCATGCATCTCGAATGGATTGCCGCCTGTTGGTACACTTCAATCAACAGGGAATTTACAGGCAGCCCGTATGGTAACCTTATGAGTCATTGCTACTGGAGTGATCACTCCTTCTCAGGAAACCGATGCGTATTCAAGGATTAGCAGGCTTGGTCGGAGGGGTCATCTTAGGGTATGCAGCCACCTGTGGAGCCACTGACCCCGACTTGACTGTAGCGCCCCCCACCACGTCGTTTTACAAAATTCAGGGCAAAACAGCTGCCGAGTTGCGCGCGCAAATGAACCAGCTCGGGCCGATGAACCAGGACGAAGGCAAACGGTTCGATGCGGCTACCCTGTGGGATCTGGATGCGCAGTTCACCTTTGGCGGTAAGAAAGGCAAGAGCTGCCAATTCAAAACGATCAAGGTGACGGTCAAGACCACGTTCACACTCCCTGAGTGGACGCCCCCGGACGGTACGCCTCAGGCATTAGTCGATCGCTGGAAGAAGCATCTGGCGACTCTGCAAACCCATGAAGATGGGCATAAACAGTTGGGCGTTGATGCCGGAAACGACTTTCTCACGCAATTGAAAGCGATCCCAACTGCGGCATCCTGCGATGCCCTGCAAAAGACAGCCGCGCAAACGCGAGATGCCGTCAAAGCATCGTTTAAGCAAAAGCACAAAGCCTATGACGCGGCAACAAAGCATGGTGCGACGCAAGGAGCCGTGTTTCCCTAGCTAGACCTGATTGAGTGGGTCGCTGGGTTGGGGGCCGGAGAATCCTTTTTCCTCAATCTGCAACGAGCCAGAACCTGATTCATCTTCATCCTTGTCGTCTGGTCT
>JAJPKC010000331.1 GCA_021323955.1 Oscillatoriales cyanobacterium Centralia_MAG_596 | reverse complement strand
GTACTCCGGACTGGTCGTTCGGGGTTGCGCTCCCACTCAATCGTCTGTTGTCCCAGCACGGGCGCTTGCTCAATGGCTGGGATGAGATCGTCCAACTCGTGTTGCACGTTGCACCTTTGGTTAAGAAAGATGCGATGAAACGGTAGCCTACAAAAATGGAACTGTACTACCAAGCCACAAGGTGATGGAGTTCTGGTCTTATTTAATCCATCATCCTTAGTTGAGAAATCGCTGCTTCCACCGCACTGGCAAGCGCGCCTTTGGGTATAGACTCAATAATCTGTTGGGTGTGTTCAAATAGGAACTGCTTGAATCCCAGATCTTTCTCGGCCTCAGTCCAAATCACCTGTTGAATGAGCTCTAGCTGGGTACTGGCAGTGGTCGCCACATTCTGTTGTTTGAGTTGTGTAATCAAACTCATGATGGTAGTAAGCACCTGCTTTGGATCGCTGGAATGGGTGACAACTTGACGAATTTGATCGGCAGCTTCAGTGTATTCAATCTGTCCAGATCCCGCTAAATTGGTGATGGTGCTACCTGTAATAAAAAAGCTGTTGCCTAGAGATCGCTTGCTCAACTCCTTTAATGCTTCGGCTTGATCGCCCGTTACGCCTGCCAGCCGGTTGACTAACTGCTCGCTGGTTGCTAATCGCGCTTTAATTTCTTCATAGTCCCGATAGATAGAGTCTCGAATCGTCGTTTCTACCGTGGTTTCACGAGCAGTGGCTTGATAGGTCAAGTTGAGCCGTGCTTCAATCAGACGTTCTGTAGTGCCCTCCTTCATTTTGGCTTTCACGACCCAGAGTTTTTCTCGATGCTCGATCCCCTTAAGCTCAAATTCCAGTTCGGGCATTTCCGTTTGCAGCTTGTAGAAAGCAAGACTGAGGGCGTTAAAGTCAAACTCGCCTTTGAATACCAACTCCACTACATCTTCGGGCTCCTGATAGAGAAAGGCAAATTCACCCGCTTCGAAGTCACGCTCTACCGGATAGCGATCGGTGGGCTGATGGTTCTCGTATTTGCGGTAGATATAGTCGCAGCGCACGTCAGCAAAGCGAGTTTTATTGCTAACACTCCAGTCTTCGATACAAATACCGGTCAAATCGGCTCCCCGGAAGTCGGCTCTGGCAACCTGAGCCCGGACTAAAATGCTGCCCCGCAGGTCAGCTCTCTGAAAATCGGCTTCGGTAAGATTGGCATCAATCAGTACATTTTTTCTCAAATCAACCCCCTGGAAGTCTGCACCTGCAAGCTGTGTCCGCACTAAGAGGCTCTCTCTCAGGTCAGCCTGCTTCAAGTCGGCTCCGGTCAGGTTAGTATCTGTGAGATCAAAGCCGCGCAGGTCTGCCCCTTGCAGGTAAGCTCCCTGGAGATTTAACCCACGAAAGTTACGATCGACACTACAAGCATGGGTCAGTAGCTTCTGGACTTTGGGGATCTCTAAATCGAGGTATTGACTATCCACTCTCGCTCTTTCTAGCCCCTTTGCCCCCTGGAAACAGGTGCGATACAGTTTACGCGCCCGTAAATCAGTATTGGCTAAAGTGGTACCTCTAAAGCTGACCTCGCTTAGGTCCAAATTTAAAAAAGAAGTGCCCCACCAAGCGCCAGCGGCAAGTGCCCAAACTCGCTGCAATCCGGGGTAATTCCAGGGTGTTCCTCGGATGAAGTTAGACAACCAGCTACTCCCAACTATGCTCAGACTATAGGCGGTTCCTAAAAACAGAATTCGAGTTCTAACCTCAGGTAAGGTGAGCAAGCTCTTCTCTTCTAGTGGCGTAATTGAAGCTTCCAGTTGTCCCAAAATTGCAACGGAAGAACCAGCTAAACCTGCCAAGATAACGATAGGAATACCAGCAATTTTTAAATAACGAGATTTAATAAATAAAACATCCGTTAAAGCAAGGATAAAACGAAGAATCAGAAAGCTAATACTGCTAACCCCCAGGCAAAATCCAGTCGCAGCAAGGACATCGATAGCAAATGAAGATGGCGATCTAATAAACCCTAGTCTAGCAAGGGGAATCGAACTAAGCGCGGTAAGAATAAACGCAAAAATAAGCGCTAATATACTTCTAAAGGAATTTTGAGAAATAGCAACCGCAATGACTAAAATGATGATGGGTATTGTGGCTCGAACGGCCGGAGAAACAGGCAGATTTGTTGTGGCATAGAGGTTGATAATGCCCCCAACATAGCCAGATAGAAACGCTGCTACTGTACAGAAAATTACAATCAAAAAAAGTAAGATAACCTTGAATATAACGGCTTGACCTGCAATTTTGTTTTGCAAGTCAGGTGTTAAGGATTCTTGATTAAATCGTTTGCTACGTACATTGGTTACTGTTTTAAGCATCTCGCCCATGTTTCAGTTTTTTGAATCGCCTTACAGATATCTATACTTTGCACATTCGCATTCTGAAATATCGTGGAGGTTCACTCCTGCGTTCTGCTCTCCAAACATCAAGCTACGACCGGTCGAAGTACAGTTAAGGTGTCAATTATTAAGATGCCATAATCTATCTTAATCTTTCTTTATGCAAGCCGTAAGGCATAAATTCTAAAGAAAGATATTATTGGTTGGGAGTTGATCGAAGAACATCGCGATTCTACACCGCCAAATAAATTAATAGCTTTGTAAAGCGAAACATAGAAATTAATTAATGAAACGCTGAATCACGTCCTAAGTTGTTTAGAGTTTCTTGGCATCAGTAATTTACCATTCACCTCTGGTAAAAATGGCTACAATTCTGCGGAAATTCCAGCCATTTCAATTAGGCCCATCACAGTTATTTTACTCCAAGCCCGTTCCCTGATGGTTCTAGCGGAGTAAGACTTGACTACCATTCAAACTACTGTACTTTATCCAATCTGCTTCAGCAGTCATAGAAGCGATGCGAAATCATTTCATGGGAAATCCATTAGAGTTGCAGAGTAATCTCCATGTCTGGGATTGGCAAGTATCGGTTATCGGTGGGCTGAATAATAGTGATCCACCCCAAGCCGAAGCATTTGATAAGGTTCTTAAAATTTTCAGGGAACGATCGCAAATTGACAACGCTCCCCTAGTGAGCGTCGCTATCAATCCAGAGGGCTTCCTACCCACCTCCTTCCTAGAAGCAGGCATCAAGTCTAGTCAAGCTGTATGCCGAATCGCACGATATTTTTCCCGTGTAGATTTTGTAGACTTTATTTGCAATATTCAACAGGCAATCGCTACTCACACCAATGCCATCATCAGCTTTGACACTGTGGAAAAAGTGATCGAAGTTTTTTCCATTCCGCCTCAGATTGCGGCTGAAATCTTTAGCATTCCCGTTTATCAGGCTGCTCCCGTTTCACAAACCCCATTAGACGATCTGAAAAAGATTACAGAAAACCAGCTAGCTAAAATTAATCCTATCCCGATCGGCACAGGCTTTTTGGTCGGAGGCAATCATCTACTGACCAATCATCATGTGATTGATAGTAAAGAGATCGCGGCCCAGTGTGTTGCGCAGTTTAATTATGTGGAAGATGCTCAGGGATATATTCAAAAATCGATCGACTATGAGTTTGATCCGATCTTGTTCGTCACTGAACCGAACTTAGACTATACATTGGTACAGTTAAAGTCAGGTATGTTTACCCGGCAGGCAGGCTATGAATTTGGCTGGGCACAACTGATTGAGGATGAGGAAAGCGTCAAACCTGGTTTGAAATGGGTGGAGTTTCAGGGGACACACGATAAAGTCGTTTCTGCGTGGGCAAGCACTCAAGAAGCGATTCAACAACTGACGAAAAAAGGCTACAGCGTTGTAGCAGAAGCAGAGGCGATCGTTATCTGGCATCCAGAGGGAGAGTATGACCAGAATGAGATCCAAGCCATAGGCGTGCAGATGGGATATGAACAATTTGCAGATGCATCTAAGCTCGTTTCAAATAGCGATCACATCAAATCGAAAGTAGGGGATGCTGTCATTATTGTTCAACATCCTAAAGGAAGACAAAAACAAATTGTCTTGAGTGACAATAAGATTATTGAAAACGGACTTTATCAGGGAGTTTTGAGATATGAGACCGAATCCGATTATGGTTCATCTGGTAGTCCTGTTTTTAATACCCATTGGAAGTTAGTTGCCTTACATCATGCGGCTGTACCTGAATCTCCAGAAAGCTCCTCTGCACAGATTCCGGAGCAGGGTCAGCAAGTTGTTAAGCCTAAGCCTGCCGCACAACAGGGCATTCGTATCTGCCGCATCATTGAAGATCTTCGTAAAAAGAGCCTTGCTAACTCTAAATTAGAGAGCTTTATCCAAGATTTTGTAATCACTGCTGAGCAGCTAAACTATCCGCCTTTACCGGCTGTATGCAGATTGAACGAGGGGGTGAGTGCTAATCAAAAGAATGCCTGTTTTAATTGTGGAAATCATGAAAGGTTTAATGTCAGTGAAGCGATAACTTGCGAAGCCTGGGTTGCAAAGCTTGATGATGAAAATGGTGTAATTTTTCATCATCAAGAAGGAGATGATCCTGGATATGGATATTGGATTTGGTGGTATGAAGGAAAGATACGTGTACAACTCCAATCAGCTCCAAAGTACAGTATTGTTGATACTAAAGAGGGTGTACTTAAAGATGGGTTATTCCATCATGTTGCGTTTACATGGAGTAAGTCACAAAAAGCCCAAATATATATTGATGGGGAATTACAAGAGACCTCTGTTGTAGACGGGGACAACCCTCTGGAGAGTCCTCTCGGTATACCTAAAACACCAATATTCATTGGACGTGGATATGGGTTTCCCGATTTTTCAGGTATGATTGCCGAAGTTTGTCTTTGGAGAACTGTCCGCACCCAGGATCAAATTCGAGAAACGATGTATCAGCGTTTAATAGGTGATTCTATTAAAGACGGTTTGATTGGGTACTGGCAATTTGAAGAAGATAGAGCCAGTAAGGTCTATGTTTATAACCTCGCTGCCCCGGATGGCGGATCGAAGGTTCCATCCATCGATCCCT
Source organism: Oscillatoriales cyanobacterium Centralia_MAG_596 (assembly GCA_021323955.1). Classification (GTDB taxonomy): domain Bacteria; phylum Cyanobacteriota; class Cyanobacteriia; order Leptolyngbyales; family Leptolyngbyaceae; genus Stenomitos. The sequence continues at coordinate 3,370 of JAJPKC010000331.1, read as the reverse complement.
TCACTCCTTTTCCCAAGATTCAGCCTCAGTTTGGTTTAGAGTTAAACGGAAGCACCGATTATATCGACTGTGGCAGCTTTGAAATTGAAAAAGCCATTACCTTTGAAGCTTGGATACAGCCAAAAGTAAAACCAGACGTGGGAGGGCAAGCAAGCTTGATTGCAGATCAAGGAGCAAGTTTTGAGGGAAAAGGATTTTGTCTGTGGTGGAACTTCGATGGTAAAAATTGCAAAATCCAAGTGGCACTTAAAGGAGACAATGGTGAAAGTTCATTTTTTGAACAAGACTTCCCGAATGATGATACTTGGCACCATGTTGCTTTCACATGGAGCAGCGACTTCCCGAATATTTGTCTCTATATTGATGGAAATAGATTTCAAAAACCAGAACCTTTTGCTGGTCCCATTGGGTTATCTGGCTTAAATTTTTGTATTGGTCGCACTAAGTCGCTTACCTTTTATTACTTCCAGGGTTCGATCGCGGAGGTTCGACTTTGGGGTGTGGTACGTTCTGAAGAGCAAATCAACGCTACTATGAATCGACTGCTCAGTGAACAGGAAATCAACGACAGCAACCTGTTAGGATACTGGTCGCTGAATGAGCAGTCAGGAAATGAAGCTCCTAATCTCGTTAATCAGAACCTTGTAGGCAGCAAACCTGGATTAGTAGCTGGCGGCATCTGGCTTAAGCCTCAATGTGCCAGCCAATACAGTCAGGGCGATTATGGTGTGCCTTTGGGAAACGTGAAATGGTTAAAAGCTTCTGAGTGCCTTGCTAGTTTACCGTTGTCCTGCGGACTCAAGTTTAACGACAACGACGATCAGGTTAATTGCGGTCAAGATCCAAGCCTAAATGTGATCAATGATGCCATTACCGTCGAAGCCTGGGTAAAACATTTGTTTGGGAACTGTTTGATTGTCAGTCGGGGTTGCTATGTTGACGATGGTTATTCTCTCTGCTGGTACGATGGCAAAATCCGGGTAATGTTTCAGGATAAGACCACGAATCAAAAAGTGAGTGTTGATACAAAGGAGAATGCTCCTGTCGATCAAGTGTGGCATCATATCGCCTTCACCTGGGATAAAACCTCACAAGAGATTTTTATCTATGTGGATGGCAGACAGCAGGATTGTGTAGTGATGGAGGGGCAAGCCAAAGCGTTCGCCTATGCCGGACAGACTAAAAGCACAGCGTTGTTTACGGGCTCTTTTGCTGACCTCAAAGCTGATCTCGTCATCGGCTGTAAAACCGAGAAAGAACAGTACTACAATGTGGTGATCGCTGACGTTCGGCTTTGGAAAGTAGCTCGCACTCAAGATCAGATCAAGACCAACATGACCTGCCGCTTTAGCCGCCGGGATAACGATTGGCAAGATCTTTTAGGTTACTGGCGACTGGACGATGGTGGCACCCAGGCACGTAACCTCCTATCCGACAGCAATCACGGTGAAATTAAAGGTGCGCAGTGGTATCCTGCACCGCCTGCATCCGCAAGCCTCAGTCAGCCTCCAAATTCAACACAAAATCCCAGTATTCCTACTCCTTCTGTCTGAAGGCTCTCAGACAGGTTTCCTTTTCAGAACAGGAGTCAGATATTCCTCAATCCCTGCCATCCGAATCGCATTACAACCCAGCTTGTAGGCAAACTCCACTGACTCGCCAGATCCCAAGGCCGCATAGAAAAGGACAGCAAACTCGATCGCCGCTCGATCGCCAATTGCCTTATTCATGCCGATGACAGACGGAATATGCTTGGCGATCGCCGCTGCTTGAACTTCAGAGTAGCAAGCATTCAAAACCACACATTCCACTCGATCCGCAAACAACTCAAATAATCCAGCCAATGCCTCTGTGCCAACCGCTACTGCTTTTCCGGTTTCGTTCTCCAAGAACAACCCATCCTCTCCTCCCCCATGCCCAGAAAAATGAACCACCTGCGGCTTGAGATCTAGTAAAGCATTCTGAACATCTCGCGATCGCACCGCCCAGCGCTGTTCTAGATGAAAGCGATCGCGTTGACTCGCTCGTCGTAACCCTGCATCAATTTCTCGCACTTCTTCATCTAAACGCAAAGCAGGCGTAGATTTCGGGTTTGCTGCCAGAATCAGAATGACCTTTTTCTGTCCCTCCACAGTTTTATCAACTGATGTGGAAGCATTTGCGGTTGCACGTTGTTGGGTGGTTTCGTTGATGTTCATCGTGCCACTACCCAACATATTGCCAATAGAGCTACCCGATATGTTAAACGTATTTTGAGGTGAATCAGAATTTGGTTGAGTCATAGTGATTGAGTAGAGTTATTGTCCAATTCCGGATAGGGCGGCAAGATGTACTGGCCCTCTTAGCTTGTGATGGACAAAAAGCCTGGACTAGTTAGGAATTCCCGCATCGTGATTGGACGATTACAAAACCCGAGTGCCATCGCTGGTGTTATATTGTTTGCCGAACTATCATGCGGTCTGATCCAGTTATGAATCAGCTGTTGGACTCTGATGGCTCGTTGTAATCCCTTTGCTCTCTCAGCATAGTGGGTTCTTTTAGGCAAGGGTACGTCAAGTGACCAGCAATTCCAAATTCAATTGTCCACCTCGTTGCAAGGCGCGATACACCCGCTCAAACACCGCAAACAGCAATTTGACGCCAATTTAGTCCAAAATGTTACGAATTTGCGCCATCGTGGGCATCTGTTCCAACCCAAACAAGCGTTGGGCATTGTCTTTACCCTGTCGGCTGTGCATCTATCGCTGGTGCTCTAAAAACGGCTCGCATTGCATAAAAAAGACGCTAACAGTACGGCAAAGTTGAGAGGCAATAACTCCATGATGATCGCTTGGATCCGAGACTTCTCTGTCCTCTAGGGTGATCGTGCCTCTTGTCAAAATTTGAATTTACAATTGCTGACGATACCGTGAACCTATTGACGCGCGATGGCATCATGCAGGCGACCGTGACCAGCGTGGAGTACTACTCGCACATGGGGACGTTCGTCTGTGAAGGGGCACTGGTCCAGCCAGACGGCGAACCAGATATGTTGCTGAGTACGCCGTCACGCCTCCAGCAGCTGCAGGCCGAGGGGCAACTACCGGGTATGGAACCGGGTACGACTTGGCGCAGTGGGTATATACGACTGGCCCGACTGGGTGAACGACCGATCTTATTGCTGCCGACCCAGATTGAGCCGGGAGCGGACTGAGGCGACAACAGTGGTGTCGAGATGAAGGGTGATGGCAGGTTAGGGTAAACCGGGTGATGGGTTAGTCGGCGATTCAGCCCCGCTCGTTACCCTAACCCCACCATCCTGACCAGCAACGGCGCGCCGTGAGCTCAACGCGTCGGCAACCACCCACCGGCCTCAATTGTCGTCAATATG
>JAJPKC010000574.1 GCA_021323955.1 Oscillatoriales cyanobacterium Centralia_MAG_596 | reverse complement strand
TGCGTCAACGGCCTCAACCGTTGTTTAAGGATCGTCCCTGCCTCAATTACGATATTGGTCGCTGTCCCGGTGTTTGTCAGGCGTTGATTACGCCAGAGGACTATCACAAGACGGTGCAGAAAGTCGCGATGGTCTTTCAGGGGCGCACGCGTGAGCTTTCGGACATTTTGACGGCTCAGATGGAGCAAGCCGCCGAGTCGCTGAATTTTGAGCAGGCGGCCAGGATTCGCGATCAGTTGGCTGGGCTGAAACTATTGGGGGCAGACCAGAAGGTGTCACTGCCAGACGATACGGTGTCACGGGATGCGATCGCCCTGGCGGCGGATGAGCACCATGCCTGTGTCCAGCTTTTTCAAATTCGTGCTGGTCGTCTGGTTGGTCGGCTGGGATTTGTGGCGGATGCCCAATCTGGGGAACCCGGTGCGATCCTGCAGCGTGTGCTTGAAGAGCACTATCAAACGGTGGAAGCAGTGGAGATCCCGGCGGAGATTCTGGTGCAGCACGACCTGCCCGAAGGCGACATGCTGGCCGAGTTTTTGAGTGCGGCGAAGGGACGGAAGGTGGCGATCGTCACACCGCAACGTCAAACCAAAGCCGAGCTGATTGAGATGGTCGAGCGCAATGCTGAGTATGAGTTGGCCCGTACGCAGCGATTTGCCGATCGCAACGCGCAGGCGATGCTCGACCTGGCGGAAGTGCTGGATTTACCTGAGTTGCCCCGTCGCATTGAAGGGTACGATATCTCTCACATTCAGGGTTCTGATGCGGTTGCCTCTCAAGTGGTGTTTGTGGATGGCTTACCGGCCAAGCAACACTATCGCCACTACAAAATCAAAACGCCGACGGTAACATCCGGCCACTCGGATGACTTTGCAAGTATGGCCGAGGTGATCCGTCGTCGCTTTCGTAAGTACGCCACGATGAAGGAACGGGGCGAGCAGGTCAAGGCAGAGGATGATTCGGTGCTGAGTCGTCATGTTTCTGCGACCTCTGATTTTCCGGATCTGGTCATGATTGATGGCGGCAAAGGGCAACTGTCGGCGGTGGTTACGGTATTGCGTGAACTGAATCTGCTAGACGATGTCCGGGTGGTCAGTCTGGCCAAGCAGCGTGAAGAAATTTTCCTGCCGGGTGAGTCGTTGCCCCTGAACACCAATCCCGAACAGCCAGGTGTGCAGCTATTACGCCGCTTACGGGATGAAGCCCATCGGTTTGCGGTGAGTTTCCACCGGCAACAACGCGGCGATCGCATGCGGCGATCGCGCCTGGACGACATTCCGGGACTGGGGCACCATCGTCAGAAGCAACTGCTGGCGACCTTTCGATCGATTGACTATCTCCGAGAGGCTACCCCCGCGCAGATTGCAACCGTTCCCGGAATTGGTTCCCGATTAGCCCAGCAAATCTACGATTACTTCCACCCTGCTCAAGACGTGGCTGAAACAGAATCAGCGGTCAAGAATTGACTTGCTAGCAGCTTTAAGCCTGAATCGACTGTGGCCCTCCTGTCGTGCTGATCAAGTGCGCTGCTCGCGGCCATCAGCCCATCATTCCCAACACTTAACATTTGCTTCATAAATTCAGTGCGTACTGATAATTTTGCGTTCCAAGTGCCGTCTTGGGTTTTGACCCTCTGGGGTTCTGTGTTGTACTGGAAGGCAGCAAGCAACTCACGATCGCTCAACCTTGGCTTCATCCCTTGAAGGTGAATGAGCCAGAACTTTTGGGCACTCTACACTGGCGTATGCCGCAGGATGTGGAGAATACGGAGGCTTGCTGGGTAGACGCATGGTGTTGCAAGGGAGGGTGTGTGACTAGCTCACATAAGGTTGGGGTCGTGGTGATTGGACGGAATGAGGGCGATCGACTGATTCGCAGCCTGGAATCAGTTGCTGATGGAACGCGGCCAGTCGTCTATGTTGATTCCGGTTCCACCGACGGTAGCTGTGAGGCTGCTCGCGATCGTGGCGTGACGGTGATCAATCTGGATTTGTCTATTCCCTTTACGGCTGCCCGTGCGCGAAATGCTGGCTTTGAGCGACTATGCGAACTGCATCCTGATGTGGCATACGTCCAGTTCATCGATGGCGATTGTGAGGTGGTGGCGGGGTGGCTAGAAGCGGCGGCGGCCACTTTAGACCAGCACCCCGACGTTGTAGCTGTTTGTGGCTGGCGACGGGAACGTTATCCCGATCGCAGTCCGTATAACCGAATTTGTGATGTTGAATGGCGGCTGGGTCCCGTGGGCGTGACGACCCAGTTCGGCGGCGATGTGATGATTCGCGCCACGGCGTTTGCCGCTGTGGGTGGTTATGACAGTAGTGTCATTGCGGCTGAAGACGATGAACTGAGCGTCCGTTTACGACAGGCCAGCGGCTCGATTCTCCGCATTGACCAGAACAGCACCCTCCACGATGCCAATATCCATCGGCTGGCGCAATGGTGGCAACGGGCGAAGCGCTGCGGCTATGCCTACGCTCAAGTTTCGAGCATTCACGGTGCACCCCCGGAGCAAAAGTTTAAGCAGGAAATCCGGCGTGCCTGGTTGTGGGGTGTGATTGCGCCACTGGGCGCGATCGTCCTCAGCCCCTTCACCTTTGGGCTGTCGCTCATTGTTTTAGGGCGTTACCCGCTCACAGCGATCCGGACGATGATCGGGACTCATAAACGCGGGTTTTCTTGGAATGAAAGCATGGTCTGGGGAGTGTCCTGTGGCGTTTCTGTAATTCCAGAGGCGTTTGGGGTGATTAAGTTTGTCCGCGATTGTCTCTTCCATAAGCAACACGAAATTATTGAGTACAAAGGTGCTCAACCAGCTGCGATTAAATCGATTCAAGCCACAGGGAGATAAGCCAATGACCGCTCAAACCGGAACCAACCAACCTGTCGCTGTCGCCCTGTTGGGTGCGGGCTATATTTCGGACTACCACTTTAATGCGCTACGCCTATTGCCCAATGTGGAAGTGCGGGCCATCTGTGATCTGAACCAGCGGTTGGCGACACAATTCGCGCAGGCCAAGGGCATTCCCAATATCTATTCGGATCTGGGTGAAATGCTCTCGCGGGAACACCTGGATGCCGTCCACATTCTCACACCACCCCACGTCCATTTTGTAACCGCCTGTCAGGTGGTCGACGCCGGGGTGGATGCCTTCATTGAAAAGCCGCTTTGCCATCGGGTGAGCGACTGTCAGGAACTCCGGCGGCGGGCTGAAACGACGGGACAAACGGTTGGGGTAGGTCACAACTTTCTGTACTTTCCTGTGTACGAAAAGCTGGTTGCTGATCTCCGCAGTGGTCGTCTCGGACGTATTGACCAGATTGACATTGTCTGGAATAAGGAACTCGGACAACTGACGGGTGGGCCATACGGCGCATGGATGCTCCAAACACCCAAAAACATTCTGTTTGAAGTTGCTCCCCATTCGTTTACCCATCTGGTTCACCTCATCGGCCAGCCAGACTCAATTACGGTTGATATTAACGATCGCATTGACCTTCCCCGTGGCCTGGAGTTTTATCGTCGCTGGGAGATTCGCGGCTGGAAGGGCAACACCAGCATTCGGCTGCGGTTCTCGTTTATTGATGGCTATCCAGAGCACTACATTCACGTGCGTGGCACCAATGCCGTTGCCCATGTGGATTTTGAGAACAACACCTACACCTGTCAGGAGCACACGCCCTATTTGCTGGATGTCGATCGCTTCGCTACAGTGGTCGCTACGGCCCGGGATTCCGTGAGTCAGGCGACGGGCACTCTCGCTAACTTTGTGCTTGCCAAAGCAGGGCTGTCCAAAGCGTCGGGGCCATTCCCCTACAGCATTGCGCGGACGGTGGAGAGCTTCTACAACACGCGCGGCAGCAAGCTAGACGAGCGCATTGATCCATCGCTGGGAGAAGGCGCGATCGCTCTGGCTGAGTGGATTGCCCGCGAAACTCACCTGCCGGAACCAAAGACGGAAGCGTTTGGGTTGAGTGAATCAGCGGTTCCCGATGCGCCAAAGGCAAATGTGCTGGTCATTGGCGGCACGGGATTTATCGGTCAGGCACTGGTGAAACGCTTGCGTCAGGATGGTCACGGTGTCCGTATTCTGGCGCGTGACCCCAACAATTGCTCTCCAGAGTTGCGCCGTCTGGGTGTCGATCTGGCGAAGGGTGATTTTGCCGATGCCAAAGCGGTAGATGCGGCAATGGATGGCATTGAGTATGTCTATCATCTCGCCCGTGGGAATGGCAAAACGTGGGCCGATTACTTGAAAACCGATGTGGAGCCGACGCGTGAAGTTGCAGAGCTATGCTTGAAGCATGGGGTCAAGCGGTTATTCTACGCATCGTCGATCGCCATCTATTACGCTGGTAGCGGTGCCGGAACGATTACCGAAGAAACAAACCCCCACGAAGGAATGCTGCGAGTTGCGCCCTACCCACGATCGAAAGTGGAAAACGAGCGCACCTTGCTCCAGCTCCAGCAAGAAAAAGGCTTACCTGTCGTCATCTTCCGTCCGGGTGTCGTCCTCGGTCGCGGCGGCAACCCGTATCACTGGGGCATAGCGGCGTGGCCCTATAATTCTGTGTGCCGCCTGTGGGGTGATGGCAACAGCAAACTGCCGATCGTCCTGGTGGATGATGTGGCTGATGCAATGGCACGGGCGATCGCCGTTCCCAATATCGAGGGTGAATCCTACAACCTCACCAGTGAGCCTCAAGTGACGGCGAATGAGTACCTCGACGAATTTGAACAACGGGCTGGACTGAAGCTGCGGCGGGTGCCCACCGCAAGCTGGCGCAACTATACAGAAGCGCTGGTGAAGTGGGGAGTTAAGCGACTCGGACGCGATCCTAATGCCGCGTTCCCTAGCTATGCTGACTGGGAAGGGCGTAGCTTTGCAGCCCCATTTGATTCCTCTAAAGCGGAACGGCAGCTTGGGTGGTCGCCCGTCAAAGACCGCACAACCCTGATCAAAGAAGGTATCCATGCGCCGACAGACGCATTCTTCAATTCATAGAAATAAGGAGAAGTATGGATTTATCAAGATTGAAGTGGACAAAAAACGTCAACCACCCAGATCCTACAAAATGGGCGTATGGTGTTCACGAAATTTCTTATCCATATCTTTTCCCAGAATTGCGCTTGCACTGGGCACCAAATGAACACACAAACGCAAAGAGAGTGCCAAAGGAAGATTTGATTCTGTTACGACAGCGAACAAAGGTCACGCACATCGTGATGCCAATTGATGACGAAGTGCGCGATGTTGGTCAAGCTGATCACCCTCATCCTATCTATCGCTTGGTACAAGTGATGTGGGTAAAGCCGGACTTTGAGAAAGCACCTGATCAAAATACTGTTTTTGACTTTCTTGTGAGGCTAGAAGGTGGTGATGTTGTAAGTTTGAATGCAGACCAATTTGGAGCAAGATGGGACAGTCGCGGGGGGCTGCCAGCCCTACAAAATCATATTGCCGAAACCCTTGGACTTTTTAGACGGATAGGGTAACTACAAATAGCGATTCAACTAATCTGGCATTACAGTTCAGTATCCATCGCCTGGAAAAAGTGGCCAATTAGATACAGCGACCCACAGAGAACTGTGAGTGGTGGTTCGGCGGGAGGGCGGACTCTCGCCGTGGTTAGCAGCGGTTCATCGTCCTCTGTGGCGGCGGCTAGTGCGAGGATGACATCAGGATAGGTCTGACACTCCGCTAAGCCGGGGCAGACTGCATGGGCCAGTGCTGCCAGTTTCTCAACGTCAGCCGAACTGTGGTCAGGGACAGGTGCGAGGTAGAGTCGATCGCCCTCCCGCAAAAGGGCCTTAAACACATCGGCGTGGTCTTTGGTTGAGAGCATTCCCATGACCCATCGGATGGAGGTGTTGCGGTACATGCCGATCGCCGGAGTGTCTACAAACTGTCGCAAGACTTCAGCGCTGGCGGGGTTGTGAGCACCGTCAATCAAAATCTTATGCCCCTGCCAGTTAAACCATTGCAACCGTCCCGGCCACTTCGTTTTGGCAATGCCGTTGACGATCGACGCTTCCGAGATCTGCCATCCCTGCTGTTGTAGGAGTTGAAGCGTTGCGATCGCCAGCGCGGCATTGTGTCGCTGGATGTCCCCAAGTAGGGGCGATTGGTACTTGATCGGCTTTAAAACTTGAATAACACCGCCCTCATCATCGGGTGATTCGGGCTGCACATCGTATTCCTCGATGCCCTGATATTCGGCCCAACCGGCTCCTAAATCCTTGGTTGGTGGTGGGTAAATCGCAGGACAATTAAGTTCGACAATGCGGCGATGAATTACCGCCGCGGCTTCAGGTGGAACATGCCCAATGACAGCGGGGCAATCAGGTTTGAGAATGCCCGCTTTTTCCCAGGCAATATCTGCCAGGGTAGGGCCAAGCCGCTGCCAGTGTTCCCGACTAATGGAGGTGATGATGCTGACAAGGGGACGATCGCACACATTCGTGGCATCCAGCCGTCCGCCCAGTCCTACTTCCACCACAGCAATATCAACATGCTTTTGCGCAAAGTAAAGCCATGCCGCTGCCGTGATCACTTCAAACTGGGTAGGCGAAGGCTGGTCGGGTTGGATGACGGCAATGACCTGCTGTAGTAATTGTTCGAGGTCGCTGGTTGCGATCGGCTGTTCATTGAGACAAATGCGTTCCTGCCAATTGACTAAATGCGGCGAAGTGTAACGCCCGACCCGATAGCCAGCTTCCGTTAGCATGGCGGAGAGATAGGCACAGACAGAACCTTTGCCATTGCTGCCTGCAACGTGGATGATGGGTACCTGCCGGTGGGGATTGCCAAGCTGAGCCAAAAGCTGTTGAATCGATTCCAGCCCCAGCCTTACCCCAAAGCGGGCAAATTGTTGGAGTGTTGCGTCAATATCCAAAATCGCGTGCTCTCTGTATTACTGCGGGTTCTTCAACTATCTTAGGCTGTGCTGCAAAGGCATAAACCCGCCAGAGTCGCAGTCTGAATTAGCGATGGGACTATTTAGGATCGACGAGCGACCCCATAAACAGCACCGTTCCAGTCTGGTTATCGCGGATGGCACAGAAGAAGGGGTGATCGACCACCATTTTGAACGGTTCGTTAACAGGCATGGCCGTGGCAACAATGCCGACTGAAGTTGCCGCCGCCGCTTCTGTACCTTTCTCATTCACCTCGACGAAGGTTTTGTGCTTTACCTGGTCAATCTTAGTGGGCACAGTGCTGAGTGCACCGAATGTTGCCTGGTTGGCATCAAAGGCGATCGGCATTCCCAGCGCCGATAGTGCTTTTTTCAGCTCCACCTCGTATTCCAGCTTGAAGCGAGGCACCTGGATCGACCCCGGTTGCGTTCTAAATTGGCTCATCCACTGCTGCCAGTTCTCAGCGGTCAGCGTTTTGTAGAAAGTCGTCAAGTTAGACGATGGTTTTGGCAAAAAGAGATACATGCTGACGCGTTTCTTGCCGTAGGGAAGGCTCACCGCCTGAAATTGGTCAGTTTCATAGTATTTGTAACTGCCCGTTTGCGACATCAACGGCTGACTTTTCTGGCTACCGTCTGCGCGGAAAAAGGGCTTACTCATTGTTGCTTTTCGGTCAAACTCTTTTGTCCAACCGCCCTTAAAGTAGATGGCATTGATTAAAAACATCACGTCATCTGGCTGCAAGCGATCGACAATCTGGCTGATCTTACCGCGCGTGTTTTCCTTTACCCAGTTGTTAATGAGGGCCGTGGCGTTTGGGTCAGCAAAGTTGAGATTGGTGACCTGTGCGCCGTAGAACTCCTGATTGTGTCGGATAAAGGTCGGTTTGAACGGGACACCCTGCCGTGCCCAGAGTGAATTGGCGATCGTAAGCTGCACGCCGTTATCAGGGTTCTCTAGCAACGTTTTCAGGCTGGCATTGGCCCGGTTCAGCTCGCTTAAGCTCATGCCCTGAAGTTCCAGAGCCTTTGCCATCTGCTGTTGGGTCGCACCGCTGGCACCGTTGTAGGTCATCGCCAGGGCGATCGCGACGCTCGAGGGTGACACAAACACATTCTGGCCGCTGTCCTGTTTGAGCAGTTCGGAAAAGAGCTTGAACCCAAACTGCGTATTTGCCTGGATAAGCCTGGGATCGAGGGCTTGGGATGGACGCATTGCGATCGACTGGTCTTGTTGAACTGGTTGTGGACTGGCTGCGGCTGAACGAATAGTGGTTGCGTTCAAGCATCCCATCAACCCCAGCAGCATCAAACCGCCGATCGCCACTGCCCCTGTCCACTGTCGTCTACGATGACCCATTTCCCCGCTCCTGCCCAAACGCTGCTGCTGTGTTTCTACACCTCAACGATGCCACGCTCAGGATAGAAGGGCGCGATCGTTGCAGATTCGGTAACTGAACCAGGACGCGACTCAGGGCCAAGAATGGCCATGCAGCAGCTTTCACGGGACAGGGTTTGCATTGGTCGTCGCCTTGCCGTGGTGCTTTCAAGTGCCTGATGCGGGGCCTCGACCGATGATTCAGAAATGAGCGTGAAATTCATCGCATGGATCGTCCGCGTCAAGCTCGCCAAATTTTGATGATGGTTTGTTCGCAACTGATAACGTTTTATTCATAATCGATCATCACTCTATTGCCATGCCACGATCGCTCTTGCCGTTTCTCATTGCCTTTATTCTGCTGCGATTGGTCTTTTGGTTGGTGACCTTCCCAAATCCAGATGAGGCGTATTATTGGCTGTGGGGACAGCATCCAGCGCTCTCTTATTACGATCATCCACCGCTAGAAGCATGGATTCAAGGCGTATTTACAGCCGTTTTTGGGCGATCGACGTTTACGCTACGGCTGCCCAATGTGTTCAGCAATGTGGTCTTTTTCTACACGTACTACCGCATTATTGGCTATCTCTATGGCGACACGATGATGCGGCAGTTTTGGTTCGTTGTCCTGCTGGTGTTGGCGTCACCGCTGTATTTTTTGTTTCTGGCGCTGGCATGGCATGACCATTTGCTGATTACGCTGTCGCTGGTTTCGGCGTATCTATTGATTCGGTTCCTCGACGGCTATATTGCTACTGGTAAAGGGGAAAGCTGGCAACTGTACGGTGCGGCAGGCGCGATCGCGCTGGCAGAACTGTCCAAATATAATGCTGTGTTTGTTGGGCTGGGGTTTGCGGTCACGTTGATCGTGGACAAACGCTTACGTCCGCTGTGGCGCGATCGGCGGCTTTATTTTGCAATTGTGATCGCGCTGGCGGCCTTCATTCCGATTGTGCTCTGGAACGTTTCGAACGACTTTCAATCATTTCGCTACTATGTCGATCGTAGCGTTGCAACCGGCAGTTATCGTCTGCAGCTATCGCCCTTTTTAAACTTTGTCCTGTTCTCAATATTGCTGGTCTCACCCATGATTTGCGTGGGCTTTTTCAAGGGCTTTAAGCGATCGTGGCCGCAATTAAAGGTACGTTCTGTTTATCCAACCGTGGCGTTTTGGGTGTTTATCATTTCGACGCTTGTGCTGACTGGGATCGCTTTAATTTCAGCAGCATTGTATTACTGGAATATTACAGCGTACCTGTTGTTATTTCCGTTACTGCCCGCAGTTTTTGAGCAGAGGGCAGGAGCTATCCACCAGGAATCAAGCGTTGCGCCGCAGGAGACCGAAGCAACTCAAAATTCAACGTTCTTAACGTCAAAGTCGCGGCCTTTCTTGTCTCGGGAACCGTTATTTCTCACGGCACAGGGTTACGGGTTGCTGTTCGCCACGCTGCTAGTGGTGCATTACAGTGTGCTGCCAATCTCTGCGCTGTTTGATCGGGAGACTGATCCAGACTCACGGATGCTGTTTGGCTGGGAACAGGTTGCAGCAGTGGTGAAGACCCAGGCAGCGTCGATCGGTGGTGCACCGTTTGTGGCAACCACCGATTACCGTTCAGCATCGGCACTGGCCTATCAGTTGAACGATCGCGCTGTGATGGCGATTTCTGATCGAGTGGATCAGTTTGACTTCTGGTATACCAGCGATGCCTCATTTAAGGGGCGAAATGCCGTTATCCTTTGGGACGATTGGCATCCTGCGTCGTCAGAACTGCTGGCTGAATTTGACCATGCATCAGACAAAATGACTGTGGCGATCGTGCGGTTTGGCGTCTGGATCAAAAATTACTACATCGTGAAAGGCTATGGCTTTAAGGGTGGCAGAGTGTCGTAGCCGTTTACCCTAAAGACGCTTCAAAAAAATCTCCCAATGCCGGTCGCTTTTTAATGGCGATCGCGGATTGGGAGAGCAAAGGTTACTTTTAGCAAGCGCTGTCACGGCAGACAGCACGTTAACCCTTCGCAGCTACTGCTTCAGCGGCTTCAGTCACAACGGGGTAGACGCTGACTTTCTTTTTACTTTTACCATAGCGTTCAAAGGTGACGATGCCGTTGATCAGCGCAAACAGTGTATCGTCAGAGCCACGGCCAACATTGTTGCCGGGATGGACTTTGGTGCCCCGCTGCCGTACCAGAATGTTGCCTGCCTGCACACTTTGTCCACCGTAGCGCTTCACGCCCAGCCGTTGAGCATTCGAATCGCGACCGTTACGAGTACTACCTGTACCTTTCTTATGAGCCATAGTTCCCCTCGTCCTGCTGTTCCTACAAAAGTCTAATTCAAATCAGTCATTGGTTGCAGCACTCTCAACGGTACGTGCGAGGCTACACCCAGTGCCGCGCTATTCGTCGTCGGTGACGGATGCGTCTGGCTCAGGGGCTGGTTCAGCACTCTTTGCCTTGGCAGTACTGGCCTTTTGGGCTGACTTAACGCTGGAACCACCGACACTGATGCCGTTGATCATTAAGCGGGTCAGTTCTTGACGATGCCCTTGCTTTTTGCGCGTTTTCTTTTTCGGGCGCATTTTGTAGACGATGATCTTGCGATCGCGCAAGTGCTGAAGTACCGTTGCCTCAACCGTTGCGCCTTCCACAAGCGGTTGCCCAACGCTGATGGTGTCATCGTCCTGGACGAACAGTACCTGGTCGATTGTGATCTGAGTGTCGGGTTCGGCAGCAATCCGATTGACGTCGTAGAACCGACCCGGCTCTACCCGTAACTGCTTGCCACCCGTTTCGATAATTGCGTAAGAAGTCATGTAATTGTCCTGAAAGTTGCCGTACAGGTAGCAGACGAACGGCTATGGGCCTTGGAGTATCGAGTAAGGACAGGCTGTGCTCACTCAAAACTTAACCCGGTTCGCTCATAGTGATTCGCAGGCTTTTCTTGGGTCTGACCTGATCCGAGCAGGAATAGACAGCCAGTTATCCAGTATGCCGACTTTTAAAGAAAAATGTCAAGCGGTGGTTAAGATGGCGGTGCAGTTTTTGGTGGTGATCCACCCCGGTTTACGCCGTCGGCTGATCCCTCGTATGGGCTGTCATGAACAGGGCGGTTTCTGTACATACGGCGGTTAATGGCCGATCCCACTCATCATGGGGCAGGTGAGGCACGTAGGCGAAGTCAAACACAATCCCGATGGTTGGTTTGTCGGCCCATTCCGGTGCGGCCAGCAGACGATCGTAAAAGCCTCCGCCATAGCCTAATCGATGGCCGTGTGTGTCACAGGCGATCGCGGGCACCAGGATTAAATCGATTTGATGAGCGGCTAACGCGGGTGCGTGTGGGTGTGGCTCCAGAATGCCGTAGGCACCAGCCTGTAGCGGCCATGAGTCCTGCGGCGACCACACATGCCAGTGCAGCGATTTGCCCACACAGCGCGGTAATCCCCAGGTCTTCGTGGCGGGAAACAACGGACTGAGATCGGGTTCCTGCCGCACGCTCAGGTAGGCAAGAATCGTCTGGGCCTGGGCAAATAAAGCCGACGATCGCACATGGTCGCAGATCTGGCTACTCTTCATTCGCCAGACATCGGGCGCGATCGATTGTCGGGTTTGCAACAGCGATCGCCGCAGGGCTGATTTATCCATTGCTAAGACGTTCACGAATGACGTTCACTAAGACATTGCGTGACCCACGCTCTGCCGAATGATGGCGTTGTCAGCCACCGTCTGGACGTGATGCCCGTTCAATGGAACCAGCCCAAGTCCTTTGAGGTCGGCTTCAACCATGAGAAAGACGAGCTGCTCAAAGGTGACGGATGGCTGCCAGCCGAGCTTCTGGCGTGCTTTGGTTGCATCGCCAATCAGGAGTTCAACTTCAGCCGGGCGCAGATAGCGATCGTCAAACTCGACGTAATCACGCCAATCGAGCTTGACGTAGCCAAACGCAACATTCAGAAACTCTTCCACCGAGTGGGTTTCACCCGTGGCGATCACGTAATCATCGGGCTCGTCCTGCTGGAGCATCAGCCACATCGCTTTGACGTAATCTTTGGCGTAGCCCCAGTCGCGCTTGGCGTCAAGATTGCCAAGATAGAGCTTTTTCTGCTGTCCGGCAATAATGCGGGCGATCGCGCGGGTGATTTTGCGGGTGACAAACGTTTCACCCCGCCGCGGCGATTCATGGTTAAACAAGATGCCATTCACCGCAAACAGGCCGTAGGATTCACGGTAGTTGACTGTTTGCCAGTGGGCATAGACTTTGGCACAGGCGTAAGGACTGCGTGGATAGAACGGCGTTGATTCCAGTTGTGGAATTTCCTGCACCTTACCGTACATCTCGGACGAGCCTGCCTGATAGAAGCGCACCTGAATGCCTGTACGCTGCTGATAATCGCGGATCGCTTCCAACAGGCGGAGTGTGCCCATGCCAACTGCATCGACCGTATATTCTGGTGAGTCAAAGCTGACGCGAACGTGGGATTGGGCACCCAGGTTATAAATTTCGGTCGGTTTTACGTCCTCTAAAATACGGCGCAGCGTGGTGCCATCGGTGAGGTCGCCGTAGTGCAAAAATAGCCGCGCTTCCTGATTGTGGGGATCTTCGTAAATGTGATCGATGCGATCGGTGTTAAAGGTAGACGTGCGCCGAATAATACCGTGCACTTCGTAATCTTTCTCTAATAAAAGCTCACTGAGGTAAGAACCATCCTGACCCGTGATGCCCGTAATTAAGGCGCGTTTGCGTTGTGTCATATATTAAGAGTTGAGCGTTGGCGCTCAAGCGTATGGAAGCCGTCTAGTCC
This sequence comes from Oscillatoriales cyanobacterium Centralia_MAG_596, assembly GCA_021323955.1. Lineage (GTDB taxonomy): Bacteria > Cyanobacteriota > Cyanobacteriia > Leptolyngbyales > Leptolyngbyaceae > Stenomitos. Next base: position 6,810 of record JAJPKC010000574.1, on the reverse strand, counting down.
GTCATTTTAGAATGCTTCCCCGTTTTGTGGCTTTAAAAACACTGGCAAAATAATATTGATTGGCCACCAGTCTTACTCTGACTGCCATCCACCTGAAGGGCCACTTAACCTTACAATTGTAAATAGCAAGCATCCAGCATAAAGGACCATTTTTAGCGATGGACATTGTGGAGTTTTTCCAACTCAGCAGCGGCAAGTGGTTTTCACAACGTACTAGCCACCATTTAGCATTCAAGCAGTCAGAAGGAGGGCAATCGGACATCCAGATTGAACTGCTGGCTAAAGATGATTCAGCTGTCATCAAGCTGTGTGAGCAGTACGAGGTGGATGCTGCGCTGGCCTTGTGCGGGGCACGGGTGATCTGGGATGGCACCATGGAATGGGACAAAGAGAAGCACACTGGCAATACGGTGCTAGTGCCGATCGCGGATCCCGACAAGCCGAATGAAGGCAAACTGCTGCGAGAGATGGGGTATGCCGAAAAAGCGCCTGTAGCCGGTCGCTATGTCATGGGCAGTGATGATGCCTTGACGCTGATTACGGAGTATGAAACCATGTATTCCGAAGAGCGACTCTGGTTTGCCAGTCCCAATTTGCGGCTACGTACGAGCATCCTAAAGCGATTCGGTGGCTTCAGTATGGCATCTTTCTGTTCTGAAATTCGGAAGGGTGTGACCAAGCCATCTCCGGAAGCGACACCATCCTCGACGGAACAAAATACCTGATTCAGTGATAGGGACGTACTGCCTGGTTGGATGAGACATCGGGCGAATTGTTACTGGATTGGGGCATCAGAGACGCTTGGCAACCAGTCAGGCATCAAGCATCATCCGATCTAGCCGGGTTTTCCATCGCAGCATCCGGGTGCGGCTGAGCTACCGCTTTTAGCTTGCTGTGAAAGTCTGAGGATTCGGGGTTTGGGGTGAATTGGTGAATGGGCTGTTTACTCGACGCGTCGGTCAGCCAGCTTGGCTGGTAACGCGTGGTCAAATGGAGTCTGAGCTTGGGTCTGAGCGTGTGTGCCATGAGTCCAAATCCGGGCAAAACGGCGCGGGCGCTCAGCTCCTGATCGTCTAGCTGTTGCAAAATCCTGGCGATCATTTCTGCCTGGGGGCCAGTGGGTGCGGTCGCCGGGTCAAAACTGCGGTCTAAAGCCGCCAAGTCGCTACTGACATCTGATGACGGATCCGTTTCGGCGCGATCGACCGTTGGTATCTCACTAGTTGGTATCTCACGCCCCGTCAGGTCTGCATTCAACTGGCTATCCGGATCGGGAGGATCCAGCGGTGCTGTCTCAGCGACGTCCGATGGCTCCGACTCAAGCGCAGTTGTGGCGATAGCTGAGTCAAGGTCGGTTGTAGTGACCGCGGGGTGCGATGGGTACGTCGATGAGTAAGGCCACTGAGCGTCCGATCGCAGATTGTAGGAATAGGTTTGTCCTGCTGGCGGCTCCTTTGACGGCGTCACCGGGTCAGGTGGGGCAGCGCTATCGGCTTCTGGGAAACTGCTGAGCGTTTTGAGTGCCGTGGATGCATTGGGATCCAGGTGGGCCGCAGCCGACTTGAAACTGGGTAGCTGAAGCGCAACGCTGTGGTAGGGCAGGCGCGAATCGGCTGCGACTTCTAGCAGTGCTGGCTCCGATTCGAGTGCGGCTGCCGCTGCCGCCAGACGTATGGGGGGCAGGTTGTCACACACGAGGCGCTCAAACTCATGATTGAAGTGATAGAGCGGATGGCTACGTCGCCGCCACAGTGCCAAGATCTGCTCGACAGAGATGGCCTTATATCGCCCCTGATAGAGAGCTTCGATCGTCGCTAACCGGATCCAGTTCACCGGATAGTGTTCCTGCCAGTACGAGAAAAGCTGGTCGAGTGTGTAGTCACCCAGGTCAAAGCTGTAGTGGTGCAGCAAACTAGCCGCATCGTCAGCAGCCCGATCGTTGGCTAGTTCTACAGATCCGTTGACTGGTTCAGTCATATGCACTTGCTTTAGCAGAAGGGCACTCGATCGACAACGCAAATCGCATGCTGTATTGATTCCTGCATGGGAAGTGCAGTGACTTGAGTGAAGTTCAGACCGCGAGGGCACCAGGCGTTTGAACGCTCAAATCAAATCCACTACCGCTCAGCGAGAACCGCTATAGCTTATCTCAAGTGTATATTTTGCATCCATAATCGGCACTCGCGATGGTGATCTACTCTTCGCGGCGCAAAATGACGCCGCCCTCAACCGGTGTCACGTCTGCGCCTTCAAAGGTATCGGTGCCACCAGTCCAGTTGAAATCGCTAATCCGAATGCCGATCGCGCCGAGCGCCAGGACAGGGTTGTAGCGGAGGACGATCGCGTAGGTGCGACGGCTGTACTCCAGAATGTAGTCGGTGCTGATCTGATTGCTGGTGTCTAAGTTGATGGAGGTCTGAAAGCCAATTCGGATCGGGCCGTAGAGTTGCTGGGTGACCCCAAAACTGAGAATACGGTTGTCCACGGTACGGTCAAACAGGAATGGCGACTGTCCACTGCCAATGTACTGGATGTAGCTGATGTTAAACGCTGTATAGTCCAGAAAATCGCGGGCAAAATGCCCAAACTGTCCGCTTAGTCCAGCGGTAACCACCAGATTTTGCTGGGTATCACCGTTTGTATAGGCGTTGACAATCCCTCTCAGCGTTACGCCTAAGTTGAGGTATGGAGTGAGCGGCACGGGGCTGTAGCGCAACCCTTCTGTGATCGTGGGCGGCAGGGGGTGTCCTTGCCAGAGGGTAAAGCCGCGTGCTAACTGTGCGGTCGCTTGAAACCGACCCAGATTAATCCGGTTATTGGTTCGATCGGGCGCTAACAGGTCAGGGCGATCGGTATCGGCATTAACGTATTGAAAGCTTGTCTGATAGGTCAGTTCGATCCCTGTTTTGCCGAGCTGGATGCGGGGCGAGAGCAGGACGGCTCCCAGGCTGCTTTGGACAGTCTGAAACCCTAATGATCCATTGAACAGCCGATCGCGGTAGTTATACTCCAAGACCAGCGTATGCGTTCCCAGTTGCTGGTTTGCCCGCAAATTGACCCGCAGATTGTTTTCTGCATCGGTGAAGTCCAGGCTGGTGAGTGAGAGCTTGCCCCGAATCGTGGTCAACGGGCCTGGGTCGATCCGCAGCCCCGCTCTGAAACCAAAGTTTTCCGGTCGGAAGAACCCATTGTTGTTGGTAATGGCTCTCTGGAGAAAGATCTGAGGCGTTAGCGTAAAGCGGACTGTATCGGACGACAGCACATCAAAGGTGCGCTCAACGAAGAGTCCACCGCGATCGGCGTCATCATAGCCAAAAGACAGCAGCGCTGGCGATCGCTGGTGCCGATCAAGGGTGATGACTGGTACAAAGATCGGTAGCGTGACCCGCTGGTCAAATACCAGGCGCGGATGGGTGGTACGGATCTTATCCACCAGCGGTGAAACGCGGGTAAATTTTGCCCGGTCTGCTTTGAGCACCAGTTCTGGGGGTGAAAAGGGATCGTTCGTGATTTGAATGTTCGTTGCTAACCACCCATCGGGGGTAAAGTCAATTCGCTCCGCTTCAAAACGCAATCGTCGAATTTGCCCACCTTGCGGGACGCCACCAGGCACCCTGGAAATATCTCTACCAAAGCCAATGCCCAGACCCAGGCTGCCAGGACTGGTCACATTCTGCGTGGGTTGAGCAGCCGTTACGCGATCGCTGACGGGTCGAGGAATGGTGACGCCTTCATTGTCACCCCTTGCGCCGATCGCCAGATCGCGACCCGAATTGGGGATCAAGATCTCTCCCCGGGCATTCAGTACAGTGCCGATGCCCTGGACAAAGTTGTATTCCAACCGCTGCCCACGTAAAACCTGATTGCCCCGCGTTAGTGCAACGTTGCCCTCTGCTACAGCCAGTCGATTGTCAAGGTTGACTTGTAAGCGATCAGCATCCAGTAAGGCACCCTGAAACCGCATCAGCACTCTACCCTCAGCGGTAAAAATGCGGCGCTGTTCGTCATACTCCTGGCGATCGGCCGTTAACTCAATGATTGATCCTACCCCCGGAACATTGCCCGTCCCTGAGGGAGCGGTCGTTGAAGGGCCGGATTTTGAGGCTGGCGGACTGTTGCCTGTTCCTGGTTGGGCCGAAGGTTGCTCGACTGGAGTAGTCGGGGGAGTCCCATTGGCAGGCGCTTGATCGAGGGGTTGATCCTGCGGTTGCTCCAGCGTGGGGATGGGTAACAGAATGGGCGCTGTACCCGGTGCTTGAGCGTGAATGCTCAGACCAGGCTTGTCAGCGGTGCCCGATTCTTCCTGCGCGAGCGTCTCCTGGGCAAACTCATCCAGCACGATCGCCTGATTCAACCCTGACATCACAGCCGATTCAACGGCTCCTGCTGGCGCTGACGTTGTGCCCGATGGTGTTGCTGCGCCGGACAGAGAGTAAACCACGGGCTGCGACGGTTCAGGCGTTGCAGACGGTGCCGCTGGTGGACTGGTATTGGCGCGATTGGGCACGATCGCCGGTGGTACCCCGTTAGCCGCTGGCTGTAGTCCTGCCCTCCCAAACCGTTGTCGTGGTTCAACGGGCCTCAATCGATCGGACACCAGCGTGTCAGTCGCTGGTTGTTTCTGGTCAGGTGTTGGTGGCACTGCCTTGAAGACCTGGGCCGGTGGCGTGTCTTTGAGCAGGTATCCTGTTGTAATGGATGGGCCTAGCAGTGCTGCTTGCGACCCACTCACTTGTGGCACAAAATCAGCCGCTGTGGGTAAATCTGTTGCTGATGGGGTCGTTTCGGGTAGGGCAATCACAACCGGAGTGTCTTGATTGACGACCCGATCGCGGGCTACGTTGGAGGCTGCAGTTGAAGCATTCGCGTAACGAATCTCCTCAGAAACGGGAGTTGTAACCAGAGCATTAGGTTCAGGGGGCGAAGCCGGGTAAGGCATATTGCGGCAGTCTCAAACGAACAAGCAACCCGTAGGGGTTGCCTCCAGCAGTGAATTGGGGGTAGCACCGTGTCAACCCCCAACCTCAATGTTGAAATGTCAGCAATTCCGGCTATTCCAAATCGCGCCGTTTCGGGTTACGCGCAGGGTCGTTAGACAAGAAGCCGAAGATAAACAGTGCAACAAAGAAGGCAACAACAATATAGACGGCAATTTTGAGGGTGACCATACCAATATCTCCAGGGGTATCAAAGACCAGCGATCTGCCGATACAGCGAGATTGCTCTCATCATCATACAGAAATGCCGTTCCGTTTTTGTTTTGTGCGCGTGCTGGTCAAGCTAATCCTGTGGTTTAGACGTAAAGGGACATGTTAAAGATTCCGTAAATGTCTGGTAAATCCGGCCTATGCCGCTGCAAGTCCATGCCTAAAATCAGACTCAGCACCGCGATCGCATTTCAGAAGACCATTCAATTTCCCCAACGCTGATTCCTGAACGCCTGATGCCGGTTAGACTGCCTCGGTTGCATGACAGTAATTCCCGCCCCCATCGTTGCTTAGATTGGGTGGTGTATTGCAGGGGCGATCGTGCCGTGATGTTCCGACTGAAGGCAACAGCGTTCAATCGAGATCAGCGTCAATACCGAGCCGTTGCCCTCAGCGGTAGTTTTCCATCTGGTTTCAGTTGTATTCACCACACCGTTCGGCTGAGCGCTCACGTCGCCGCTCGATACCCGGTTCCCATTCACTCTATGATCAGGCTCTCAGCAAACGATGCATCGTCAATCAACTGTTCAGACGGCCCTCACGGATTACTCTCCAGCCCCTTATCGCTTTGGCGTGATCCTGAGTACGGGAATGGGCAACATGACCCGTTACCTCAACTTTCGCAAGTACGCTGAACGTGATTCGACCGTAGAGATTGTCTGGGCACCCGTCAAACATTTCATTGCACCGGATGAGCCTAACCCATTTCGCTATTTGCCGGAGCCGTTTTACACGCGAGCCGTGATCCTGTACGAGTCGTACCCTGTGCTGCGGCAGATGCGGCAGTTGGACCTTGTTCTGTTTCACATGTTTGAGGCGTACGTGTTTGCGTGTTTACGTAATCTAATTCAGAAACAGCCTCCCCTCGTGTGGAACAACGATGACCCACCGATTGTCGATTCTGACAAATACCCGCTCTATCCCAAGCATTTCAACAAGTCTCCCGGGCGACACCAATTTCGGCTGAATCTTGACCTTTGGTGCGCTAGCCGTACAGCAGCATTTATTGCGTGGTCTGATTGGGGCCACCGCGTTTGGGTCGATGAGTGCGGTATTCCGGGCGAGGCTGTACATTCCATTCATCCAGGGTTGGATCTGGAACTCTGGACGATGCCCGATCGATCAAATACAGATGCCGCTGCCCGACCAAAGATTTTGTTTGTGGGCGGAGACTTCGTGCGAAAGGGGGGCGATCGCCTGCTGGACGTATTTTGCGATCAGTTTGCCGATCAAGCAGAACTGCATCTGGTCACGAAGGAACCGCCTGCGATCGCCGTCCCAAACGTTTACGTCTACACCGACATTGGCCCGAATGATGCCCGGTTAGCGTCGCTCTATGCCCAGGCCGACCTCTTTGTGCTGCCCACCACCGCTGACCTCTCACCGTGGGCCTGTCTGGAAGCCATGGCGTCTGGCTGCCCGGTTATTAGTACCAGTGTCGGTGGCGTTGCCGATATTGTCCGTCACGGTGAGACCGGACTGACTGTTCCTGTGGGCGATACAGCCGCGTTAGCGAAGGCGGTGCGATCGCTCCTGGATCATCCAGAATTGAGGCGAGAGATGGGTATGGCAGGACGCCGCTGCGTTGAGCGTGATTTTAACG
>JAJPKC010000205.1 GCA_021323955.1 Oscillatoriales cyanobacterium Centralia_MAG_596 | reverse complement strand
TCAAGCCAGTGAATGATTGGAACCATTTCCTTCCACGCCGTGTTAGTAGCCGAACAAATGGCAGCGTCAACGAATCTGCACTGCTCCATTCTCATCGTTTTCTAGAGGCCCAACAGCGTTCAATTGGATTGTACTTGCCATCATAGAGCGGCTAGTAAACGAGGTGATTTTTGGGAGCGTATCACCGCTTCAGCCGAAAAAACAGAATGATGGAACCCGCATGATCAAGGTGATTCGGCATGAGTTATTGCCACTTCTGGCGTGTGAAAAAGAATTAGACACACCCTCGCGTTTTGTCCGTGCTCAATCCCCTGTAGTAATTGGGGTGTCACGTTGCTCGACATGGTCTGATTGCACCCCTTTCCTCACAGGTTTCTCAACATCTACTCCTAAGCTTTTTGGTATAGGCGATCGTGAGCCAGGTAACGTTGCTTACCATCGCTTGATTTTGGTTGTTCTACCCATCCGGTGACACCCCTCTTCATCAAGCACCGGCACCAAGTGGCTAGCAAAACGTGATCATCGCGATCGCTAGCCAGACGGACGCCTTGGCCCTTTAAGAAAATTTAGCCTTTTAAGAAAAAAAGGATTTTGCCCTATGCTCGCTCCTAATACCAGTCTTAACCTAGGACATGACTTGCTTTTCCGCAATCAACAGACCGGCCATAACGCCATCTGGCTGTTGAATGATACGACCCTAGCAATCGGTCGATCGACCATGCCTGTGTCTGATCCAAATTGGCACCTGGTGGGTGCAGGGGATTTCAATGGCGATAGTAACTCTGACTTGGTGTGGCGCAATCAGGCAACGGGACAGGATGTGATCTGGCTGATGGCTGACACTTCTCTGTCCAGCTTCGTTTCTACCACCGCAGTCGCCGACCTGAACTGGCAAATTGTAGGCACGGGCGATTTCAACCATGATGGCAACTCTGACCTGGTGTGGCGCAATCAGGCAACGGGACAGGATGTGATCTGGCTGATGCATGGCACCTCTCTGGCCAGTTTCGTTTCTACCACCGCAATCGCCGACCTGAACTGGCAAATTGTAGGCACGGGTGATTTCAACCATGATGGCAACTCTGACCTGGTGTGGCGCAACCGGACAACGGGACAGGATGTGATCTGGCTGATGAATAGCACCTCTCTGGCCAGTTTCGTTTCTACCACCGCAATCGCCGACCTGAACTGGCAAATTGTGGGCGCAGGTGACTTCAACCATGATGGCAACTCTGACCTGGTGTGGCGCAACCGGACAACGGGACAGGATGTGATCTGGCTGATGAATAGCACGTCTCTGGCTAGCTTCGTTTCTACCACCGCACTCGCTGACCCGAAGTGGCAAATTGTGGGCACCGGGAACTTTTCCCTCTTTTCTCCCACTGTTAACTACCCAGCGGGAAGTAATCCTCAGGATATCAGCTCGGGCGATTTCAATGGCGATGGCAAACTTGATTTAGCCGTAGTAAATCCTAGCTTCAGCACTGTTTCAGTGTTGTTGAGCAACGGCAATGGCACCTTCCAAGCCGCCGTTAGCTCCCCCGTGGGAGTTCCATTCGGTAGCATCGCTGGCAATTTCAATGGCGATGGCAAACTTGACCTGGCCGTGGTGAACCTTCATTCCAATGCTGTTTCGGTGCTACTGGGCAATGGCAATGGCACCTTCCAAACTGCCGTTGACTACTCTGTGAAAGGTGGTCCAGGAGATATCACCGCAGGCGATTTCAACGGTGATGGCAGCCTCGACTTAGCCGTGACGAACCCTACCTACAATAATGTTTCCGTGTTACTGGGCAATGGCAATGGCACCTTCCGGGCAGCTGTTAACTATTCTGTGAGTTTCAGCAATGCAAATCAAAAGGGTATCATCGTGGGCGATTTCAATGGCGATAGCAAACTTGACTTAGCTATGCCTAGTTCCAATGCGGTTTCCGTATTACTGGGGAACGGCGATGGCACCTTCCAAGCCGCTGTTAATATCCCCGTGGGATTCAGTCCACAGGGTATCAGTTCTGGCAATTTCAATGTCGATGGCAAACTTGACTTAGCTGTGACGAACCCTGGCTCCAACGCTGTTTCGGTGTTAATCGGCAAAGGAAATGGCACCTTCCAACCCGTCGTAAACTATCCAGTGGCTGCCAATCCGCGGGATGTCATCACAGGCGATTTCACTGGCGATGGCAGGATGGACTTAGTCGTGACGGATTTCGGTTCTGATAGCATATCGTTGTTGTTGGGTAACGAAAATGGTACCTTCCAAGCCGCCGTAAATTACCCAGTAGCGATCAGTCCACAAGATATTATCGCGGGCAATTTCAATGGCGATGGCAAACTTGACCTAGCCATAACGAACGCCAGCAATGTTTCGGTGTTGTTAAATCAGGGGTAGTTTAAGTGGTGAGGGTCGATCGCTCTTAAGCACTGCCCGAATCAACCTTTTAGAATGGGTTCTGACGATAGTTTGTCGGTCAAAGGAATCTTTGCACCTGCTCAGACTCTCTGGTCAGGTGCTTTTGTTGTCTGGTGGATGGTGGTGTGTCCCTGCCGCCCCAACAGAGTATAGCCATGCCAGCACCACGATCGATTACGCGCTAGAACGGAGTCTGTTTGAGCGATCGCCAAAAATTAGAGGGATTATGAAGAAGTATTGAGTCGCCCATTAACTCAGTGAAACAGAGCAACAAAGTTTACAGTTTTTTGCAATTCCGGCAGGGAGACTTCAATTCTTACGCGGAAAACTACCCCAATTATTTACTTCGCGTTACATCTACGAACATAACGTAACCAGCGGTTTAAGAATCTAATGATACTATTCAGTTATCAAATTGATTCAGTGCTTGTCGCTGTCGCTGTTGAAATAACATACGTTCTTTCAGCTCGTGTTTCTCGGGGCTAAGGAGTTGGGTGATTATGATTCTCGATGACCTTGATAGTGTTGAAGTCCAGCCAGACACTCGGAACCACCGAGGCTGTTTTGTACAAGAAACTTCTTACAAATTGGTGAATGTCGATCGCGCAGGGTGGGCCTTTATTTGCATGAATGATGCCGTCTGCCACTACGTTGATCCTGACAACTTGAAACGTTCTGTGAAGGTATCGCTAAACAAATAGCGTACCGCTCAAACAGTTAAGTAACCTGTCTTGAATAGGCGTGTCAGATGGTTGTTTATGAACCCAAAACAGCCATCTTTTTTTGTTAACGTTAATAACGAAACTTGTGCCTTCTCAACGTGTTACTTGCATGAAAGACCGTTTTTTTCAATGGCTGAATACGGCGCTGATGATCGATCTATTTTTAGTGTTGCTGAGCTTCTTTTGGTTGGCAATTGCCGTCGTTGGCCGAGCGGCTGGCGTGCACCTGGGATTAGACCTCTGGTACAAACTGTGGGATCCCGTTTTTACACCAGCACTCGGCATCTTAATGGCAGGGGCCATCGTCAGTGGGATTGCCAGTTGGGTTGCTAAACGTCTGGAGGCGCGATCGACCGAAAATCTGTGAACGACACGAACAGCAACATTCGGCTGATATCCATTCATCGTTTGACGGATTCGCACTAAAAGATCGCACTAAAAAAGCGAAGCGCTGATTAGCGCTTCGCCTGCACTTCAGACAACTCACAGCCGTGGATCAGACTGTAGCGGCAGCGGCCGATTGAAGCTGACCCAACAACCCCTGCAATTCCTCACCTTCAATCACTTCAGTTTCAAGCAGCTTGGAGGCGATCGTTTCCAGTAAATCGCGGTTCCGCTTCAGGATATCGAGCGCCTGATCATGCGCCTGCTCGACAATTTCCTTAACTTCACCGTCGATCGCTTTGGCTGTCTCTTCACTGACCATGCGGCGCGGGTTGGGCACACCGTTGTCCAAAAACGACTGTTGCCCTTGCTGATAGGCCAGTGGCCCCAGCACTTTGCTCATGCCGTAGGTCGTCACCATGCGTTCCGCAAGGTCGGTAGCTCGCTGCAGGTCATTAGACGCCCCGGTTGTGATGCTGCCAAACACAATCTCTTCCGCCGAACGGCCCCCCAGCATCGTAGCAATTTGCCCGCGCAGTTCGGCTTCATCCATCAGAAAGCGGTCTTCGGTGGGCAGCTGCAGCGTGTAGCCCAGGGCCGCCATCCCGCGCGGCACGATCGAAATTTTGGCCACCTGGCCACCGCCTGTCATGGCCGCTCCCACAAGCGCGTGACCAACTTCGTGATACGCAACAATCTTTTTCTCTTTTTCGTTCAGGACGCGGCTCTTCTTTTCTAACCCGGCAACAACGCGCTCGATCGCCTCATTAAAATCTTCCTGAGCCACCTGCTCACGCATCTGCCGAGCTGCCAGGAGCGCCGCTTCGTTCACCAGATTCGCCAGATCCGCTCCGGCAAACCCGGGGGTGCGGGTAGCGATTGTCCGCAGATCCACATCGGGACCAAGCTTCACCTGCTGGGCATGAATTTTGAGGATCGCTTCACGTCCAGCTAAGTCGGGGCGATCGACCAACACCTGGCGATCGAACCGACCGGGACGTAACAGTGCTGGATCGAGCGTTTCCGGTCGGTTGGTGGCAGCCAGCACAATTACTGTTTGATCGCCCGCTGAGAACCCATCCATCTCGGTGAGCAACTGGTTCAGCGTTTGCTCACGCTCGTCATTGCCGCCGTAGAACCCGCTGCTGCTGCGAGACTTACCGATCGCGTCCAGTTCGTCAATAAAAACGATGCAGGGCGCTTGCTTCTTCGCCTGATCAAACAGGTCACGCACCCGTGAAGACCCGACACCAACAAAGAGTTCTACAAATTCGGAACCAGAGATGCTGAAAAACGGCACCCCAGCTTCGCCCGCCACAGCCTTTGCCAGCAGCGTTTTTCCGGTGCCAGGAGGCCCGACGAGCAGGACGCCTTTGGGGATGCGTGCACCAATCTGCGTAAACCGCTGGGGCGTCTTGAGGAAATCGACGATTTCGACCAGTTCCACCTTCGCTTCTTCCACGCCTGCCACATCCTTAAACGTAATCTTGGCAGACTCGCCCTCGACGTAGACTTTGGCCTTGCTCTTGCCGATCGACAGCGCCCCTTGAGGCCCACCACCGCCGCGACTGATAAACAACTGCCAGATCGCCACAAAGATTAAGGGCGGAATCACCCATCCCAGGAGACTTGTGAACCAGCCATTTTTGGGCGGTGGTGTCGCAGCAAACTCTACCCCCTGTGACTCCAGCAGTTTCGGCAGCTCCAGGTCAAAAATTGGGGTAGTCGTGAATATTTGTCCGGGCTGATTCTCCCCGGCCTTCAACTGGTAGCGGATCTGATTTTGACCCACTTGCACTCTCGCGACATCCCCTTCCTGAACCTGATGAATAAACAGGCTGTAGGGCACCGCCGCAAGCTGAGGCCCCAGGAACATGGGCAAAAGGAAATTCAAAATGAGAAAAACCCCGGCCAGAGACAGCAGAATGTTCCCAATCAGGCGAGAACGGGGTGGTTTTGGTTGATCTTTAATAGACATCGGTTTATGACCCGTTAATTCAAGGCAGTTTTTACACAGTTTCTATAAGAGAGCCGCTGCATAGCAGCACGAATGCTGGCGACACATTCCTAGACTTATAGAGTACAGCCGCAATCACGCCGCTTCTAACCAGTCAAAAATTTGCGTGAGCTGATCGAGGCTGATCAGCCCATACTGCCAGAGGACAATGGGGAGAACGCCAGACACTTGTTCACACTGGTGGAGAGCAAGTGTCAGCGAAGCCAGCGGGATTGCCAGCTCATTCTGCAAGAAGCGCACGAGTTGTTCCTGCTTGGTCTCGCCCATGACATCACAAATCTGAGTTTACGTAAACAAAGTTAACAATTAAGCGGCGTACTTTAAACGCCCGGTGCATGCGGATAACCGTAATGCCTTGTGCCGTCGTTTACTCGCAGCCCGGTTCACGCTGCTGGGAAATCATTGCGATCGCATCCTGAAGCCAGTCCAAATACGTTTGTTCGCGGCGGGTCATTAACTCCAATACCAATCGATGCAAGGTCTGATCGCGGGATGCCGTGGGGTTGTTGAACAATGGCACGGCGATCGCCTCGCAGACCGCCAGTTTGTCTCGCCGTGAGGCAAGTTCTTGCTCTAATAAGTGGATAATGGCCGCGTTCGGCAAGGGTGCCGCAAAGTAAAGCTGAACCAGCAGCGATTCGCGCAGCAACGGCGGGGGCACATGGGTTTGCAGCCACGTAGTCAGCGCAGTCTGGCCTGATGCTGTCAGCCGATAGACCTTACGATTCGGGCGATCGTGTTGAATTTCGATTGTGCAAACAATCCAGCCCTGCGCCTCTAGCTTGTCCAGCGTGCGATAAATCTGCGCCTGATCGGCCGGCCACAGATGCGCCACACACTGGTCAAAACACTCTGTCTTGAGGTCATAGCCAGTCCGCTCCTGCTGTTGCAACAAACCGAGAATGACGTAAGCAAGAGACATAGACGGTTTACCAGACTAAAACGGGGACTAACCGTACTGAGCACGGTCTGTACATTTCAATCATATACATGTTTAATCATATATAGGACAAAACGAATTCTGAAACGGACTGGTTCAGGCCATGATGCAGGTTGCGTTCAACGACAATAATGCTCAAGATTGTTGTAACTCACTGCACTAGCAGCTTGATGTGTGCTGTCGCCGTTCATGAACCACCACCGCATTCACCCCTGACTTCAAGCGATCGTTCAATCCCACTGTTTCCACTCCAAACTCCAGGAGGTAATTGTAATGACCGTGCAAACATCTACACTGCGGTCGATCGCGGGGATCGTCAACAGCGTTGAAACGATGGAAGGAGCCGGTTTTCTGGTGCGTCGGCCTTTCCCAAAAAGCAGCTTCTCAGAGTTTGATCCATTCCTGCTGCTGGATGAACTGGGGCCGATCAATTTAAAGCCGGGTCAGGCAAAAGGCGCACCGGATCATCCCCATCGCGGCTTTGAAACCGTCAGCTATTTGCTAGAAGGCCGGTTGGAGCACAAAGACTCCCAGGGTCATGCTGGGCTGTTGGGCGCAGGCGATGTGCAGTGGATGACAGCTGGAGCGGGTGTAGTCCACTCCGAAATGCCCGAAGCAGAGTTTGCTCGCACAGGTGGCCGGATGCACGGCATTCAGCTATGGGTCAACCTGCCCCAGGCCGATAAGATGATGGCACCGCGCTATCAGGAAATTCCAGCCGCCCAGATTCCCACAGCTTACACAGATGATGGATCGGTCGCTGTGCGGGTGATTGCGGGCGAAGCCCTTGGGGCTCAGGCCGTCATCGAAACCCGGACGCCAATGATGTACCTGCATTTCACACTGCAACCGGGAGCGACGATCGTTCAGCCGGTGCCCACGACCTACAATGTCTTTGCCTACGTTTTAGATGGATCAGGTTTATTTGGCGCTGAATCGCAACCGGGGGAGGATGGGCAGATGGTGATTTTTGCTCAAGATGGCAAAGAAGTGGCGATCGCCAATCCCGCCAGTGCCTCACAACCGCTCGATCTTCTACTGATTGGAGGAGTGCCGCTGAACGAACCAGTCGTACGCTACGGCCCCTTCGTGATGAACACTGAGGCCGAAATTATGCAAGCGATTCACGATTACCGTAATGGAAGGATGGGAACAATCCATGCATAACGATTTACAACAACGCATTAGCCAACACCAATTACTGAACGAGTTACGCCTCAAATTACTGCGTCTGCACAAGCTCTTGCTAGAGATGGAACGCATCACGTATGAGCAAGTGCGCGGGCAGGTCACGCGTGGTGAACTGTTACAGTTGGTCATTGGTCACGAACAGTTTGCCTGGTTACATCGTCTCTCGGAGATGATTGTGCAAATTGATGAGTTGTTACAGGCGGATGAGCCAGTCACGGCTGACGCGATCGCCACGTTTCTGGTGGATGTGCGTACCTTGCTGACGCCCAATGAAATGGGGAGCGATTTCGCTATGAAGTACGATGCCGCGTTCCAGCGCAATCCCGACGTTGTACTGGCCCATGCCGATGTCGTAACGCTCCTGGCCGCCCATACTCAGAAATAACGGCACTCCGTTTGTCCAGGTTTGTGCAGTCTAGCGTTGGTCAGAACGCTCAGGCTTCAGTCGGTGTCCTGATTCGCCTTTGCCCCACGGTGGATGGATAGCGACGGCAACAAACCTGGACAAATGCGATCAATGACCATCGTTTCGGGAACCAGTGGCTGTGGTGTTGAAGTGGATTAAGCAGGTTCTGATCGATACGCTATGCTTGCAAAACGTGTGGGTTTGGTAGGGGTTTGTCTGTTTTTGCTGGGCGGGATTGGCAGTGACAGCTTACCCGGCCAGTTTCAGGTGCCAGAGTTGGGCGTAACGCCCGCGATCGCCCAGCCAGCAGCACCCATCCAGGCAAATCAACCGCTCAAGCTGACTCCGCACCGCATTGCCCTCGCCAGTGGCAAGACATTCAACCTGTATTTGCCGGAGGATTTGCAGATCCGGGTGGCAGCTCAGGGGTTAAGACGTGTCCGGTTCATGGCAAACAGTCCAGACAACCGGATTTTTGTCACGGATATGTTTGACCTGACGGATAACCGCAAGGGCACGGTTTACATCCTGGATGGGTTTGACGCCAAAAGCGGTCAGTTTCGCCAAACCATCAAATATCTCAGCGGCCTGCGGAACCCCAACAGCGTGGCGTTCCATACCGATCCGGCGGGAAACCAGTGGCTATATTTGGCGTTGACCGATCGCCTTGTACGGTATCCTTACCGCAATGGCGACAACGCGCCATCGGGTCAGCCGCAGGTATTGGCACGCTTTCCCGATTATGGGCTGAGCTATAAGTACGGTGGCTGGCACCTGACACGAACAGTGGCGATCGGGCCAGACCAGAAAGTCTATGTCGCGGTTGGCAGCAGTTGTAATGCCTGTGAAGAGAAGGAACCCGTCCGGGCGTCCATTCTGGAAATGAACCTGGACGGCAGCCATCCACGGATTTTTGCCAACGGACTCCGCAATGCTGTAGGCATCAAGTGGGTGAATGGACACCTGTTTGCCACCAATATGGGTGCCGATCATCTCGGCGATAATCGGCCAGAGGAAACGTTTTATCAGATCAAAGCCCAACAAAACTATGGCTGGCCTTACTGTTACCAATATCAGTCGCGGGTTTACGCCGACGATCAGTTCAAGCAGTCCGCCAAAAGAGTCAACTGTGGTACGGTGCCGCTAGCAGACACCACTTTCGCCGCGCATAGTGCCCCGTTGGGATTAGAGTACTTTGACACTACTCCGATCGATCGCCTGCAAAACGCATTTTTGGTCGCGCTACATGGCGGGTCAAAAAAGAGTTTGCAGCGGGGGTATCGGGTGGCGATCGTGCAACCAGGTAAAGCCCCCGCCACCTTCATCAGCGGATTTTTACAGGACGGTACTATCTACGGTAGGCCCGTTGATATCTTGCGTGTCGGTACCGCTGGATTGCTCTTAACGGATGATTACGCTGGCGTGATTTATTACATTTCGAAACGCAGCCATTAACCTTTCAAAGTAGGTAATGATTAGATCAATGATTTTGGATTAACCATTTAGGAATGAATTACACGATTCGGCACTTACAAGCCTCAGACTTGGCCACCGCTGATCATGTTTTTCGACTGGCGTTTGGCACCTTTGTTGGATTGCCTGAACCCACTCAATTTGGCGGTGATGCTGCTTACATCGCACATCGCTGGCAGGCAAATCCAACCGGAGCCTTTGCGGCTGAAATCAATGGTGCGTTAATTGGATCAAATTTAGCCACCCGTTGGGGCAGTTTCGGCTTTTTTGGGCCGCTGAGCGTACATCCCGATCGATGGGGAGAAGGTGTTGCCAAGCAGTTAGTGGCCGTTGTTGTCGATCAGTTTGCCCAGTGGGATATCCGGCAAGCGGGACTGTTTACCTTTCCCAGTAGCCCCAAACACCACGCGCTCTACCAAAAATTTGGTTTTTATCCCCAATACCTCACGGTAGTAATGGCGAAGCCTGTAACGTCGATCGCGCCCCTACCATCAGCATCACGCTACTCCCAGATCACAGACGCACAGCGCGTTGAGGCAATGAATACCAGTCGGGAGCTCACTGATTCCATCTTTGCTGGATTAGATGTCTCTACCGAAATTAGCGCGGTGCAGACTCAAACATTGGGTGATACAGTGCTGTTGTGGGACGAAGCAGGGCTGGCAGGGCTGGCAATTTGTCACTATGGGGCGGGGACAGAAGCAGGCAGCGGTACTTGCTATGTAAAGTTTGGAGCGGTGCGATCGGGGTCTACGGCCAGAACCCAATTTGAGCAACTCCTCAATTGCTGCGAAGCACTGGCGGCGGCTGAGGGCATGTCGCGGCTCGTTGCCGGAGTAAACACTGGCCGTCATACTGCCTACAGTCAGATGATGGCGCTGGGCTTCCGCACTGAAATCACAGGTGTTGCCATGCAATGCCCCAATCAATCCGGCTACAATCAACCCGATGCTTTTGTGCTGGATGATTGGCGCTAGGTAGGTCGCATTGCTACTCAAAAATCGACTCAATGCCCATCTCACTCACATCGTCCGCGAGCGTGACCCCTATCTGGCGACCGCAGGTCATTTTTTTGTGCGGGAATACATTCGAGGGCAACTATCCCAGTGGGGCACGGTGGAAACCCACCCATTTCGAGAACAGGGCACCGTATTTGAGAACTTGATCCTGAACCTACCTGCTCGTCCGGAGGAGAAGGGTGATCGGCGATCCGCGTCAACACTCACCCAAAAACCACCCATATTGATCGGTGCCCACTACGATGCGGTGACTGGCTCTCCCGGTGCGGATGACAATGCCACAGGCGTCGCCGTGCTCCTGGAGCTGGCACGTCTGTTTGCGGCTGAGCCCGCTCGCTACCCCGTGCGTTTAGTCGCATTTGATCTCGAAGAGACCAGCTACGATCGCGCCGGGAGCACCCATTATGCCCGCTCCCTTCAGCAGGAGCCGTTGAGACTCATGCTCTCGCTGGAAATGCTGGGCTACTGTGTCCAGACGCCACATTCGCAACGCTACCCAACAGGACTGCACTATTTCTATCCCGATCGCGGCAACTTCATTGGGCTGATTGGCAACCTGAAGACTATTCCCGATCTCATCCGCCTCAGCCGCCGTATGCGCCAGTGCGATCTTCCCTGTGAGTGGCTACCTGCTGGCAATCGCGGGAACCTTGTGCCCGCGACACGTCGGAGTGACCACGCGGTGTTTTGGGATCAGGGCTATCGAGCACTTATGGTTACAGATACCGCCTTTCTGCGCAATCCGCATTATCACAAATGCAGCGATCGAATAGAAACGCTCGATCTCGATTTTTTAACCCGCGTTTGTCAGGGTTTAGCACAGGGCCTTCGACAGCTATAGCGACGCGATCGGGATTGTGCAAAGCCTTCTATTTCACGAATGATTTCGGACGGCTACATCACGATTTCATCAGGAGATTGGACTGATAGCCGTTGCCATACAATGGAGAACAACGAGTTATACCGCCGCCCCAATTCAGTATTTGCGTCATTAGGCTTGTCCGAAGTGATTTGACCACAGCGATACTTGACCGGCCAATCGCTTGACAAGATCAGCTACCAAAATCATGATTCGTGACACCAGCATTAAGGATCTGATCAAAGGGATTCAAGCTCCCCAGGACGCTCTTAAACCCATCTGACGGCTAATTTGAACAGCAGTAGTTATTATGAAATCAACCGACCGATGGCTAAAAGTTGTCCCCTGACCGCTGGTAGTCTTTCAAGATCCTGAGCCGATTTTGGTACCGCGACCCAGTCCAGTTAGCGTTGGGAATCCGGGAAAATATTGGCATCATTTGTGCTTTTAAGAGCTATCGTGTAGTAACAGCATTCGGGGAGGAGAGCTTATGCGTGGACTTGTTTTTATTGGACTGGCTGGCGTGATCGCGCTGACCGTTGCCAGTTGTTCTTCCGATTCAGGTTCTGACGTTGCCAGTTCGCCATCACCCGTCGCGGCACCCGTGCAAAAACCGGCGACCAGTCAGCCGTTTGGGGCCAAGCCACTCGTTACGGCCAAAGCGCCCCCACCAGGGGAAGCCATTCCAGGATTGATTCAATCGACGAACGGCGATGAACGGGCAAAGCAAGTGCAATCAAGCATTGACAGCCAGAAAGGGAAAGATCCATTTGCGGGTCTGCCCCCCCAACTGCTGCCCCCACTGGTTGGCACCAATCGCCAAAACGTGCCCAATGTGCGTCAATTACCCAGTGCAAGCCCAACGGCGGCATCCCCGTTCACCACACCCCGTGGGTCAACAACGGCCAGCCGCTCAACGCCCTTACCACCTGGCAGTAAGCCCGACAGCACGCCCACAATCAAAACGCTCCCGCCCCTGCCGTCAACAACGCTGGCTAGTGCCGTTGAGATCAGTGGGGTTGTGGTCGTTGGTGGGGTTCCGCAAGCGATCGTGAAAGCTCCTAATGAAGAAACCAGTCGCTATGTCCGCGTCGGGCAACGGCTCTCAAATGGACAGGTACTGGTGAAGCGCATTGAGACCAACACTGGCTCCGATCCGGTCGTGGTGCTGGAGGAGAATGGCGTTGAAGTGTCCCGTACGGTTGGTGAAGGCGTCCAACAAGCGAACAAGCCGGCTTAATCAACGATCGTCCATTGGCATTGCGATCGCTCGTACTGACAACGATTTGCAACAACCGAAAACCAGCCAAAGCCGTAAGCGCTAGAGTAAATAAACACTTTTCTCTACTTCGGTTTGAAGCTGTGCAGCCATGACACACGCCACCTCAAATCAGCAGCCCTGGGAGTTTTGGGGCACTGATCTGGTTGATCTATTTTTTGCGCCGACCCAGCAGCCGGATCCGCGCACCACACAGGACGCTGATCTTGCGCGCACGTTTAATTTTGTCCCAGGGCTAAAGGAACTGCTGATGCTACGGCAAGTCCACGCCCTGGAACATGCGACAGTGTGGGTATTGAGCAGTCGGGCAAAACCCTATGCCGTTGCCGATTCAACGACGCCCCTACCTGACAACGAACGGTTAGGCGGCATGTCTACCGATCGCGGCTTTTATCTGTATGGCAATGTTGACGTGACCGAACTGAGCCGTGCCGTACAGGTCGCCCTGCGACGAATAACCGCTGGCGAATGGGATTTAGCGGTGCATCCCCGCTGTGGCACCAACCTATCGGTAGGAATGCTGCTCACGGCTGGACTGGCTGTCAGTGCGGCGGTCATTCTTCCACGGGGGCCGATCGAACAGATGTTGGGATTGGGAATTGCCGCTGCCACTGCTGCCCATCTCACCCCCGATTTTGGTAGTCTGGCTCAACGCTACGTGACCACGGCAATCCCCTTCAACTTAGCGATCGATCGGATCGAGACGAGCCAGGACCCCTTTGGTCGTCCGGCCCACTTCATTCAAGTCCGCTGGAAAGAGGGATGACAAAGGCTTAAAGGGCAGACCCAGCCAATCAGGTCATTGATTAGCCCCCTATTCTTCAGCCATAGTCCGGCCCTTTAAACGGGTGGCCGTCCGCAGAATCTGCCCGGCTAAGATGGCCGCGCCAAAGCCGTTGTCGATATTAACAACGCCAACGCCGGCGGCGCAAGAATTGAGCATGGTGAGCAGCGGCGCTAGCCCATTGAAACTGGCACCATAGCCAATGCTGGTCGGTACGGCGATGACAGGACACTCTGCCAGACCAGCGACCACGCTGGGTAATGCGCCTTCCATCCCGGCCACGACGATCAGGACATCTGCCTCGGCGATCGCCCAACGGTTATTTAATAATCGATGAATGCCAGAGACACCTACATCCCAGAGGCGGTTGACCTTAAACCCACATAG
The DNA here is from genome assembly GCA_021323955.1 of Oscillatoriales cyanobacterium Centralia_MAG_596. Lineage (GTDB taxonomy): Bacteria > Cyanobacteriota > Cyanobacteriia > Leptolyngbyales > Leptolyngbyaceae > Stenomitos. Next base: position 6,434 of record JAJPKC010000205.1, on the reverse strand, counting down.
CTCCGCTGTAACGGCCGCCTCTTCGGCAACGGGCAGATCGGCTGTACCGGCAGAGAGGATGTTAATGCTGCCAGGGTGAGGGTGCGGTGGTTGGGACGTGGCGGGTTCTAACGCCTGGTTGTCGTTCACAACGCTACGCCCTGCTGCACTTGTAGGGTCGGTGACGCCGGACGCCGGACGCTGGACGCCGGGTTCCTGCCGCAAGGCACAGATCCGCGCCGTTGCGTAATACACCACATCAGGCACCTTCGACTTCACCTGGGTATAAACGTCTGGTTCAATGCGGGTTGCCATGACAACAGCCGCGCGATCGCGCATGACCTGCATGATCTGAGCAATCTGGTCAGGCGTTTTACCCAGACCCCAGATTACTTCCGGAAACCCTGTCCGTAAGGCACGATGATGGTCAATATGAGCAAAGTCGTCAACAGGCTCAAAGTTGAGGTACTTCAGTTTGTCAAATGCCGTCTCAGGCGAAAGTTCACCAGTCGAAACGGCATGAAGGAGATGCTTCAGCGTATCAGGTTGAGTCATGAGGGTTAGGAAAATGGAATGTGAGCAAATTAGGCGATGCGGAACCGGGGACAACCATGCGGAGACATTTTGAGTTAGCTCGAACGATTGCTTGCAAACTCGTTCTCATACTCAACAACAGCCAACCACCACTGTCCTCCCCCCTAATCCTTAATTTTAAGCTCCTGAATATTCCACAGTCCCCAACTGGGTAAGCCGGTGTACTTCAAACCCGTGACACGATCGCGCACAGCCATCAACGCGCGATCGTTCACCAGATGAATGACCGGCAGTTGCTCCTGAACCAGCTGCTGAAATTGGGCATAAATCGCTCTGCGCCTGGTTTCGTCCAATTCTCTGGCTCCCGCAATGAAGAGGCGATCGATTTCAGTCTCCCACGGTAAGGGTTTCCAGCCTTGAATCGGTGCCTGCCCCGGCTGTTGCTTCAGATTAAAGTGGTGGGATGCGCCACTGGTCATCCACAAATTAGCCAGGTCATAGGGTTCAATGCCACCCGTAAACCCGATGATGTGGGCATCCCAATCACGAGAATTAGAAATTTTGTCGATCAGCACATTGAAGTTGATGGGGTTATAGTCAACCTGGATGCCAATGTTACCAAGGTCTTGCCGCACCTGGGCACCCATCGCCACACGCGCCAGATTGTTAGAGTTCGTCAGTAACGTAAACCGAACGCGATTGCCGTCCGAGTCCAAAAGCTGCCCTCTAGCGTTGTATTTGAAACCAGCCTGCTTGAGTAGGGCTTTAGCTTTGTCAGGGTTGTAGTCATATAAGGGCAGTCCGTCCTTACGAAAATAGGGGCTTTGCACAGAGATGGGCGAATTTTGGATAACCCCCAGTCCCCGAAAAATATTGTTGTTGATTTTGTCGCGATCGATGGCGTAAGCAACGGCCTGCCGAAACTCCAGGGTATTAAACCAGCGTGTTTTAATCGGATCAATGAATGGCTTGCCTGCTTTATTTTTCGCCTGACTCAGGTTAAAGGTGAGGTACAGGGTGCCCGACCAGGGGCCACCATCTTTGACGTGAAAGCTGCCGCGCTTTTCTTCCCGCTTGAGCAGGGGCACGTACTCCGGTCGCAACGGACGGGCATCACCGATGATATCCAGATCGCCTGATCGAAATTTCAGCAGTTGAGTATCCACATTTTCAACAACCTGCCAGATGATGCGATCGATGTAGGGGAGTGGGCGATCGTCTGCATCCTTGCGCCAGTAGTAAGGATTACGCCGAAAGATCAGCCGTTGACCAGCCGTATAGCTTTCCATTACATAAGGGCCGTTGACCACCACTTGCGTTGGATCGGCATCCGTGCCCCAGGTGGAAAGAAACTTGAGATTACCATCAGACCCTTTCGTCTGGAGTGTCTCTGCCAGGACGTGTTTAGGCTGGATCAAAATGCCATCTGGCCCAGCCGTAGCGCGCAGCAGAGGCGCAAAGGGTTCGGGCAGAATAAACTCAACGGTCAAATCGTCCAGCTTCCGCACCTGAGGAAAGACTTTGTTCGTACCAATCTGAATGCTTTCTTTCGAGTCGGTTGGAACCGCAGGGTTAGCCACAATGTCGCGATAGGTAAAAACGACATCCTCGGCAGTCAGCGGCACACCGTCCGACCACTTCAAGCCAGGACGAAGCTTAAAGACGACGCGCTTTTTGTCGGCTGAAATTGTCCATGACTCTGCTAGAGCCGGTTCCACTGCCCCCGTAACCCCGTTCTCGTTGGTCAGGCCCTCGGATGTAAACAGAAATACGCTGGGGAAGGTCTGTTTATTCGCAAAGTTGAACGTATTGGGGTCAGTGACCACGCTGAGGACAAGCTGCGTTCCCTGAGCCGCCTGACTACGGAACTGACTGGGTTGACAGCCCATGAGCGGCAGAGCCAGCACGATCGCGACGCCAAAGAGCAGCATCGATCGCCCTAACCGTTGCCACCCAGTTGCCGAAAAGAGCGCAAAAAGCATCACAAGTTCGTCCACGTCAATTTCACTTGAATGGACTATACCCTGTACCCTCACTCCTGGCTGTTTGCTGTGGTGAAGTGTAACGACAATCTCAGCCTGGCATGTGTCACCATAACGGTTCTCGCTCAAGTTAGTCCCTTGAGGTTTGTCACTGGTCACTGGTCATTGGTCACTGGTCACTGGTCACTGGTGCGTACTAATGCACATACATTGCTACTGACAAATCACAAATGACCCCTGACTGCAGACAGAGCTAGTAATCAGTGGTGTGTGAGAAATAGCTGCTAACGTTGAAGCTGGTCGTGTCTTCAATTTGCTTCAGCGTCGAGCGGGTGATGAGTTTGCCAGTCTCTACCAGGACTTTCCCGGTCAGGGGATGGAGCAAATCCTGCTCAGCGCGTCTACCGATCAGATCCTCAATGTCTTTGATGGAGTTGATGTACATACCAGGTGGCAGTTCGACCACCACGCCATCCTGTAAAACACGAGCCTGACAGGCCAGCCGCGAGTCGGGTTTGCATGTTGTGATCACTTCCAGAGTACGCTGTTCGCGACGACTGACCGGGGAAAGAGACTCCATCCCTTGTTTCACATAGACATGGCAGGTGGCGCACATGCCGCGGCCACCGCATTCTTTCAAGACATCCAGATCTTTGTTAATGAGTACGGAAAGCAAATTGCCGTTGGTTTCAACGGATGTGTCCTGGGCGATCGGTTCGAGTCTGACGGTTTTAGCCATAGTGTTTTCGGGGGGTAGGGAATAGAAAGTCGGTGTGGGATCAGGACGACAGGTGTGGATTGAATGCTGCACGCCTTACGCGCTTGCATCACCGGACGGTGGCTCGAGCAGGATGGCCTTTTGCGAATCGTTGAGCGCTTGCTGAGCCACGATCGCCGGAAAGTCACGAATGACTTGAGCACATCGCTTAGTGAACGCCGCCACCCAGTCTCGTAGCCATTGCTGCTCTTCGGACGTTAGCGGGGCTGATCGCGATGACCCAGAGTATGAAAACTGAGCCGTGCGATCGATCTCCAGGGCAGTCAACCCGTCGAACGGGGGACGGGTCGATTTCCAGTAATTGACAATGACGTGTGTTCCCAAATACTGGGTCGTGAATCGACTGAGCTCGTTGAGTGCGGCGATCGTCTCGCTCAGACTGGCGGCAGCCGCCGATGAGTTATTTGTGGCTTGGGAGACGGGTTCTGGTGGAGCGGGAGGTATTTCGGGAGGCCGAGAGAAACTACGGTCTGGCAGGGACACATCCGGCGACTGTGCGGTGGGTGTCGTAATCGTCGTCTTGCCGGTATCGGTACCGGCCTTGCGATAGTTTGTCCCGGTCAGGGTAATATTGCCCGCCATCAGCCGAAAGGTCGCGATCGCATTGGGGATGTCTTCTTTCAGCAGCGCTTTGAGTCCCTGAATGGTTCCCAAGTAATCGTCATACACAAGGTTAGACTGGGTGAGCACCAGCAGCACCATACCGCGATCAAATCGGTAAACATAAACTTGATGATCGGCAAATTGAAACTCAAGCGCCTCAAAGCCATCAGGAATGGTTTCAACAACTTGTAAAATGCCCTGGGCAAGGGCTTCTTTCTGTTGAAAGTTTAAAGTTTGATCGATACCACAAAAATAAGGCCGAGAACGCCCATCGATTAGGGCAACGCCTGCAATTCCTGGTAAATTCAGAAAGTCCTGAATAACCTCCCGTTTCATAGTTCTTTAATTTACGTTTCAATACGATACATGGCACAACGTACTGTTAGGGACTACTTGAGCGGCTGTGTTAGGGTTCTGGTCTAGACGTTTATCGCTCCTGCGATCGATTCGCATCGAAACCAGTAGGTTGCTACACTCTGGCTCCTTCCATCTCTTAGGTTTAGCAGTATGTCTGACCTTCCTTTTACTCTGGATCAATTACGCATTCTCAAAGCGATCGCTGCTGAGGGAAGTTTTAAGCGCGCTGCTGATAGCCTGTATGTCTCGCAGCCTGCCGTTAGCTTACAGGTACAAAATCTCGAACGCCAGCTTGATGTGCCGTTATTTGACCGGGGCGGCAGACGCGCACAGCTCACAGAAGCAGGTCATTTGCTCTTAAGCTATGGGGAAAAAATTCTCACGCTTTGCCAGGAAACCTGTCGCGCGATCGAAGATTTACAGAACCTCCAGGGCGGAACATTGATCATCGGCGCTAGTCAGACCACCGGAACCTATCTGCTACCGCGCATGATTGGCGTCTTTCGACAGCAGTACCCAGATGTCGCTGTGCAGCTGCACGTGCATTCGACTCGTCGCACCTCCTGGAGTGTGGCAAATGGACAGATTGACCTTGCAATCATCGGCGGTGAAATTTCACCCGAACTGCAAGACTCTCTAGAAATTATTCCCTATGCTGAAGATGAACTAGCACTGATTCTGCCCGTATTTCACCCCCTCGCCAAGGTTGAGACCATTCAGAAAGACGACTTGTATAAGCTCCAGTTCATTGCGCTCGATTCCCAATCAACCATTCGCAAAGTCATCGATCAAGTCCTGGCACGCTGTGGTATCGAAACGCGCCGCCTGAAGATTGAGATGGAGCTAAACTCGATCGAGGCCATTAAGAATGCGGTTCAATCAGGACTGGGGGCCGCGTTTGTGTCCATTTCGGCGATCGAAAAAGAGTTACAGATGGGGGTACTGCATCGTGCCAAGATCGATGAAATCACTGTGAAACGGATGCTATCGGTGATTATCAATCCCAACCGTTACCGCTCCAAAGCGGCTGAAGCTTTTTGTCGCGACATATTGCCCAAGTTTGCGGCCCACGCAAATTTACAGTCCCATGAATCGGAGCGGATTGATTTTCTCAAACCTGTTGCGCCAGGTTCCAGCCGCAATCGCTTAACGATGCCAGAAATTGATTAAGCTAACAATGAACACAATCAGGGGTCAGGCACCAGCAGTCAACCTGGAGTTTAAAGCCGAAAGCACGTCGCTGAAAGCTGAAAGTGAATGCTAAGACAACCTCTACACCTCCCAAAGGATTGCCTCAACCGCTTTAGCGAAGCGATGTTAGGGGCAATACAGCCGATAATTCTATGGAACTCTACTGCACTCGTCCAGGTTGCCCCCGTCCTGTAAACAGCTTTCCTGATCTGGACAATGTTGCCACACTAAAGTCGGTACCGCAGAAATACTGCACCACGTGCGGGATGGAGCTGATTTTAATCGGGCGTTACCTGCCGCTGAAGCTATTGGGGCAGGGCGGCTTCGGTGCTGCATTTTTGGCGCGCGATCGCTACACCCCGGGGATGCGCCAGTGTGTTGTCAAGCAGTTTCAGCCATCCGGACATCTCACCCTGGCCCAACTCCAGGTCGCGCAACAGCTGTTTGAGCGCGAAGGCGAAGTGCTAGAGCAGTTAGGTAATGCCCATCCGCTGATCCCAGACTTGTTTGCATTTTTTGAACTCACGCCGCCCAGTACCCAACCCGGTAAACAGGACAAGTTCTTTTACCTCGTTCAGGAATACATTGATGGGCAGACGATGGAAGAAGAACTGGCACAAAAAGGCGTGCTTGCATCCGATGACGTTGCCGCGATGCTGCAGGAAATTCTCGAAGTGCTCGAGTTTGTCCATGAGAACGGCTCGATCCACCGGGATATCAAGCCCTCCAACATCATGCGGCACCGAAACGGGCATTTCTACTTACTGGACTTTGGTGCTGTTAAGCAGGCGACCAAAGGAGCCGCAACCGCTAAGTCTACAGGCATTTATTCAATGGGGTTTGCGCCGCCAGAGCAAATGTCGGGTGGCGAGGTTTACCCGTCCAGCGACCTGTATGCGCTGGCAGTTACGTGCTTGATGCTATTGACAGGCAAGCAACCGAATGAACTGTTTGACTCCTACAGCAATGAGTGGCATTGGCGCAGCGAGGCACCGGGAGTCGATCGCACT
>JAJPKC010000665.1 GCA_021323955.1 Oscillatoriales cyanobacterium Centralia_MAG_596 | reverse complement strand
CGATTCCGATTCTTCGGTCAGCGTAAACTCTTCATATTCGTCTTCGTATTCCAGGTAATACAACGCGTCCAGATCGTCATACTCATCGATCGACACAAATTGCCCATCGACATAAACGGACTGGGATTCGTATTCAACGCTGTAGTTGCTGTAGTTGCTGAAGTATTCGCTTGTGCTGGCGGATCCAGGAACCTGAAGTGACGTGGCGATCGCGGCAGTAGCACTATCAAACAACGAGGCATGTGCACCCTGGATATTTTGGCTCAGGTCAACGTTGGTCGCCGAAACCTGGCGGATTGCCCACAAATCCCCATTCAGGTCGGGGTTGGTCATGTAGTCGTAGGGAATGTAGCAATAGCCGCGATCGCCCCATTGATCACTCCAGGAATTGCGCACAATAAACACCTTATCGGCATCGGAATAGCCTACGCAAAGCATCGCATGCCCGCCATCATGCTGGTCGTTATCAGGGTCGGGCATGGGAACCAGACCATTGGAGCCGGTCTTTTGGAAGGACGAGAATAGCTCTAACCCAAAGGTGAAAGGATAGCCCTCTGCCAAACAACTCCGCATCGAGTCCAGATCCACATCCACCCGATAGGCATCTTCGACGACAAAGCCAGCCGCTTCGTCATAGGCTTTCTCTTCAGGAGACGTGTAGATACGATGCAGGTCAAAGGGCCAGGTTTGCTCGGAGCACGTGCCATACTTCTTGAGCACCTTGACGCAACTCCGCAGATAAGTACCTTCATCTTTATCTGGGTCACCGTCCAGTTCGCGCGCGTTGTAGTAGATAAAGAGACGGCTGACGTGATGCTCTTGATCGTTAAGGCGCTTGCTGAGATATTCATACGCACCGGCCATTGCGTTAGCGGTGCAACTGTTGGAATCGCCCTGATTTTCAACAGGGGTCATATAGGGGCGCAAATCTACCTTTGAGGGCAGGTTGTCAGCTGAAAAATGTTTAGACTTAAAGGTTTTATCGTTGGGATTTTTTTTGTCGGGACGATAGCTGCCTAATTTGATCCGCCCACCCTCGGGCGTCTTCACTACACTGGTCTTACGGACGTGACGGAAGTTTTTGGTCGGCATGGAAGAAAGACCTCGGGAAGAATGATGAAGCGATGTGCTCATTCATACAGACTTCCCCATGTGCAAACCGGGCTAACTGAATTGGAAGGTAAAGTATTTGTAATCTGGTCGTGCTACAGGCCAGTTTTCATGAAGCACGACTATTTCAGTTGAGGCCAGACCCCATTGTCCCGTAGAATTTTTGTCTCTGTGTTAATCTGGCTGTACCAAAATCGCCCTGGTCGAGGCGATCGCCCTCACAAACACACCATGACCAGCACCCACGAATCCTCAAACAAGCTTGACATCCTGACCGATCAGATTGGCCATCTGACCGAAACCGTCACCCACCTATCTGGAACCGTCAATCACTTGGCCGAAAACGTCGCCAGTTTAACTCACATGGTTGAGACAGGCTTTACAGAGCTGAAAACAGGCATGATAGAACTAAAAACAGGCATGATAGAACTAAAAACAGGCATGATAGAACTGAAAACAGGCATGACAGAACTAAAAGCGCTGGTACAAAAGCAATCTGAAACTGCAGACAAGCAAGCGGACATTGCTAAATCGTTAGCGGATAGCGTTGCCGTGCTGATTAATAAGTTGAACATGTCATCGTGACCGATCGCACTCGCGTCATCATTTCCCCTGCTACCGTTTCAACCGACAGATGAGAAGGGTGATTGTCAACTCTTGGTTGCCAGAAGAAGTCAAGCGTTAGAAGTCAGGCGACAAAGAAACTACTGCATTCGATCGATTGTGCGATATTGAACTGCCTCAGCAACGTGACGGGTTTGCAGGTTTTCATCGCCTGCCAGATCGGCGATCGTCCGGGCAACTTTGAGAATGCGATCGCTGGCCCGCACCGATAGACCTAATTTGCGAATTGCCACTTCAAGCAAGTTACGGGTCGCATCATCCAGTTGGCACCATTGTTTGAGGTGGCGACTTTGCATTTCGGCGTTGCAGCGCAGGGTTGTTTCTTTGAAGCGATCGTGGGCACGATCGCGGGCAAGCTGGACGCGATCGCGGACCGACGCAGATGCCTCACCCGTGGGCTGTTGGGTAATTTCTTCTGGCTTCAAACGGTTCACTGCTACCTGCAAATCAATCCGATCCATCAGTGGCCCCGATAGCCGTGCCCAGTATTGCTCTCTGGCTCTGGGCGTACAGGTGCAGGGCTGGACGGTATCGGCAAAATAGCCGCAGGGGCAGGGGTTCGCGCTGGCAACCAGGGTAAACTGCGCCGGGAAGGACACCGATTGGCGTGTACGCGAAATGCTCACATAGCCGTCTTCCAGCGGTTGGCGCAAAAACTCCAGCACATCGCGCTTAAACTCAGTCAATTCGTCTAAAAAAAGTATGCCTCGGTGCGATAGGGAAATCTCGCCCGGTCGGGGAAAACTGCCACCACCCACCAATGAAGGGCCTGAAGCGGAATGATGGGGACTGCGAAACGGACGGGTCGCAACGAGCGATCCTTTGTCTTTTAGCAAGCCCGCGACAGAGTGAATCTGGGTGACTTCAAGCGCTTCATCGAAGGTCAAAGGCGGTAGAATGCCAGGCAGTCTTCGAGCCAGCATCGTTTTTCCACTGCCTGGGGGGCCTACGAATATCAGGTTGTGCCCGCCCGCTGCGGCGATTTCCAGAGCACGACGAGCGTGAGACTGTCCTTTCACATCCTTCAAATCGGGGCCATTGAACTTTGCCCGTTCTAGCTCCTCCAGTCCATTGACCTGCGTGGGCACGTATTGCTCTGACGCACAAAGGAAATCAGCAACTTCGGAGAGATGGTTGAAACCAAATACAGACAGCCCTTTGACGACAGCCGCTTCACGGGCATTGTTAGCAGGCACGACTAATCCGGCGATACCAAGACGTTTGGCCGCCGCCGCGATCGCCAGCACTCCCGCCACCGGACGCAGACTTCCATCGAGAGACACTTCCCCTAAGAACAAGTACTCGTCTAACAGGTCGGTCTTCACTTGCTCCGAGGCAGCGAGAATGCCCACGCTGATCGGTAAGTCAAAACTGGGACCTTCTTTCCGCAGATCGGCTGGAGTCAGATTGACGACAATTTTTCGCATAGGAAACGCATACCCTGCGTTCTTCAGCGCGGCTCTGACTCGTTCTTTGGATTCCTGCACTTCCTGGCTGGGCAAGCCCACCACCACAATGCCCGGTAGACCACCCGCAATATCCACCTCTACGCCAACCTTAACAGCATCAATGCCAACCAGCGATGCACTCCAGACTCTAGCAAGCATATTTTTCGCGATCGTGCTCCTGCTAGGGTGCCCTAAAGCCCTACAAAGTCAACAAAACTCTGGCGTCTCAACGCTTTAAGGTGCTCTTGATCGTAGCCAGCACTGGAACGCATCATCAATTGTGTTAATCGTCCATACAAAAAAGCCCGATGCCAGTGATCGGGCCTGTGTAAACTTCATCAGGAGAATCTACTATGCTTGCTGGCGTACTTAGCGTGCCCAAATATGCAGCACACAAAACATAGTCTAAAAGCTGATTTACTGCACAGTGTTTTCTTGTAAATTTTTTAAGTGCTTTGCTGCCACGGCAGGAGGTAGAGTTGCAAGATCTGTACACGCTTAGCGTTTCAGCAATTTAGTGATAGAGAAGATCAAGCTGATGCCAAACAAACCCTCCACCTGTCTATAAAGTGGGGGGTTTGCCTTCAGCCTGTAACCGTTGGAGAGGGTTACTTATCGGCACCTGTTACTTTCTCAAGCGTCTTTTTAGCACCTTCTATCAAGCCTCCTTGTCCTTGCTTGGAAGCCTTTTGATCGAGATCGTACTGCTCGTCCAGAGCTTGAGGGTTGTTCACTGCATCTCTCGCTTCTTTTGCGAGTTGCTCATATTTTTGCTCTTGTGCTTGATCAGCCCTACTGCTATCGCTCATACCCTCTTGTGTCGATACAACGGCGGCATGGCTAGGTTGAGCGAAGGAAAAGGCACCTGACAGGCCGATGAGACTGACTAATCCTAAAACTAATAGATTCTTAGCTAAAAATGAAATGATGCGTCGCATAACAATCTCTCCACTATTTTTCGTGTGCAGAGGCTGAAAACCTCAAATGCATCTTAGGGGTTTGATGAGTGCTACACCTTCTACCTCTGGACGCATCAAATTTATTTGTTCGTAGTGAATTAGTATAGCTCGAAGCTGTTGTAAGGCGTGTACTGGCTAACCCAGCAATACCGAGGCAGGGTGGATGGGTAGGGTCACTGATAACAGTGCGATCGCCCTCACCCTGCCTCAATCCTTTCACTATCTTTGGTCAGCTCTGCTGGGTAGCAGCGTTTAATTACAGCATTGATCCGCTGAAACCCCTGATCCATGACTTTCTCAACATAGTCTGGACACATTTCGGAGGCTTCTCTAGAGTTTGGAAATGGCCCAAAATAGTAGATGCAATCGGCCTCAAAGGGGGTAATTTCTACCCACCAGTTGCCGCAACCCATTCTGGGCAGGTTAAGAATTAATTTCTTGGTGATGCTCGTCATTCCGTTCATAAACTCGTTCTTTAAAAGCTTTGCTGGCCACCAAAATCCCTTATTGATCAAACATCTCATGGACTATTTGCACATGAATTCAAAGCTAATTTTGCAAAGATAAAGTGATAATGCTTCGATCATTCACAGGCTAATATAGGCGTCCTGAATCATTCGCAAAATGGCAAGTATTATAAAAAGGATTACGAAGGGATCCCTTTTCATAATCCAGATAAGATTGCTAAAAGCTGTTTTCAAACAACTTCACTACTTAATATTCACTTTTGACGATCGGCGCATGATTACGGTTCGCAAGTAAATCAGGCTCAGCACGGATAAAGGTACTCATCTGAAACTCTACCGAGTGCGGCCACCCTGCGATCGATTGCTAAAACCATCCATCCAAACGCCGCCGCTGCAAACACGCAATCGGAAACTCAAGCAATTTTGAGGGTTAAGCAGTCCTGTTCACGGCTCCTTTGAGGACGATGGTTTTAGCGGTTAAGCCCACACTCTAAAATTTATCCGACCAGGCTTACCAAAAGCGAGTTTTCACTGTTAATGCTCGCACGTTGCGTAATGTCTTGTAAAACGCCCAGTACTTGCAGCGGCGAACCATTTTGCGCCGTTGTTAGTGCCGTTTCCTGCGAACACAGGCAGCACCAATTGCCATCGGCCTGCTGCATGCGATATTCAATGGCGATGACTTCTCCGGAACGCAGAGTAGCGAACCGTTGATAATGTTCCGAAACTCGATTCAGGTCATCTGGATGAATTAAATTGGCTAGCCCAATTGGGCCCATGGCATAAATTTCATCGACAGTGTAGCCAAGCATTTCTACTACTGGGTAGCTGGTATAAAGGGTTTGCTGTCCAACCAGATCGTAGATGTAAACACTGCCTGACGCCGAGTTAGACATTTCCATTTGCAGCCATCCAAGGACAGAAATGAGATTCTGAGAGCTGGAAACAAAATCATTTAAGAAGTAGAAATCGTCGTGAGGATTCATGATTGCATTTCCAAAACATGCGATTGATCTAGACAATTGAGCCATTCTGTCAACGCAGCCGACTCTATTAGCGATCCGATTTAGATTATGAGCAGCATCCTGGCAGCAGTTATCGGCCTTTATTGACCGCATTATTGCTAAATGCTTAAGCCCTGATGATCAGCCCTGCTCACAAATGATCTGGGCTGTTGTAATGACTGGGCTAACCTCTCCTCACCCATCTCCTAATAGCAAAAGAGTCAGGATGGGATAACTCTTTTGTCGATAAGGAGACGGGTAAGGTCCAGAGAGAGCTCAGGAGCGAGGTTTTTCAGAGTTTCGCTTATGCTGAGAAGGATCAACATGGGGCTTTGAACTCCTTATAGTTAGTTTTAAAGATTAGTTGTAAGGAAGTTGTGAAGGATGAGAAAATCAGGGATATCGAAGAAGAAGTTGTTCTTATCTTTAAAGACCCTTTGTTTAACTTCATACGTTCTTGTCTGGATGATAAATTCAGTGTCGACACAAGCCTGATTTAGAGTTCCCTATGAAAATCCTTGTTGTCGAAGACGATCGCACGGTCGCAAAAACCTTACAACTCTTGCTGTCTAGCTATAACTACGCGGTCGATATTGCAGAGGATGGCGAGGTAGGATTGCGGATGGCCGACGCCTTTGAATACGACCTGATCTTGCTGGATGTGATGCTGCCGAAACTGGATGGCGTTAGCCTGTGTCAGCATTTACGGGATCGAGGTTTGCAAACGCCGATCTTGTTATTAACTGGGCAAGGAGGAGGACACCAGAAGGCGATCGCGCTCAACATTGGAGCCGATGACTACGTGGTCAAACCGTTCGATACGGAGGAACTGATTGCGCGCATACAGGCGTTGCTGCGTCGAGCAAGTCCGACCAACCAGCCGATCTTGAGTTGGGGAGCACTGTCGGTTGATCCCAGCGATCGTAAAGTCACCTATGGCAACCATTTACTCGCATTGACCCCCAAGGAATACGCCATCCTGGAGCTTTTTCTCCGTAATCCTCAGAAGACCTTGAGTGCGAGCGCCATTTTGGAGCACGCCTGGAGTTCGCTGGAGTCTTCGGGGGAAGAAGCCGTCCGGGTACACATTAAAGGGCTACGCCAAAAATTAAGCGCCGCTAGCGCACCCAAGGACTTCATTAAAACCATTCATGGGATCGGCTATCGGCTGAATCCAATGTACTCCTCCTTTCTGGCAAACCAGAGCGAACAACAGCCGACGATCCCACAAATTACCGAACTCACCGCGGTGAATGAAGAATTACGGGTAGCACTGGAGGAATTGCGATCGACCCAGGCAGAACTACGCCAGAAGCACCAGGAGTTGGAGGTGGCCTATCGAATCATTGAGCAGGAACGATTGCAACTGCAAGCCACCCGTAACGAACTGGAACTGCGCGTGGCAGAACGCACGGCTGAACTGATGGTGGTGAATGCATCGCTGCAGCAACGCCAGGATCAGTGGCAGGCGCTATTCGAACATGCGCTGGACGCGATCGTGATTACCGATGACAACGGCTGCTTTTTGGAAGGTAATCCAGCGGCCTGTCAACTGTTTGGAGTCACCAGGGACACGCTGCTGCGTTCAAGGAGCGCTAACTTTGCCGATCCAGAATTAAATATTTTGCAACTGCGGCAGCAGTTCTTTCAGCAAGGGCAGATGACGCGAGAATTTTGCCTGCACCGTCCTGATGGCACGACCCGTCAAACAGAATTTACCGCGATCGCGAACTTCGTTCCCGGTCACCACCTGACAATTTTTCGGGACATCAGCCAGCGTAGCCGCAGTGAAGTTAAGCGTCAGCAGGCAGAAGCCGAACTGCGCCAGCGCGAAGAATTTCTGCGGAGTATCTACACGGGAGCCGACCAGGCCATTTTTGTCATTGATGTAACGGCAGACAAGGACTTCCGGTACGCTGGCTTTAACCCAGTCGCGGAGCGATATGCCAGACGCACGGATCAGCAGGTTCAGGGCAAAACACCCGAAGCTGCCTTTGGATCAGCCATCGGCATGACTTTTCGACAAAACTACACCCGCTGTTTGCAGGCAGGTCACAAAATCGCCTACGAAGAGGAAGTGGTTCTGCCTGATCACACGATCTGGACGCTTACCATTCTTTCGCCGCTGCGTAACGAACAGGGAGACATCTTTCGTCTGGTGGGTACCGCGATCGATAT
>JAJPKC010000078.1 GCA_021323955.1 Oscillatoriales cyanobacterium Centralia_MAG_596 | reverse complement strand
CCGCGCTCGGTCAGCACGGGGTCAATATTATGATGTTTTGTAAGGAATACAATGCCAGAACTGCTGACCAGGCAGGAATGGTAGTTCCGGTCGAAATTTCGGTTTATGAAGACCGTAGTTTCACATTCGTGCTGAAAACGCCTCCTGCTTCCAAGCTCATTGCAAAGGCGGCAGGGATTGAGCGGGGGTCTGGGGAAGCCAACCGCAAGAAGGTTGGTTCTATTACTCGTGCCCAGCTTCAGGAGATTGCGCAAGCGAAGCTGCCTGACCTCAATGCGAATGACATTGAAGCCGCTATGCGGATTGTGGAAGGTACCGCTCGCAATATGGGTGTTACCGTCAAGGATTAAACTTGGATAGCCCTTAAAGGCTGTGTGGGTAGTTCTAATGTTTGTATTCAGTGCTTGAAAGGCGCTGAGATCGTTCATTGATAAACACTATCGGGGGAGAGGCGCGGCTTCGTTTGAACCCCAGGAGGATTTAATGGTTAAGAAAGTCTCCCGTAGACTGCAAGATCTGCAAAAGAAAGTTGAGGAACGACCGTACGATCCGCTAGAAGCGCTCAACTTGCTCAGAGAGACGGCAACCGCTAAGTTTCCAGAATCTGCTGAGGCTCATATCCGACTAGGCATTGATCCAAAATATACGGATCAACAGTTACGGACGACTGTAGCTCTGCCAAAGGGCACTGGACAATCGATCCGTGTGGCCGTGATCGCACGTGGTGAGAAGGTAACTGAAGCCACTAACGCTGGTGCCGATCTGGCTGGTTCGGAAGAATTAATTAATGACATTCAGAAGGGTGAAATTAACTTTGACCTCCTGATTGCGACCCCCGATATGATGCCGCAGATCGCCAAGTTGGGTAAGTTGCTCGGTCCACGAGGCCTGATGCCTTCGCCGAAGGGCGGAACTGTGACGTTTGATTTGCCTCAGGCGATCGCCGAGTTCAAAGCCGGTAAGCTTGAGTTCCGGGCCGATAAGACGGGGATCGTGCACGTACTCTTTGGTAAGGCCTCATTTCCGACAGAGGATTTACTGGCTAATCTTAAAGCGCTGCAGGAAACGATCGACCGTAATCGTCCGTCGGGTGCCAAAGGTCGTTACTGGCGCAGCGTTTATGTTGCTGCTACAATGGGACCTTCGATTGAAGTTGACATTAGCGCTCTGCGCGATTTGAAATTGGGAGACGCTGCATAAGGTTGGCACTGCTGATTGGCGATTAATCATTGCCAACCGCTAATGACTAATCCCTCACAACTAAATAGCAGAGCCAGAGACAGCAGGTGCCTGACGCTTAATTTCCTGCCGAGGTTTTCGTACTGTACGTTCTAACGCTCGTCGCTTAATGTGACCAGCCGAATGGATATTGACGACACCCTGGCTCTATGTCCAGGGTTTTTTACTGGCTTTGTTTAGTTGCTGCTGATTTGTACTGTACAGGTTTGACCAAAAATACCCAGTAAAAGGAGGTGAGATCTATGGGGAGAACGCTCGAAGACAAGAAAGCGATCGTGGCTGAGCTGAAGGAGACGTTAGACGCGTCGCAACTGGCCGTTGTGATTAACTACCAGGGGTTAAGCGTTGCTGAAATTACGGATCTGCGGAAACGGCTGCTGCCAACAGGGGCCGTTTGCAAAGTGACTAAAAACACGCTGATGCGGATTGCAGTTGAAGGCAACGATACTTGGGAACCAATGACCAAGTTTCTGTCTGATTCGTCAGCATTCCTGCTGATTAAAGACGATGTCAGCGGTGCGCTCAAGGCTTATCAAGACTTTCAAAAGGCAACCAAGAAGACCGAACTTCGCGGTGGTGTGATGGAAGGTCGGGCGCTGAGCGAGGCCGATGTTAAAGCGATCGCCGATTTGCCATCCAAGGAACAGCTCATTGCTCAAATTGCGGGTGCAATCAACGGCGTTGCCACCAAGCTAGCGGTCAGTATCGATCAAGTGCCAGCGTCTCTGGCGCGCGCTATTCAGGCCGTTGCCGACAAGGACAAAGAGGCCGCCTGACGCGATTTTTAGCCATCGGCTTTAGTCTTTAGCGATTTATTAAAGAATGAAACGCTAACAACCAACCACTCAACAACTTAGGAGACGATAAATGTCTGCAACAACTGACGAAATTTTGGAGAAACTGAAAACGCTAACGCTGCTGGAAGCATCAGAGTTGGTGAAGCAAATTGAGGAAGCCTTTGGCGTGAGTGCGGCAGCCCCCATGGGTGGCTTTGCAATCGCGGCTCCTGGTGGGGCCGCGGCAGCACCAGCTGAAGAAGTCGAAGAGCAAACTGAGTTTGACGTGGTGCTCGAAGAAGTTCCGGCTGACAAGAAGATTGCTATCCTGAAAGTCGTTCGGACACTGACTGGATTGGGACTCAAGGAAGCGAAAGATCTGGTTGAAGCGGCACCCAAGCCCGTCAAGGAAGGCGTGGCTAAGGGCGATGCTGAAGATGCGAAGAAACAGCTGGAAGAAGCTGGCGGTAAGGTGTCGATTAAGTAGAATTCAGTTCAAAGAATTCAGTTCAAAGAATTCAGTTCAACCTGCTCAAAAGTAAAAAAGGGACGCATTGCGTCCCTTTTTTTGACTGTTTCACGACTGCACACTCTTCAGAGGCTAGAGGATATAGAGCAACAAAAACAGAAAAATCCAGACAACATCGACAAAGTGCCAGTAGATTTCAGCCGCTTCGACACCAAAGTGGCTCTCGCTGCTGTAATGACCTTTTTTGAGCGATCGCCACAATACCGCCAAAATTAGTATCAGACCAAAGGTAACGTGCAGTCCATGAAAGCCCGTTAAGACGTAAAACGTGCTGGCAAATAGGTTTGTGGTCAGCCCAAACTCCAGGTGGAAGTACTCATAAAGCTGTCCTGCGAGAAATATTGCGCCCATGACGGCTGTGATGATGAACCACTTCTGCAGGCCCTTAACATCGTTCTTCTTGATCGCTGTATCCGCATTGTGAATGACAAAGCTACTCGAGATCAGGATGATGGTGTTGATCCCTGGTAGCAATAGTTCTAGCTTTGGAGTGCCTTCGGGAGGCCAGCTCGGCGCGACCGCACGAAACGTGAGATACGCCGTAAATAGCCCCAGAAAAATCATTGCTTCAGCAATCAGAAAGATGATGATGCCAAAGATACGGTAATCATGATGCTCACCGTGAGGGGCAGCAACCTCAGCGTGGTGATAGTTGAGGGCTGTCTTAGCGGAATCAAGGGTTGAACCTGTCATGAGTTAGTAAAGTATGAGTTACTACTAGAAGTTTCCAGGGTTAGCTGTAGCAATCCAGAGTGGATGGAATCTTGGCCTTAATCGCTGGATATGGATCATGAATCACTGCGGTGAGCGATCGTCTGGGGATACGGCAACGGCAGGGTCGGGATCAGCCCGTAGCACTGAGTTAGGGCCAGCCGCCAAAACTGGATCCCTGGCATCAGATAGAGGAACATCGACAGGCGTAGCCCGATCGCCAAAACCATAATCGTAAGGCCCAGTTGCCAACACAGGATCGGCTTCAAAATTCTCGACAGGTGGTGGTGAACTCGTCATCCACTCTAGCGTCAGACCATTCCACGGGTTGGCACCGGCTTTGGGCCCATACATCCAGCTCCAAATCACGTTGACTAGAAACGGAATGGTTGATACAGCCAGGATATACGCGCCGACCGAGCAAATGAGATTAAGCGTGGCAAATCTTGGCTCATATTCTGCAATCCGACGGTTCATGCCTTCTAGACCAAGCTTGTGCATGGGCAGAAAGGCCATATTGAACCCAATAAGATTGAGCCAAAAGTGAACTTTGCCCCAGGTTTCATTAAGCATGCGCCCGGTCATTTTTGGGAACCAATGGTAGAACCCAGCGTAAATACCAAAAACGCTACCGCCAAACAGCACGTAATGAATGTGGGCCACGATGAAGTAGGTGTCGTGAACGTGAATGTCGAAGGGCACGGCTGCTACCATGACGCCACTGATCCCACCGATCACAAACATGGATAGAAAGCCGAGGGCAAACAGCATCGCGCTATTAAGCCGTAGCTTACCACCCCAGATTGTGGCTAACCAGCTAAAGACCTTGATCCCTGTGGGTACCGCAATCACCATCGTGGTGATCATAAAGAACATCCGCAACCAGGGAGGCGTACCGCTGGTAAACATATGATGCGCCCAAACGATCAATCCCAGGAAGCAAATGGCAAGACTGGAATAGGCGATCGCCTTGTAGCCAAAAATCGGCTTTCGGGCATGGACAGGTAAAATTTCTGAGATCATGCCAAACACAGGCAGGATCATGATATAAACCGCCGGATGGGAGTAAAACCAGAACATATGCTGGTAAACGATTGGATCGCCTCCACCCGTTGGGTTGAAGAACGCAGTACCAATTAGCAAGTCAAATGCCAGCAGAATGAGTGCTCCTGCCAGCACTGGTGTTGCAATGAGTGCCAGCGCTGAGGTCGCCAGCATAGCCCAGCAAAATAGCGGCATCTGGTTGAACCCCATCCCAGCAACCCGCATCTTGAAGATGGTCGCAATGAAATTCACTGCCGCCAGGATTGAAGAGGTTCCCAGGAGTAAAACACTCAAAATCCAGATGGCTTCGCCTGCCTGATCGGTGACAAGGCTCAGCGGTGGGTAGGATGTCCAGCCAGCGCCGGGAGCACCGACGAAAAAGCTCGAGAGCAGCAAAATGCCCGCTGGCGGAATCATCCAGAATGCAAGGGCATTCAGCCTGGGAAACGCCATGTCGCGCGCGCCGATCAGCAACGGTACCAGGTAGTTACCAAAGCCACCTGTCAGACCGGGAACAATCCAGAGAAAGATCATCACCGTCGCGTGGACGGTAAACAGGCTGTTGTAAACCTCGCGACTCACAAAATCTACTTCGGGCGTGGCGAGTTCGGTGCGTACGGCTGTCGCCAAGGCACCGCCAATTAAGTAAAAGATGTAGGTTGTGACCAGGTATTGGATGCCAATTACTTTATGGTCTGTGCTGAAGGTGAAGTAGGTACGCCAGGTCGTGCTGCCCGGTTCTGAACCGTGGGCCGCAATGTTGGCTGTTTCTTGTAGCTGTGCTTGGGTCATAAAGAATTAAGTCCATTGCTATTAGCGCTCAGCAATCGGCTATGAGCTATTAGCGCCTTCGGTCGGTCATTGAGTCGTGTCATGAGTGACTTGCCCATCAGCGCCTAACTGGCAGAATGCGGGTCCGTGCTGGAATGGAGCTGGTGGAGCAGTTCGGAGTGAATACCCATGCGATCGACATACGGTGTCAGGAATGCGTCAGGCGATCGATCCGTCGGGTTGACCGCGATCGTCTGCTCCAGGCCATTAGCGCTGGCGACTTTCTGCTCTTGCAGCCAGGTATCAAAATCAGCCGGGGATTCAGCAATGACTTTAGTTCGCATTGCGCCATGGTAGGGACCACAAAGTTCGGCACAAATAACCGGATATTCACCTACTTTGCTGGGCGTAAACCGGAGTTCCGTTTGCCGACCGGGAACCGCATCTTGCTTCAGCCGAAATTCTGGCACCCAAAAGGCATGCAGTACATCGTTGGCAGAAATATTCAGCAGCACTTCGCGCCCTACAGGGACATGCAGTTCGCCTGCAACGACACCGCTATCAGGGTAGGTAAAAATCCAGGCGTACTGTAAACCAGTGGCGTTCACCACAAATTCTGGCGGCTTACCCTTGTTCGCGGGCGTGGGGCCAATCCGAGGCGAAACCGTTCCCAACGCTGGGGCGTCTTTCTTCTGGGGCAGGTCTGACCGTACAGCGGCAGTAGCAGGATCCTGGGGTGGCTGGTTTGGGTCGCTATCATTCAGCGTCGCGGCGATCGCGGCTCCTGGCATTGTTGCCATCTGATGCGCTGGTTGGCCATGTGCAACCGAGTGATCCATCGGATCCAAACCGCCAATCTGGCCATAAACCTCAAAGCTATAGATGGCCAAACCAAGCACAATCACAGCCGGGATGCCAGTCCAGAGAATTTCGAGCGGGATATTGCCGTGGACGGGTGACCCATCGGTTTCATCACCGGGCGCGCGACGGAACTTAAATGCAGAATACAGAATGACGCCAATCACCAGGAGAAATAGCCCGGTTCCGATCGTCATCATGGTATTGAACAACCCATCAATCAGCGGTGCCTCTTCGGACGCTTCGACTGGCAGCAAACCGTGGTTCTGACCGACCCAGATACTAATCAGGGTCAGCAGAATACCTGCCAGCATGGTTGTAATGGAGCTTGGAATATTCACAGCTTAGGCCCACCTAAAACATCGATCGTCAGACAAAACTATTGGAGCAAATTGACTCGGTTGCGATAGAGAAGTACGTCCGTGGTGATCACTAGAGCCTTGAACTAGAAGCCTTGGCGCATTTAAAAATGCTGCTATTAGAGCCATCCTCATTTACAAGGTAGAGCAGCACTTCAAGAAAAGGAGCATTTGTTGAATATCCTTATGATTTTCTTCAGGATCGGCGGCGGTATTTCAAAACGGTTCGATCCGCAAATCCTGACGCTTGCTCACTGACCGAATCCGGAGTAGATCGCTTCATAAGCCGTCCTGACTCTCCTACAGGAATTAATAACTTCTGCAAAGCTGGCGAGGCGAAAACCCTGGCAATCCAAAGAAATCCCAAAGGGTTCTGGCCTCTGGCAGGAGCGTCATTAAAGTAATAACTAGTGGATCAAGGAAATCCCTGGTGGATCAAATAAACCCCGATTCCGCTCGATAGTGCTAGGTTTGGGGTGAGCAGTCACTCCGTGCTTTGTTACGTTTCTTTTTCTTGAGTAAGGACAAGCCAATGGCGAACGTTGTCTTTCATCCATCCCCTGCTGAACGATCGTCCACAGCCGAGCCGTCACGTGCTCGGGCGCGAATCAGCCGCTTTGCACTGGCTATGGCGGGCGAAACGTTGTTTCTGATGGCGTTAGGCAGTGCTACTCGCGTGATGAATGCAGGCCTGGCTTGCCCCGACTGGCCGCTTTGTTACGGTGTGCTTGTGCCCCACCGGCAAATGAACCTCCAGGTCTTCCTGGAGTGGTTTCATCGACTGACAGCGTCATCAATGGGGATCTTTGCGATCGCCCTTGCGGTGCTTGCCTGGTGGTATCGCCGTGCTCTCCCGCGGTGGACGCCGTGGGCCGCCAGTCTGGCGTTGGCGCTGGTCGTTTTTCAAGGTGTGCTGGGTGGACTGACCGTGACCGAACTGCTCCGATTTGATATTGTGACGGCTCACCTGGGCACCGCACTGCTGTTTTTTGTGACACTGCTGTCGATCGGTGTGGCCCTCATGCCTCACCAGGGCATGGGTACTGCTGGTAAGCTCTCCTGGCTGGGCCTTGGGGCGGTGCTTCTGGTCTATCTGCAAAGCATTTTAGGCGCGCTGGTGGCGTCACAGTGGGCGCTGCATCAGTGCCTCAGCGATTCTGGGCTTTGTCTGGTGATGCATAGTCACATTGCAGGGGTTGTACCCCCAACGGTAGCAACGCTGACGCTCGTGATTGTTGCCTGGCGCACACCCGCATTACATCCTGCCCTGCGGCGGCTGGCCAGTCTGGCTGGCGGTCTGGTGCTGCTGCAAATTCTTCTGGGCGTGGCAACGTTTAAGCTGAGGTTGCAGGTAGAGCCGCTGACTGTCTCGCATCAGGCGATCGGCGCTGCCCTACTGGGCACGTTGGTAGCGTTTACGGTGCTGGCATTACGCGATGCGCCCGTCTCAGCCATCAGTACCCCGCCCTTGCCCACGACGTCTACAGCAGCCGAGTCGTTTGCTAGCAATACTGTTGCTGGTGATCACACGAGCGGCCAGCCAGCCTGATGATGCGTAATCTATCCCGGTCGGGCAGGACTGAGTCATATGACTGAGTGAGCGACAGAATGGCGCTCTAAGCCGATCGCCACATACGATACGCCACTCCTCACACAACACGGCCATCGATTAAGTTACGGCTCTAGTCTGTTTTTTTAGGAAAGAGCGAATGCAAGAAACTGTCTTAACTGGTATTCCCCGCCACCACGAATCCTTTCTACAGGTCATTCAAAGCTATTACCAACTCACCAAGCCGCGCATTATTCTGCTGCTTCTGATTACAACAGCGGGCGGAATGTGGATCGCCGGTGCGGGTGTTGTCAACCCTCTATTGCTCTTGATTACGCTAATCAGTGGTGCCTGTGCTGCTGGATCTGCCAATGTCATTAACTGTCTCTACGATCGCGATATTGATTACATCATGGAACGGACGCGCCATCGTCCCCTCCCATCAGGACGAGTCCAGCCACGTGATGCTTTGATCTTTGCGATCGCTCTTGCCACCATTGCCTTCACGCTGCTGACGGTATTTGCAAACCTGTTGAGTGCCTGTCTCGCCATGTCGGGCATTGTCTTTTATGTGCTGATTTACACCCACTGGCTGAAGCGTCACAGCACGCTCAATATCGTGATTGGTGGTGCAGCCGGAGCCATACCCCCACTGGTGGGCTGGGCCGCCGTGACGGGTGACTTGAGCTGGGCGGCCTGGGTGCTGTTTGCCATCATCTTTTTGTGGACACCACCCCACTTTTGGGCGCTGGCGGTGCTCATTCGGGAAGATTACGCGAAGGTTGGTGTGCCGATGCTGCCGGTCGTTGTGGGCGATGCCCCCACCGCGCGACAAATCTTCTACTATACGCTGGCACTGATCCCGGTGACGTTGCTGCTGGTTTATCCGCTGCACGTGATGGGCGCGGTTTATGCTGGAATTGCCCTGCTCCTGGGCGGTATTTTTGTCCAGAAGGCATGGCAGTTCATGCAGGTTCCCTCGGATTTGCAAGTGGCGCGATCGGTGTTCAAGTACTCCATTCTCTATCTCATGCTGCTGTGCGCTGGTATGGGACTCGATAGCCTGCCGATCACCCATCAGTTCTCTAGCGTGGTGGTTAGCAATTTGCAGACGCTGATCAGTGCCTTGAGGCTTGATGCGTGGGACTTGGGACTCTGGACTTGAGCGCTTTTGCATCCGAGTTTTGGGGACTGGCACGCAAGTGCCGCCTGTGCCAGTCTCCTATCTACGCGGTTGCTTGCACGATCGGCTGAAGCCGGGTGCGACTTCAGCTATCTAAGTCGCCGCTGCGAAGTCCTTGTTGATTGCGTCTGTATACAAAGTCTCCCTGGCTCCGCTAACTGCGATAAGATCAGAGCATATTGAGATTTGTATAGCTTGGGGGAGTACGATGGCTCCTGCGGTGTTAATCGAAAAGTTGAAGAAGCATTATGGTTCAGTAGCGGCAGTCAAAGACGTGTCGCTGCAGGTCGAACCGGGAGAAATTTTTGGCTTGTTAGGGCCAAATGGCGCTGGCAAAACGACGACTTTACAGTGTCTTTGCACGCTGACTGAGCCAGATGCTGGTCGAATTGAGGTTTCGGGGATTTCTGTGGTTGAAAACCCGCGTCTGGCTCGTCAGCGTCTCGGATATATTGCGCAGGGAGTCGCGCCGGATAAGGTGCTGACTGGCCGTGAACTGCTGCAGCTTCAGGCCGCGCTGTACCACCTTCCCCGCGCGATCGCCAAACAGCGGATTGACGCTGTGCTTAGCCTCCTGGGGTTAGACACCTACGCGGATAAAAAAACGGGTACCTATTCTGGTGGACTGCAAAAGCGGCTTGATCTCGCGGCAGGATTGCTCCATCGGCCTGATGTCCTCGTGTTGGATGAGCCAACGGTCGGGCTGGATATTGAAAGCCGGATTGCCGTCTGGGAATTTTTGCGCGGACTGCGGGAGCAGGGGACTACCGTGCTGTTGACCAGTCACTATCTTGAAGAGGTAGACGCTCTCGCCGATCGCGTGGCAATTATCGACCAGGGTGTGGTGATTGCATCCGGTCGGCCTTCAGACCTAAAAGATAAGGTGGGCGGCGATCGGATAACCCTGCGGATTCGCGAGTTTTCACCGCTTGAAGAAGCGGAAAAGGCAAAATCATTGCTTCAGTCCTTGCCTGCGGTGCAAGAAGTCATCATCAACAGTGCTCAGGGCAATTCGCTCAACCTGGTTGTTCAGCCCCAAACCGAAGCGCTGGCTACCATTCAGCAGGCACTACAGGCCGCAGGGTTGCCGACCTTTGGCATTGCGCAGTCCAGACCGAGCCTGGATGATGTCTACCTGGCCGCGACTGGACGAACGTTGCTCGATGCCGAGATTGCGGCAGCGGGCCAGCGTGATGCCAAAGCTGAGCGCAAGCAGAATATGCGTTAGTGAATTTCACTCTTTTGTTTCTTTTCTCTCTATTGTTCGCCTCAAGTTCTTCACGTTGGTTAGCCATTATGAGCCCTACCATAACGCCTTCAACTCCCGATCTGAACGTAACGGCCTCTCAGGTCGTTAATCAGGAATTGGCGCTTGCTTCCAACTCACCATTGAGTGATTTTTTGCAGGAGACAATCGCCCTTACCCGCCGGCTATTTATTCAACTGCAACGTCGGCCCTCAACCCTGATCGCAGGGATTGTTCAGCCGATAATGTGGCTGGTGTTATTCGGAGCGCTCTTCCAAAACGCGCCTCAAGGGCTGTTCGGTGAAGATGTCAGCTATGGCCAGTTTTTGGGGGCCGGAGTGATCGTGTTTACGGCGTTTGGGGGCGCGCTGAATGCCGGATTGCCTGTCATGTTCGATCGCGAGTTCGGCTTCTTAAATCGGCTGTTAGTGGCACCGCTGGCCTCGCGGTTTTCGATCGTGATGGCCTCTGCGATCTTTATCACCACTCTAAGTTTGATACAAACGGCGGCAATTGTGACGGTCAGTGCGTTTCTGGGTGCCGGGCTGCCGAATGCGTTAGGACTGGCTCTCGTCGCGGCGATCGTGCTGTTGCTCGTGCTTGGCGTAACGGCTCTGAGTTTGGGGCTATCGTTTTCGCTGCCGGGGCACATCGAGCTAATTGCTGTGATCTTTGTGACCAATTTGCCGCTGTTGTTTGCCAGTACTGCTCTGGTGCCGCTGTCGTTTATGCCTCTGTGGCTACAGTGGGTGGCAACGTTGAACCCACTCAGCTATGCGATTGAACCAATCCGCTACGTCTATCTTCACAGCGACTGGTCGTTGCGTAGTGTGGTGATGCAGGCTCCCTGGGGGACGGTGACTCTGGGTGGAGCGTTGCTCTTACTGGTCAGTTTTGCGGTAGTCGCGCTGCTGCTGATTCAACCCCGCTTGCGCCGGTCGTTGGCTTAAGAGCGGCGCAATCAAGTAATGGCTGTCTAGTAAATTTGGCACTCTTTGGTTTGACGGTGCTGTGGCAGAGCGATCAGTGTCGATCGTCGCCTTGTACTACGAGTCTCCCAAGCGCTTGCGGTGAATGGTGTGCCATACCGCCCGCAAAAAGTCTTGCTGATATCCCCACTGCGTTGCGAGCTGTAGGACTTTATCCGCATCTCTCGGCTCAAACAAGGTTGACAGTACCGCAATCTCGTAGGCTGTTAGCTTGGCCGCGTCTGTGATTGCTGACTTATGTTCGGCTTGCGGTGCTGAGTTTGGTTGATTCATCGATCAACGGGCGTTGTCCGCGATAGATAACACCCCATAGCATGGAAGAGAACGCTACGGGGCTGTGCGGGCGCTGTGCCAGTTTTTGGAGTGCATCCAGGGGCAGAGACAAGCATCTTTGCGTTCAGTGCTAGAATTATTGATTAGAGTGCGGAGCATTTTCCGGTCAATTGCCGTCATCAAAACCGGAGAGTTGCGTCGATCGTGACGTAATAAGGTGTTGAATAAAGGACGCTTTATGAAGCTAACAACTAGAATTGCAACGACACGTACAGGCAAACCCGCTCATCTGGCGCTCAGCCTCCTGGCTGCGATCGGGTTGGCGGCAGGTTTTGCGTCTGCGGCTTCGGCTCAGGACGTGGATGTTGCTCAACCGCAACAGATTTTTAACGATCAAGATAGCCGCAATCCCTTTTCTAACCGGGGGAGTGACCAGGCCGGGGGCGTTATGGATCTGGTGCATCGCGCGATGCAGGCAGGCTCCTCGCTCAGCCCAGAAGATTTTTATAACCAGCAGCAAGAGAACCTGGACAGTGCGGCAGCTGATTTTCGGGCAGCACAGCAACAGCGCCTCGGTGGGAAGCTGAAGCCAGCACCGTCTACGCCCACAGCCGTTAGCCCAACGCCGCCGCCAACCAACTGACGGTAGGAGGCCACATGCGGGTGATCCCTACGTATTGATTGGTGTTGACCATTATTGGTTTGGCAGCAGCTTGAATGTATACGTTGTGGTTCCGCTGATGCTGGTTGGGGCGACTGTGACAAGGCGCACGCCACTCTTGCGATCGCCCGATGGTAAAAATTGGATCTGGCCGTTGGCTCCCGCCGCTACGAAGCCGGGTTGTGACAAAATCCGCTGTATTCCCTGTCGGCTGGGATCACTGCGTATGGCGGCGATCAGCGCCTGCGTCGCATCATAAGCAAGCGCTGTACGCCAGCTAATGGCCGCACTATGTCCCCACAGGGCTTCGGACTGCTGCTCAAAGGGTGATCCAGCCACATCTAAGGGCACCGCAATGACGGTGCCAATCGCGTCTCGGCCAGCGACTTTCAGAATTTTTGAGGTTGAGATGCTGTCACCGGCGAGTAGCTTCAAACGCCGTCTGTTGACCTGGACAACCTGTAGCGCACGATCAGACACGGCGCTGTCGGGAGCCAGCATGATGACCTTAGCCCCTTTCGCGATCGCTCGTTCAACGCTTTCGTAGGCGTCGAAGTCCGGGCGAGAAAGGTCAAACTCATCCATCAACTCCACACCGTTATAGAACAGCGCATTTTTGAATTCAGTCTTTAATGAGGTGCTATAGGTGCTGGCAGAATTGAAAAAGACAATGACTTTACGCTGCTTCAGCGTGTTCAGCATATAGTTGCTCAGCGCTTTGGCCGTCAGGCGATCGCTCGGCATGGTGCGAAAAACATAGCTACCCACGTTGGACAATTGCACCGCTGAACTCAGGGGTGACACCAGCACAAGCTGATTTTCCTGATAAACACTGGCCGCTGCTAGCGTGCTGTCGCTGGTTCCATGTCCCACAACGCCTAACACCTCAGGCTGGTTGACCAGCACTTTGGCAATCTGCTGGGCAGTATCACGCTTATTGTCATCGTTGGCAATCTCAACCTTGAGTCGGACACCATTAATGCCACCTGCCTGGTTGATGTCGTCCTGTGCTTTGGCGACACCGCGCAAGATTTCTAGTGCCGAGCCAAAGGTATCGCCCAGTGGCGCTGCGGTTGCAATGGTGTAGGACTTTGCACTGCCGATGCGAGCATTGTTCAAGTAGATCAACGTTTCGGGGTCGCTGCGATCGCTCTCGCGTGCCGCTTCTAGTGCTGCAGTGGCTCTGGTGTAATCGCCAGCCGCCAAGCGTTCCACACCTTCCTGCTTTTTCGGGTTGGCTTGCCATTGGCTGAGCAGCTTCTCCCCAGCACTGATGCGATCGCCCAGGCCGCTGGTTTGCAGGATGCTCTGGGTTGTTGCTGGTGTTCTAGTCGAGACGGTATGAGAAACCGTTACCAGAGTGGCCAGCGCTAGAGCCGCGGCGGTGATACCGCCTCCGATCGCCAGCATTTGACGCCGCTGCCAGCGATTCTGCGGATGCGGCTCGATCGTGGCTTGAAACTGTGTTTGAGGGGGTGGGGTGATCGTGAGCGCGTTCCCACTCGATCGGGCTGCTGGCGTCCTGCGTGGGGCTGGCATTGGCTCCCCAACCATGACCTGCTGCAGGGCTTGCCGTGCCTCTGCAGCCGTTTGGTAACGGTGGATGTAGTGATAGCAAATCATGCGATCCAGGAAAGCAGCCAATGGCTCTCTCACCTGTGCTTGATCCCGCCACACAATTTCAGAGGTGTTGAAGTCCTGTGGGAGTTGTGAAGGGCGCATTCCGGTCAGCAGTTGAATGGCCACCATGCCGAGTGAGTACAAATCGCTGCTGAGCTGCGGTCGTCCCAAACATTGCTCACTTGCCCCATAGCCTGAGGTGTAGATTGGTATGCTCAGGCTGGTTGCGCCAGTTGTTTCCGCAACTGTTGTCCCAATATGCTTGACGGCACCGAAGTCGATCAGCACAAACCGACCATCGCGATCGCGCCGAATCAAGTTCTCTGGCTTGATGTCGCGATGGATGACCCCTTCCGCATGGACGTACTCTAAAATGCCCAGCACGTCGGCTAAAAACGCTGTGACTTCCGCTTCTGCAAAGCGAACGCCTTCGGCGAGCTCATCGCTCAGTGGGTGCCCCTCGATAAATTCCTGAATGAGATAAAACTCTTGATCCTGTTCAAAATACGCCAGTAGCTGCGGAATTTGATCATGCTGCCCCAGTCGCTCTAACGTTTCTGCCTCAACGTGAAAGAGTCGTCGTACTTGCTGGAGCACCAGTGTGTTAGGACTGGCAAACGTAAGGTGCTTCAGTACGCAGCGTGGGTTTCCAGGGCGCTGGGTATCCTCGGCGATGTAGGTGTGACCAAAACCACCCGATCCAAGAACTTTGACCACTTTGTAGCGTGCACCAAACAGTTCGCCCAGCATGGCATCCACAGCTTGCGGCAAGATCGCCCCAGTCAGAGGCAAAACGACTTCCTATTGACTCTATCGCGATGGTGTCGATCCTACCAGAGGACATTCGGGGCTGGTTGAGCGATCGCGCTAAACATCGCGTTGTGCGGCACCACCATGCTGCGAGTATCCTGCCAAATCAAAGTCCTTCCAGGTAGCTGAGCAGATCGGCCATTTCTTGAGGACTCGGTTGAAACTGAGGCATTGGCGGTGTCTGTCCGCTCGTCACCTGATGGATAATGCTCGCTTTAGACTTGCGGTTGGATACTTCTCGCAGGCTAGGCCCCACTCGCCCCGTTGCCTCTGACCCATGACAGCCGGCACAATTCATCAGAAAAATTGCATGACCTTGAACGGCGTCCCCCTTCAGTGCCAGGACATCACGCACGTAAGGTGTAGACACACGGTACTGGTAGACTCCCAAAACTACCAGGAATGCAACCAGCAAGATTGCCAAAACCGCGAAGGCAATCCGCCGAATCAAACTTTCAGAGGTAAGCAGCTGATTATCCAAAAGTCCCTTGAGAAAGCGCCTGGAATAGAGTGTATGAGCGAGCAAACGCTCACGGTAATCCATCTTACTTTAAAGCCTCTTTAGATAACTTTGCAATTCTCCATCTGGCTTGAGACGCGATGTAACCAATTTTATTTTCTGGATAAATTTTGTCGCAACCAGCAAACTCGATCGCTCGGGCTGATGTTTGGCCGTGAACCTAGTAGGATTAATGCTAGGACTGATTGCTGAAGCAAGATCTGTTGACTTATAAAGGAGCGTAACTTGGTAGAACCACTTCTTTCGGGCATCGTGCTTGGGTTGATCCCAATTACCCTGGCTGGACTGTTTGTTGCTGCTTACTTGCAATATAAGCGTGGCAATCAACTGGGTCTTTAGGGCAATGGATGGCACTAGAAGCCAGAGCTTGCTTGACGGCAGGCTTTGGCTTTAGTGTTAGCCGTCGCTTCTGGAGTGAGTACAGCCAGCTGACTGCTCTCCCTGTTGAGTGCTCTCCCAGTTGAGTGTTTTGAATAACGTTTAAGGCTTTGTGTTAGTCCACACAAGCTACCTTCCTTCCAAAGAGAGATGCCTACGATTCGGCTCCTCCTGTACTGTCAGCAACAATGAGAGCCAATGCTCTTGACCTAGAGTAAGCGGAAATCTTAAGGAACGCTCTAGTTTAGCTACCAATGCAGAGGAGTAGGGTGTATGCGTCCAGTGGTGCATTCTCCAAGTGTTACGGGTTGCTCAAGTAGTCAGTCAGACACTGGTAGTCAGTCAGACGCTGGCGATAAAGCATCGGTGGTGCCGTTCTCGTTCTTCCAATCAATTCCACCGGAGCGCACAGGGTTTAGCGGTGAGTATGACCATTATGGTCTGGCTAAACGAGTCGATCGCGCACTCCGTGACAACTTTCCGCCCCAAGTCCTGGAGCGATTAAAGGTCGCCCAACGTGGGCGCGTAGTTGTTTTTGGGGGACGTGTACCCAATGCCCACGTATTGAGTCAACTGGTTGCGCTGGCTGCAAGCGTGAGCGGCGCGACTGCGGTGGAAACGCTAGCCGTTCGATTTGATGAATGAGGATGCGCGAAGTCTAGGCTGAACGCCCCTGGCTGTATTGGGTTTCACATCAGCGCTTGCTGATCATGCTGCTCGGACTGTCGCTCAGATAATCTCAAATTCGATGCCGTAGTGCTCCAGCAAGTTGCAGGTCTCATGGTCAACGATATTGGTGTCGCTGAGTTCGAGATTGTAAAAGTCTACCTGATCGGCATCAAAGAACGGACCCGCGTGCCAGGTGCCAACGTCCAGCTTCACGAAACAGTTGCCGGGAATACGGAAGATCTGGATATCTTCCCACCGTGGGACTGGTGACTCACTGGGTGCGGCAACGCCCATAAACCACGGTTGTCCTTCTAGCGAACCCAGGCATTGGGTACAGCAGCGATGGCGTGTGATTTTGTTAAACTTCCGTCCACGCTGGTGCAATCGCATGATGTAAAACCGCGGAATGCCGTTTTGCAGTTGGAGCTGGGCATCTTCAGAGCTGTAGGCTGTACCATCCT
>JAJPKC010000274.1 GCA_021323955.1 Oscillatoriales cyanobacterium Centralia_MAG_596 | reverse complement strand
ATTCGATCGTTCAAATGCCAGCCGGAGTGCCCGTCGCAACCGTGGCGATCGGCAATGCCCGTAACGCCGGACTCCTCGCCGTGCAAATTCTGGCAACCCACGATCCGGCGCTGCTCGAAAAAGTGCAGCAGTATCGCCAAAGCCTCGCTCAAATCGTAGTCGAAAAGCAGGCAAAGCTACAGGAAAAGGGCTATAAGCGCTATCTGGATGAGGAGATGCGGTTATAAAAAGCGAAATCAGTGCGGCGATCGCACGTTCTCGTCAGGGTTAAACTCCTGTGGTGTAGCGTTGGGTTCTGATGGCGATACTCTTATCAGAACCGGGTCTCGTATTCCACAACGGCGCGACTGTCGCCAGAGAAGTCAGTGGAGCCGCGTAGCAAAATTTCGTCATTGAGGCGATAGCGTAAGCCAAACTGAGTGGGCTGGCTGGAGGTCAAAATTCTGATGGCGGATAACGAGATGCTGGGGGTGATATCAATCCCGACTTCTGCGCCTAACCCCAGCACCGAACTGCCGCGACCACCCGAATCTCGTGACTCGTTGGGGCTGGTGATGGTCGGAAAGAGGCGAAATTCGCTGAGTCCGAGCGCATTACCGATGACTCCCTGAACGTTCGTCAACAATGCCGAGCCTGCAAGGTTTGCGATTCCGAGTGTGGTATTGCCTCGCCCTAAAGTACTCACAAAGCTGGCACCCAGCAGAGACACAATTTCAGTTTCACTCCGGGCTGGTGTACTGGTCAGTTCAAGGTTGTCGTACAGCTGACTGGCTGGCCCCTGAACTCGTGCCTGAATCCGGATGGTTTGTAAAGAACCATAGTCGGTAGCAGGGATCGGTGAGTCATTGATTTCCGATGGTGATGTGGCGGTTGGTACGCGACTGTTGGTCACTTCCGCAACGGACGCAATCAGGCGCACGTCTAAATTAGGGTCTAGTCCCTGACTTTCAACAAATTCAGCCGTCTGTGGATAGCCACGCGCCAGCGTGAATTGCGTGGTGTACAGGTTTACCTGCCCCGATCGCAGTCGAATTACGCCTTTCGGTCGCAGGTCATCCAGCGTGCCGTTGATGGCGAGGTCACCATAGGCGACAAAGTTAACCAGCGGTGCATAAACAACCTGAACCCCATCACCCAGCGTAATGTCCAGGTTCTTAAACGAAATGACATTACTGGTACCGCCCAGGGAACCAGTGCTGCCAGAACTACCGACTGCATTGTTGGGCGCACCACCCGCATTGGTGCTGGCACTGCCGTTATCTTGAGCACCCGACAGCAGCACCTGCCCGTTCGTTAATTGAATTTTGCCGCCAAGAACGGGGTTAAACGCTGTGCCCGTGACCTGAACATTGCCCCCTACACCCCCTTGATACAACCCTTTGAGACTGAGCACCACCTTGTTGAGACTCACATTCAGCGGTGTTTGCTGGTCAGGATCAGTGGGTGACAGGGCGGCAAAGATAGGCACAACGCCCGTAGCGGTAACATTGCCGCGCTTAAACTGCCCGCTCAAGTTGTCCACGCGCAGGCGATCGCGATCAAATCGAATCGTACCCGTCACGCCGGTCAGCGGCTCTGGTAAGGCTCTTGCTTGGATCGTGGCGTTGTCAAAGCTGGCCGTACCCGTGGCGATCGGCCGTTTTAAGGTGCCCTGAACCTCTGCATTCACCTGTCCTTTGCCGTCGATCCAGGCGACTTGATTGTTCAGGAGGTTGAGCAGCGCCAACCCTTCATTTTTGACATTCACACTCAGACGGATCTGGTCGTTGTCGGGTTCAACCGAGGCAAAGGGGAGTTTTTGCGGAATGCTGCCCGTGAGCCGAATGGGTTCATTGCCGCTGATTAAGAGCCGACTGCCAAAGTCGAGCCGCGCATTGACGTAGCGGAACCCACCCTGCGCCTCCTGAATGCTCGTCCCATTCAGCACACCATCCGTCAAGCTTAAAGACCCGATCGCCTTGGGATTATCTTGACTGCCCGATAGGGTAGCGGTCGCGTTCAGATTGCCCTGCACGTTAATTGGCAGATTCAACAGCTCGGTCAGGCGGTCGACCGGAATGTTTTCGACGCGCAACTGGCCTGACTGCTCCGCACCGCCAATCTGGCCCGAAAAGGCAACCACCGACTGATCAGACTGAAAGCGTAATGGTAACAGCGTCAGGACGCCTTTCTCAAAGCTACCCTGTGCCACAACCTGTTTTGCGGAGAGTGCATTGCCCCACTGCCAGTCCTGGCCCTGGATATTGAAGTTAGCGCTGACGCCCGTGCGGAGTGAACCAGAGGCCGTAATTTCGCCGCTAAATGCTCCTTTCAGCTCACGCAGTTCGGGGAGTGGGGATGCCTGACGGCGGGCATCAATCTGTGCCTTCAAGGTTTCGATCTCGGCGATCCGGCGGATCTGGTTGAATAGAGTGGCGTTGGACAGTTCGACGGGAGCCGTTTGGAGATCGGCAGCGGTTCCGTAGGCCGGTAGCTGCATGCCCCGCGCTAAATCCGTGATGTCAAAGATCTGGAGCAGTTCCAGTACGTCCTGCAGCTGTCCCTGCGGAATCTTGAGCTGCGCTTTGAATTGGGGATCGGCACTGGCGAGTTTGGCGCTGGCGTCAAGCTGAAAAACACTCTGCCCTCGACGCAGTTCGGCCCCGCTGAGCGTTGCGACGCCATTGGTCAGGCTGATACGCCCACCGAATTGATTGGCCCGAAACGTCCCGATCGCCGGATTCGCGATCGTCAACTGTCCGTTGGCACTCAACTGACTCAAATCGCCTTTGCGCAGCCGACTCAGATTCAGCGCGACGTTGCCATTCAGTTCGCCCGACAGCGGTAAGAAGGCAGCCGTTGCAGGCGTGTTGAGCAGCGAGAGGGGGAAGTTGCGCGCTTCGACCAGCAGCAAGTCACCTTGCGTTCTGCCGGTGGCGATCGCGCCATCACGCTGAATGTCAAACGCTACAATCTGGTAATCGGGACCCAGCGTGAGCGCAATGCGATCGCGCTGTCCGGCCAGGTTAAGGTTCACGCCCCTGGCCACCCGTAACGTGCCGCGAAGTGGCGACTCAAAGGAATTGCCATTCACAACAAACTGCCGCAGCGTGACGCCACCAACGACATTGGGGGCCGTTGGCGTGCCGGTCACACGTCCTGTGAAATCAACGCGTCCCGAATAATCGATACTGGTGGGCAGAGGCAGCGCGATCGCCTGCAAACTGTAGTTGGTCGTCTGCACATTGAGATCGAGCGCTGTGATCGTTGGTGTACCCGTCAGGCGGGCAAAGACTGCCCCATTTGCCCTGAAGCCAGGAGCGATCGCGCGTTGCACTACAACCTTTTGCCCATCCCAGGCGAACTGCGCGTCCAACGGTTCACCAATCACTGCAATCCCTTGCGAGAAGCGGGCCTGCCCCTGCGCCCGGACGCTGGACGGACTGAAGGACGAGAGGGAACCCGACAGCGCTACTGCACCGCTAAACAGCCCCCGCAGATCTTTGGAAAACCGTTTGAGCTGGATCTGTGAGCCAGTGACCAACGCCTGCCACCGGCCGTTGGCGGCCTGCGCCTGTGCACTCACTGTCCCCCCAGCTACATTCAGGTTGGTGTTGCGGAGCGTTGTGACACCGTTGGCAATGAGAATCTCGCCAGCACCCGCGTACTCTGCTTCTGGTGCCTGCCAGCGCACAAACGTGCGTGGACTGGTCGCTGTGCCTGTGACTTCTGCTTGCGCACTGACACGCCCGATCGCAATGGGAGGCGCATTGCCGCCCGTGTAGGCACGCGCGATCGGATCACCCGGCACATCGATCGCCTGCACATTAAACGCGAGCTGTGGTGGCGTCGTGAGCTTCACCCGCCCCGCTCCGATCACCCGCCCGCCCGCCGTTGGGGTGGCCTGCACATCGGCGATCGTCAGCGCTTGCGTGGCTGTATTGAGCTGGAAGCGAGCGCTGTACTGGCTTAAGTCAATGCGATCGACCTTGCCTGGTTTGGTGCTCCGTGCTACTCCTGTCAGCACAGGCTGTTGAGCGGCTCCTGTTACTTTCAGGTCGGCCACCACTTCACCCGATGCCGGTACCGGCAGCTTTAACTGCAGGGAATCTACCACCCTGGCCACGCTGACAGGCTTTACTCTGGCCGTGAGATTAAAGCCCTGGTTGAAATCCAGCGTTCCGTTTGCCTGCACGGGAACCTTACCCTTACCAAACAGGGCATCCGTGTTTTCTAACGTCAGCCGTGTACCCTGGAGCTGGAGTCCACCCTTGGCCTGAGTAAACTGCTGCGGCACTTTCGGGATCGCCAGCGTCACGCCTTCAAACTGTGCCGTACCGTTCAGGTAGGGAAGTTTCTGGTTGGGGCGAATTTGGACACCGAGATTGCCGTTGGCACGTCCCGCCAGCAGGTTGACTGGAAGTTTGACCAGGCGATCGATCTCCGTCAGCGCAAAATTCTGTCCCTGCACCTGCAAATTAGTCTGCGACGGCTGGCGTAGCGTCTCTCCATTGAGCCGCAGGGTTCCGCCCGTGTTCGATCGTCCACTTAATGCGTAGGTAATCCGCTGGTTCTGTTCAAAAAAACTGGCGCTACCGTCTAGCTGCGACAGGTTTACAGGGGCTGCCTTGCCGCCCGTCTTACCAGCAGCGACTAATGTGGCCGTGGCGTCTTTAAAGCGGATTGCTTCCAGATCCGTCTTGATGGGGCCTTTTTGTTCCTGGTTTGAGATCTGGGTGGAAATCCAAGTGCCATCTGCGGCCTGTTCCAGATACAGATTGGGCTTGTCTAACGTGATGTCCAGATTCAGGTCGCGGGTGAGCAGTACCTTGGGTGGATTGAATGCCACATCGACCCGCTGCACGGTTGCATGATCTGGGTCGGTTGGCGTTGCCGGGATCGACGACGGCCCAAACCGCAAGCTTGTGAGGGTAAAGCGTTCCACTTTGCCTAGCTTGACAGGGCGCTTCAGGGACTCACTGAGATTGGACTCCACCAGCGGTGCCAATTTCTCATGCACAAAGACCCAGCCATACCATGCTCCTCCCGCCACTCCCACCAGCGTCACAAGACCAATAGGAATACCGATACGCAGCCAACGCCGCAGTCGTGAACGCCTGTGGAAATCTGAACCGGGGTCGTTACCCGGACTTGGCAAATTCGTCATTTCCGAGGGGGGAGGTAACTACTGGAGTCAATATACTGCCTACGTCTGCCAATCTCCCATTCTCTCGAAAGTTTTAAATTAAGTTTTTGGGGAGGAGGGGGAGGAGGGAGGAAGGCTAAAGGCTGAAGGCTAAAGGCTAAAGAAGGATAAAAATGAGGGATGAGGGATGAATTATGGCGGTTCATGGGTAGCTCAGGATTCACAGCGCAAAATTTCGCTAGTGCCTTCTGCTGTTTTGTTGCTTCTCACTTGAAGTAGATCAATAGATTCAGTCCCGGAATGGTGCGGGATAGCGTCCACAGCAACAGGGCGATGTAGAGAATGCCCAGGCTCCACTGATACCAGACCATTGCCATGATCAGGTCAGGGAGATGCTCATCACGGAGGCGGATGTCGTTGAAGCCAAACTTGAGCAGGTTGTTAAGGCTGAAATCAAAGTAGTTGAGCCAGCTCCAGCGGCGATCCCAGAGGATGGGGATGTATCGTTCACGAAACATCTCATAGCGCGGAATGATGGGTAAACGCCCGATGAGAATGCGCAGTTGGCGCAGGGTGCCTTCTTCGGTGAAGTAGCTGACATCCATCATGGGATGGTAACGCCCAGACCTGTAGAGCAAAAAGAGGAGCAGGGTTGGGAGTGGGATGATGAGTGCGGCAATACTGGCGAGGGTGAGCCAGGGGCGATCGGCTGCCCGAAAGATGGACGCAAATCCCCACAGCGACAGAACGCTAAACAGCGTTAGCACCCCAAAAATTTCGGGAACCGTGGGCAAGATGGGCTTGGGGGTGATGCGACGCCAGCGATCGACAAACCAAAACAGCACGCCAAAATACGCGCTCGCCACCAGCCCAACGCCAAAAATGAGCCAAAAATCAGTGCCATAGCGCGTTAGCAGCAGCAATTGGCTGAGTCCGAGCCAATTTACCCCTGCCAGGAGGCGATTAAATGCTTCCAGGCTTGGTGTGACAGCTTCT
>JAJPKC010000679.1 GCA_021323955.1 Oscillatoriales cyanobacterium Centralia_MAG_596 | reverse complement strand
GCCGCTTAGAAATACTGCAACGAGCGGGTTTGATCCACGGCTATCCACCCTTTTACTTTCAGGTGTGTGGCGCTGAAGCAACGGTGATGGCAGCGGTTCTGAAACAGTTGACCGATCGGGGGCACGTCCCAGAAGCACTGCGGTTAGCTCATCTGATCACAGCCGCCGTGGTCAAAGGCGAAAGCGGACGACAGGCGTAACGGGATAAGGTAGGGGCAAGTTAGAAGTTTTGAGTTTTGAGTTGTTGCCCACTCCCCACTCCCACCCAAAAACAAACTTGACGTTGACGTTAAAGTCGCGCTATAAGTAAAACGTGAACGAACGAATGCGGATTGGTGAATTTGCCGAACGCGCGGGGGTGACACCTCGAACGGTGCGGTACTACGAAAGTTTAGGGCTGCTTGGTCCCAGTGAACGAGCAGGCGCAGGCTTTCGTTACTATACGGATGTGGAACTCGGCATTCTGCAAAAGATCAATATCTACAAAGGGCTGGGGCTGAGCCTGGATGAAATAGCCGTTGTGCTGCCGCTCTATTCTGAAGACCCGACTGGAGTACAGGGCAAGCGGAAAATCGTCGAAATTCTCAAGTCCCATCTTCAAGAAGCGGATGAAAAGATCGAAGCGTTAAACCAGTTTCGATCGGAACTCAAAGCCAATATCGATCGCATCCAGCAATGGATTGATGAGCGCACCGAAAGCGAGTAATTTTTTTGATCTGAATCTAACGTTAACGTAAAAGTCAAATGAGGGAAAACATGCCAATACTCCAGCACACACAGGATCACCCTCGCTATGCAAACGGATGGGAAAAGCTGAAAGAAATTGACGGTGATGCTGGTGAAAAGGTGATTGAGAGCCTGAAAGACATAGCGCCTGACTTAGGACGCTACATCATCGAATTTGCGTTTGGCGATATTTATGCTCGTCCGGGGATGGATTTGAAGTCACGCGAAATTGCTACGGTGGCCGCACTCACAGCATTAGGCAACGCGCAGCCACAGCTCAAGGTACACATTCATGGCGCGCTCAATGTCGGTTGCACCCGCACTGAAGTGGTGGAAACCATTCTCCAAATGGCGGTCTATGCAGGTTTTCCGGCAGCGCTCAATGGCATTACCGCCGCCAAGGAAGTCTTCCAGGAGCGGGATGCGCGGGTGAATGAACTCAACCACGCTTAACCGTTGGTTAGAAAGGCCAGAACAACGAAACATTGATGCAAGGAGAGGTTGAACATGGCAGGTAAGTTGACTGGAAAAGTGGCGATCGTCACAGGAGCCTCGTCAGGCATTGGGGAAGCAACGGCGATCGCGCTGGCCGCAGAAGGCGCAACGGTGGCAATCGCGGCTCGTCGGAGCGATCGCTTAAACAAACTCGCCAAGCGTATTACCGAGAGCGGTGGTCAGGTTTTGTCGATTACTGCCGATGTGTCTGACGAAGATCAGGTCGCCGTCATGGTGCAAAAGACGGAGGCAGAATTCGGTCGGGTCGATATTCTCATCAACAATGCAGGCGTGATGCTGCTGGGCATGATTGACGGTGCCAATACCGAAGACTGGCGACGCATGATTAACCTCAACGTGCTGGGGCTGATGTACGCCACGCACAAGGTCTTGCCGCTGATGAAAGCGCAGGGCGAGGGACATATTGTGAATATTTCATCGGTTGCGGGTCGCGTTGCCAATGCCGGATCGGGCGTGTACAACGCCAGCAAATGGGCGGTGGGTGCGTTCTCGGAAGCGCTGCGGAAGGAAGTTTACCAGAACAATATCCGCGTCACCATTATCGAACCGGGACTGGTAGCAACGGAACTACCGCGCCACGTCACCGATCCGAAGGCGAAAGAAGCCGCTGCCGCATTTTATGGATCGGTGAAGAATCTGGAAAGTGAAGACATTGCCGCGGCGATCGTCTATGCCGTGACCCAACCACCGCATGTGAACGTGAATGAAATTCTGATTCGTCCGACCGAACAGGAGCGTTAGAAAGTTTTTGCCAGGGTTGATGAGCTAACTGGAGCAGCAAAATCATGAACAATCGGACGATACTCACTAATTCCGCCCTTTATCGGTTCAAGATTGGAGCGTTTGACGCAATCGCTGTGAGTGATGGGCAAGTCGCCTTTCCTGCCTACCCAACCTATGCCCCCAACGCCGCGAAGGAATCAGTAGAACGGTCTCTCAAGGAAAACTTCATGCCGACAGACCTGTACACGCTCAACTTCAATGCGCTGTTTGTGGATACGGGGCGTCACAAAGTCTTGCTGGATACGGGCGCAGGTAAAGAGCTTGGCACACAGCTTGGGCGGTTAGCGTCTAATCTGAATGTGGCTGGCGTCGAACCTGAACAAATCGATACCGTCATTCTCTCGCATGGGCACCCTGACCACATTGGCGGACTTATCACCGATGAGGCACTACTGCGCTTTCCCAATGCCCAGCATTTCATCGCGGAAGCGGAGTGGCAGTTCTGGACAGCCGAGCACATTAGCTTCGGCGGTATGCGCATTGACGACAATTTCAAGCAAGTTTTCATTAACGCGGCACGAACGCAACTCAAGCCGTTAGCAAAACGGGTGACGCTATTCCGTCCCGATTGTGAGCTTGTACCCGGGATTCACGCCGTTTCTGCACCAGGACATACCCCTGGTCATTGTGCGATTTTAGTTTCGTCGGGTAACGCGCAGCTTTTACATGCAGCTGA
This sequence comes from Oscillatoriales cyanobacterium Centralia_MAG_596, assembly GCA_021323955.1. Taxonomy (GTDB): domain Bacteria; phylum Cyanobacteriota; class Cyanobacteriia; order Leptolyngbyales; family Leptolyngbyaceae; genus Stenomitos. Next base: position 5,369 of record JAJPKC010000679.1, on the reverse strand, counting down.
TACATTTCACAACCAGGCGTTTGATCTGGATCATCCAGATTGGGCGACGGCCTTTGATTTGGAGCCGGATCGCGCACAGGAAACGCGACTGCGGCTATTGGATCGCTCGGTTGCGGATCGAACCCTGCTGATGGCGTATCACATGCCGTTTCCTGGCATTGGTCATGTACGCTTCAAGCAGGGACGCTATGAGTGGATGCCTACGCCCTGGTTGTTCGAGCAACAGGCCGCGATCGCGGCCTAGAAAACTTTAAACTTCGCGTTCAAAGCACCATCATTCAAGCTCTAGAGTCCATCATTTGAGTTCCAAGCTCCATCATTCAAGCTCTAGACTCCATCATTCGAGTTCCAAGCTCCATCATTCGAGTTCCAAGCTCCATCATTCGAGTTCCAAGCTCCATCATTTGAGTTCAAAGCTCCATCATTCGAGTTCAAAGCTCCATTATTTGAGTTCAAAGCTCCATCATTTGAGTTCAAAGCTCCATCATTTGAGTTCAAAGCTTCATCATTTGAGTTCTGAGGTCAAGCACTCACCGATGAGCAGGGAACAGAGCCGATCAACGGGTCATTTGCCGTTCCGATTAGATAAATCCCAGATATTTTGACAATTGATAGCCCAACCAGATGCCGATGATGCCACCAATCACACCAAACAAAATTGAAGTCAGGGAAAGTACGCTACCACCCCACAACGCCGGAATATAGCTTCCCAGAGTAGAGCCAGCAAACATCCCAATGCCAATCAGTAATCTGTTCATTGGTGAAGTTCCGTAAGTCATGCATTGAACCATAACAGACATTGATGATCGTTACGTGTCAGAGGTGTTGCGAGCACTCTCTGAACCTTCTCCATTGATCGCATCCACTTAAACCAGAGCAACCATTACGCATCCAGAGGAACCACTTTCATGAAAACAAGAAAATTAGGCAGTCAAGGGTTAGAAGTTTCCGCATTAGGACTCGGCTGCATGGGCATGTCTGAGTTCTACGCCGGACGGGATGAGGAAGAATCGCTCGCCACGCTCCATCGTGCCCTGGAACTCGGTGTCACCTTTCTCGATACCGCTGATATGTATGGCCCCTTCACCAACGAGAAATTGCTCGGTCAGGCCATTAAAGGTCGTCGCGATCAGGTCATTTTGGCAACCAAGTTTGGCAATGTGCGATCGGATGAGGGTGGCTTTCTCGGTATCAACGGCCATCCCGATTATGTCCGTCAGGCGTGTGATGCCTCACTCAAGCGCTTAGGTGTGGATGTGATTGACCTTTACTATCAACATCGGGTGGATACGACGGTTCCCATCGAAGACACCGTCGGCGCAATGGCAGAACTCGTGCAGCAGGGCAAAGTCCGCTATTTAGGGCTTTCCGAAGCGGCTCCGGCCACCATTCGACGGGCACATGCCGTTCATCCGATTTCGGCGTTGCAGTCGGAGTATTCCCTGTGGAGCCGTGACCCTGAAGATGAGGTTTTGCCAACCATTCGTGAGTTGGGCATTGGCTTTGTGCCCTATAGCCCGCTCGGTCGTGGCTTTTTGTCCGGGCAGTTCACCAAACCCGAAGATTTGCCCGCTGATGACTATCGCCGCAACTCGCCGCGCTTTCAGGGTGAAAACTTCTACAAAAACCTGGAACTGGTGGCACAGGTGAAGGCGATCGCCACTAAAAAAGGCGTGACACCCAGCCAGCTTGCCCTGGCATGGCTCCTTGCCCAGGGCGACGACATTGTGCCCATTCCTGGTACAAAACGCCGCAAATATCTGGAGGAAAATGTTGCCGCCACAGAGATCACGCTCACATCTGACGAGTTAACGCAGATTGAAGCCGTCGCCCCCAAAGGCGTTGCATCAGGCGATCGCTACCCGGCTCAGCATATGAATGCAGTCCATCGCTAAAAAACTGCCATCGCTTCTGCCGTGCTTTGCATGGCAGAAGCGAGTCAAAAAGTTGACCCGGCCTTAGACACTGCGTCCAAGGCCGGGTCAGCTTTTTGACCAAAGCGATATTTCATTCTGGTTTCATAACTCTGTGTCACGCTGATGAAGTGTTTCGGGTTGCCCTGGATTGATGTCCCTGGTGTCCGCTTTTACACGGGTGACCAACTTGTTGACTCTCCGGTTGGCTGGAGCATTCAGAATAGTCACGTTCTTTTGCTAACCGTTCATCTCAGTCTCAACGAATCTATGCTGTACAACCGTTTGACAAAATTGGGCTTCCTGATGTTCGCGCTGGGCACGATCGCGACCAGTAGCACACTCAGCGCCTGTTCCACATCGCCTCAAACCCAGGCAGAAGCCCCCAGCCCCACGGCTACTAATGCCGGAGCGATGCAGGGTATGGATCAAAACAATATGGGCACCATGAACCACGGCAACATGGGCACCATGATGATGGATCTCGGGCCAGCCGATGCTGACTTTGACTTGCGCTTTATTGATGCGATGACACCTCATCATCAGGGTGCTGTGGTGATGGCAAAGGAAGCAGAGCAGAAGTCAAAGCGTCCTGAAATCCAAACGCTGGCGGCTGAGATTATTAAAGCTCAGGACAAAGAATTGAACGAGATGAAGCAGTGGCGGCAAGCCTGGTATCCCAAAGCCAGTGCCGAGCCGATCGCCTACGACGCTAAGATGAAGCACTCCATGCCGATGTCGCCAGCCCAGAAGAACGGCATGATGATGAGCATGGCTTTGGGTGCAGCCGATGACCAGTTCGATCGTCGCTTTCTTAGCGCGATGATTCCCCATCATCAAGGCGCTGTGGTGATGGCAAAGGATGCCTTAAAGAAGTCAAAGCGGCCTGAAATTCGAAAGCTGGCGCGGGATATTATCCGTTCGCAAACAGCCGAAATCAAGCAGATGAAACAGTGGCAACAAGCCTGGTACAAACCATAAACGGCTGCCACTGATCTCTTGCTTCCATTGACTAGCATCCCTATGGATCACTGCTCTCCTCAAGGAAACGCCCGATGACTCGTACTCAACAGCAGTTCCGCTCTCCCACGATCGTTCGTCGCCTCTCTGGAAGTCTCCTCAGCCTGTTGCTACTCACCCTGCCCCTCCGGAGCGTGGCTCATGGGGGACATGGCAATGAGTTTGGGGGTCAAGCAACTCAGGCGGCGGGGGCAGTTCAGGTTGATCCAGAGACGGCAAAGCGGATGGGCTTAAAGGTAGAGCCTGTGTCTCGTCAACGGTTAGTGTTTGGCATCAAAACGACGGGCAAGATTGAGGCACTGCCCAACCAGCAAGTCGAAGTTACGACGCCGGTGACGGGTACGGTGATTAAGCTGCTGGTGAATCCGGGCGATCGCGTGGAGGCAGGTCAACCCGTGGCCGTGATGACCACACCCGAGCTAGCCGAACTGCGCACCACGGCACTGGATCGGCGGACGGAGGCGATCGGGTCGGTGCAGCAAGCCGAGGCTGATTTGCGTCTGGCCCAGCAAAATCTGATCCAACAGCGCACGATCGTCACCGCAGACATTAAGCAAGCACGCACCGAAGTGAGTTTCGCGCAGGAGCGGTACGACAAAGACCGGGAACTGCTGACCAGTGGAGCGATTCCGCGCCGCACCTTTTTGGAATCGGAAACCAAACTGGCAGAGGCAAAAGCCGCACTGGCAAAAGCGGAAAGTGCTCTGGAGGTTTCGCAAGCACAGGCGCAACTGCAACGCGCCCAATCGGCGGTGTCAGTGGCTCAATCTAAGGTGTCGTTGAGTGGCGAGACCTATCAAGCGCGCCTGCGGCAACTGGGAGCCAACCCCAATGCCGATGGCACCATCACCTTGACATCTCCGATCGCGGGTATTGTGGCTGATCGGGAGACGACGCAAGGCGAATCGGGTCAGGATGCGGGCAAAAAGGTGATGTCGATCGTCAACAGCCGCGTGGTGCAAGTGTCTGGCAATGTCTACGAGAAAGACCTCGATCGCGTGCAAAGCGGTCAGGGAGTACGGGTGAACGCTAATGGCAAGACCTTCAAGGGGCGCATTAGCGTCATTGGAGCGGTAGTTGAAGGAGAAAGCCGTGTGGTGCCAATCAAAGCGGAGTTGGATAATCCCAATGGCTCACTGAAACCAGGGATGTTTGTGTCGTTGGAAGTGCTGACTGATCGCACTCCTGCCGACGTTTTAGCCATTCCCAAATCGGCACTGGTGGAAACGAACGACAAAAAGACGATCGTGTTTGTCCAAAATGGCAGCGCGTTCCAGCCGTCTGAGGTCACCCTCGGCAGGGAGTCAGGCGATTTCGTTGAGGTTACGGACGGATTGTTTGATGGCGATCGCGTTGTCACCCAACGGGCACCACAACTCTACGCCCAGTCGTTACTGAAAAGTGGACAGGCCGCCGCGTTAGCCGATCCAGATGATGCTCCGGGCAGCAAACCAGGTGGCAACAAACCAGAGAGAGAACTCGAACTGCCCTGGTGGATCATGCTGCCAGTGGGGGGGGCGATCGCGGCAGGCACATTCTGGGCAGGCACGCTTTGGGCAAAGAGGAACCATCATCAAGCATCGCTTTCTCCACCCAATGGGCATCGAGAAGCCAGTCATAGACTACCTGAGCAGGAACCGGAGCCTAAAGCGTATGCACCGGCAAAGACATCACCCTCACAGCCATCCATGTCAGATAGCGATCGCTTACCTTGACGGCACAACGGTTTGTTTGAGGTGATCGCTCAATTCTTCCTTGCTCACAGACTTTTGAACCACCGTTAAGACCAACTGATATGCGTCATCATTGCTTAGACTCAACCGATAGCCGTTCAGCCGTAAAAAGGCATCCATCACAGCAAAAGCAGTGCGTTTATTGCCATCCAGAAATGGGTGATTCATCGCTAGATGGTACAGATAGGCGGCGGCTTGTTCATGGATCGTGACGTGCAGCCATTCGCCGCTAAAAGTCGCCTGCGGTTGTGCCAGTGCCGATTCCAGCAAACCGACATCTCGAATTCCCGAAGTGCCGCCAAAGCGAGAAATTTGATCGTCATGGAGTGCCAGAACTTCTGGCAGTGCCAAAAAGTTAGGAGTCTGCAAGGCGACGGTAAACCTCTTCTCGTTCTCGGAGTGATGCCTCGTATGCGTCCCACACTTCTTTACGAACTAACGGATTAGAATGGTGGGCTTTTTGCCCGCGCACATAGTCCAGAATCTCTGGCAAAGCAGACTCGGGCACTTCGTCCAACGCTTGAATGATCAGGTCTTTCGTCGTCATACATCTTTGGGGTTCTCTGATGCCAGTTTACTTGATTCAGTCAGACGCATGGGAGAGGAGATTGCATCAGCCATGCTAAATGCCATCGTTAAATGGTCGATCGCCCAACGCTGGCTAGTGGTGATTGCCTCGCTTCTGATTAGTCTTTGGGGCGTT
>JAJPKC010000287.1 GCA_021323955.1 Oscillatoriales cyanobacterium Centralia_MAG_596 | reverse complement strand
TAGTCAAGTCGCTTGCGCAACCACTGCTAGCAGCTTGAGGCAGTCAGCAGCATTCTGGTTGCTTCGATCGAGCCGTTGTGCTTGTTTCCACGCTTCGATCGCGGCTTGCCAGTTGCCCTGGATTGCCCAGATCTGTCCTGCTAAAGCGTAAAAGGTGGCATCCCTGCTATTGAGTGCCAGTGCTTGCTGAATATGGGTTTGAGCATCTAGATAGGCTGCTGCTTTGAGGTGGGCGATTGCCTGTCGATAGTGCCAGAGGGCGCGATCATGAATTTGAATCAACGCTGTCAGATCGGCACCGCAGCGCCGACACGCTGGCGATGCCTGACCGGGCTGATACGTGGCACGACAAACAGGACATTTCATGGGCTGACTCACGCTTCTGAATTGCTCAGACCATAGTAGAGAAAGTCTTCTAATTCTGATTGGAGGGCTTCTAAGTCCTCGTTGGAGTCTCCAGAGGCAGCGGCTTCAATTTGCTCCAGCAAGGTCTGTAGCTCTTCAGCGGGTTCATCCGTCAAGGTCTCCAGTGCTGTCTCGGCACGTTCGATCAATGCCTGCAGTTCTGGGCTGTAGTCGATCGACGGTGTGTCAGCGGTTAGCTCCAGATCATGCAGCACTTGAGTGTTGGCAAAGAGCGTGTCTAAATCAGTTTGGGCTTGCTTTAACGCATGACTGGAGAGGCGTTGCGTGCCACTGGCATGGCGAACCGTCAGACTGGTCTGCTGTCCCCTGTCTTTTTCGGTAGCCGTCACCGTTAAAATACCGTTCAGATCAAAGTCAAAATGGACTTCAATCTGGATACTGCCAGCAGGTTTGGGCGGCAGGTTTTCGATCTTAAAGGCACCGAGGGGCACGTTTTCTTCTGCGATCGGATTTTCGCCCTGAAACACTTCGATTTCTACCGCTTCCTGGTTATCCGAGAACGTGGAGTAGACCGAAGAACGAGACGTGGGAATAACGCTATTGCGGGGAATGATCACGCTGAACACGCCCGGCATAATTCCCAGGGGGCTTGCCATGACGGCAGAGATGCCCAAAGAATGGGGAATCACATCGACCAAAATGGCATCCACTGCCTCGCCGACTAACACCCCTGCTTGTAAGGAGGCACCCAGCGCGACACACAGATCCGGTTGAATGCCATCCGTGGGAGCCTGCCCCAAATGCGTTTCAATCATCTGCTGGACTAAGGGCATCCGGGTGGAGCCACCGACCAGAATCACGCGATCGATCGCCGTTGGTAACACCTTAGCGTCCTGCAAAGCGCGATCGATGGCATCCAGAGTTTCGTCCAACAATGGGCGAATCAGCGCTTCAAAGTCAGTTCGGGCAATTTCAACGTCTAAATGGAGCGCCGTCTTGCCCTTGCTGCCCAGAAATGCCTCACGTACCGTGGCAAAGCTATGGCTACTAAGGTCAATTTTGGCTTGCTCAGCGGCTCGCAGCAACCGGGCATTGGTCGGGAGGTCGTCGGGCACCTCCACCCCATGTTGCTGGCGAAACCGATCCTTAAAATGCAGTTGCAAGCGGCGATCGAAGTCGTCGCCTCCTAACTGGTTGTTGCCGTGGCTGGCGAGAACTTCGGTCACATCGCCGGTGATTTCCACCACCGAGACATCAAAGGTGCCACCGCCGAGGTCATAGACCAGCACACGCTCCGTCTCGTCCGATCGCAGGTCATACGCCAGTGCCGCTGCTGTCGGCTCGTTGATAATTTGCAGCACCTCTAACCCAGCAATTTCGCCGGCTGTTTTGGTGGCTTGCCGTTGCGCATCAGTAAAGTAGGCAGGTACCGTAATCACGGCTTGAGTGACGGGTTCACCCAGAGCCGTCTCGGCTCGTTGCTTAAGGGCACGCAAAATGATGGCTGAAATTTCGTGGGGCAAATAGTCGCGCTCGCCCAGGGTTGTTTTGTGATCCGTGCCCATCCATCGCTTGATGGATTTGACCGTACGTTCAGGGGCGGCCGCATATTGTCGTAGTGCTTCGCGTCCAACCAGCAATTGACCGCTTTCACTCAGTCCCACACAAGAGGGCAAGATTAGATCGCCCGCTTCATCTGGCAAGACGCGTGCCTGACCGTTTTCGACGATCGCCACTTCTGAGTTGGTGGTGCCCAGGTCAATGCCAACAGCTCTACTCATTGCTCTCTTGCTTGAACCCTGCAATGCTTTTAAGCATAGCGTCTACTTCTGACCCGCAGACACAATTACCTGTGCTTCTCGCAAGACCTGATCGCGCCAGAGATAGCCACGCGTGACTTCTTGAATGACCGTTTGAGCTGGAGCCTCACTCGCCTGTCGCCCGATCGCATACATACGCTGCGAGTCAAATGGTTGCCCTAGCGCTGGCATGGGTGTAACCTGCTGCTGTTTCAACAGGTCGAGTAAATTCTGGCGAATGAGCGCAATTCCCTCACGATTGCTACTCAAGCTTTCAGCCAGTGCCTTGCGTTCGGCGTCTGGTTGCGCGCTGGTGGTTACTGCTGGGTGGTCAAGACGCAACAGCCAATGAGCGATCCGCGTGCGAAGCGTGGGGGAAGTGACAGTAGTGGGCTGTAGTGGTGCAGTAGCGGCGTCAGTCGGTGCATCCCAGTAGTCACAGGCGCGATCGAGGGCATCGAGTACGTGCAGTAAGCCGCGTAACCAGCGCTCCTGCTCTTTTTCAAACCGCTTCTCTTGAGCCGTCAGTGCTGTTGCCACCTGAGTGGCTGCCTGCTGCTGGCAGTCGGTTAACTGCTGTTGCAGGGTTTCGGTTTGCGATCGCGCGCGTTCCAGCTCTCGCTGCGTTTGTTCCTGAGCGGCTTGCAGGAGTTTGCCCTGTTGCTTCATTTCCTGTCGCAGGGCAATCCATTCACTCACGATCTGATACGGATCAAGGGTGTCTGCGATCGCGGGTTCGGCTGCCAGATAGTCGGGTAGATCGGGTGTGGTTTGCAGATAATCCACCAACTGATGGATTAGTTCCTGGCGATCGACCATAGCTAAAACGTCTCACGAATGAGGTCATCGACGCTGATTGCCAGTTGAGACAGAACCTTCTGACGCAACTGCTGCAATTGCTCTGAATCGAAGGATACCTCAAGGGGACGGAATTGCAAAAAATCATCGTCTGCTTTAGCGGCTTCCCCGTTACGGATGGCATCATACGCACTCCGAATGGCTTTGAATTCTTCAGGATGGCTATGTGCTGGAAACTCCCGCAGCTTGGCGTGATACGCCGCTTTCAGTTGAGCTGGGGTGGCATCGGGGGCAATACCGAGGCGATCGTAGGGTGAGGTCATCTTCAGCAGTTGTTGATTGGGTAAGCCACAGCCGAGTCAATACGGGTGTGGGGGTGTGAGGGTGTGGGGTATAGTGAGTGCAAATGAGAACGGCTGTAATGAATTACAAATCAAGGAAGCTACGTTTGCGTTTTTTGGGCGGAGCAAAGTCAATCGAAAAACTATCCTCGTCTATACCGTCCTCATCGTCGTCAATGAAGTTCGGTAATTCGTTCATCATTTGTCGCTTGAGGGTGGGAAGCATGCGCTCCAATTCGGCTCGTGGCACTTTCTGTCCGATCGTCTGCCGGATCAAGTTTTCCAGCATGTCCTCCATTGCCTCAGCATCAAAATCATCCAGATCTTCGGGGTCGGGCATCATGGCTTGAGTCTGGCGTAAGTTGAGAAACGCCTCCTCTTCCCGGAAGGCTTGCAGCGCTTTGGCATCTTGCACTCGACGGGCCAGCTCAAACCCCTGCTGCTTCAACTGGTCATATTCGGGCATCGACAGAGGATACGTGGTTGCTCGTGCCAGCAAAAGCAATGGATTTTGCGGCTCTCGCTGTAGGGCTTCTTGAATAAAAGGAATTAAGCTTCTGATCCACCCAAACTTACGTACCTGAAGTTGAAGTTGAGCTAACGCATTGCCTGGCTGCGGCATACTCTCCAAATAACGGCGCAATGGGAAGTCCAGTTTTTGTCCCTGGGTGTCTCTCACGGCTAGCACAAGCAGGTGCGCTTCTCTCGCCGCAGGGTACTCCCCACTGAGTTCAAACAGCCGCTTCTGGTACTCGCCGATCAGTGCCGCAATTCCTTTTTCTCGCTTCGCAAAGAGGTGGGTTGCCAGCGCGATCGCCTCTAGCGTGGGAATTTGCTGCTCACCCGCTAACGGCTTCAGTAGAGTCGCCCATTGCGTCTCTGCCTGCATTTGATTGAGCGAAACCCTACCACCCGAATTAGGCATCCCCTGTACCGCTTTGACAAAAATCTGCAAGGCTTGCATGGGCGGATCGGGCTTTTCGGCATGTTTGACGAGTTGGCTAAAGAACGCATAGTCCTGGGTGTAGAGCGCGTCTAACCAGGGTGCAAACTCAATCTCGGCTTCGGGGTTTAGATCGCCAAACTTCTGCCCAAACCGTCGTCGGGCTTCCAGTTTTGCCTGGGGATTACCCACCTCATCCCAGCAGTCCAGTAACCCAGCGTAGACCTCGCCCGATCGACAGCCCTGTTCCAACGCTTGCGTCATCAGATGGATCGCCTCGTCGTTGTGATCATCCAGCATGGCAATCAACCCCTTTCGCCCAATAACTTCCGGTGAGGTAGGGGCAAGCCGTTCCGCCTGCTGTACTGCTCCGATGGCCGTTCTGGTTTTCCCCAGCGCCATCCAGACATCGGCTAGATAACAGTGCAGGTTTGCCAGAGTGCGGGAGGCGCGATCGCCCGACCAGTTTTGCGGCTTCTGTTTAGCATCCTGCTCCACCCACTTGATGAGACGGGTGAGCAGGCGCTGTTCCTCCTGAAACGACTCATTGAGATGAAGGGCAACCCGCAAGTTGACAGCTAGCTGAGGGTTAAAGGGGGGGACTGCCAGTGCATCGTGCCAGAAGACTTCCGTACATTCGGGTTCGCCTTGCTGAAGTGCCTGCTGTCCCGCTTTGATCAACAGAGGCGCTCGCAGTGCTGCCAGTTCAGGAAACGACTGCGATCGACGGTCCTGGTTTAAGAGCGCATGAGCCGCATTGTGAAAATCGTCGCGCTCGATCAGTTGGAGCAGGCTCATGGCAGTGACGGCTGCTTGCAAGGTGCGATCGGCTTGCTGCACATCCGCGGGCGTCAGCGGGGGTTCACCCGTTTCTAGCCGTTGCAACAGCGCCAAGCGTTGCAACAGCGGATGCTTCAGATACTTCGGCTCGACGAACGAGAAACCCCAGGCAGATGTTGCTTGTAAGCCCAGCAAATTACCAGCAACTGTCCAATTGCCTAACTGTTGGTGGGTGTAGATGACCCACACGTCTGGTCGATCGCCCGCAGTCAGGGGGCGTTTGATTTTTTGAAACAACGGTAGCGCCACGTCCGGCTGTTTTGCCTTGAGCGCTAAAACACCCCGCACCCAATGCAACTGTGCCGCACTAAAGCGCTTGGCTTGTTTGCTAATGAGCGTTTCAACAGTCCCAGTCTCACCCTTTAAAAGGAGTAACTTTAAGTAACAGACCGCATCCTCTTTGGGTAGCTTTCCCTGCTCAAAGGCAGGCGTGATAACCGCCAAGGCGTCATCCAGACGATTTAACTGCACAAGGCTACGAGCAAGCCAGTAGTAAGCACCCTGTAAACCTTGCTCTAAGGCTCGACGAAACGACGGTTCCGCCTGCTTATATTCGCCCTTTTCAAAATCTTGTTGTCCCCGAAACAACCAGATCTCGGCTTCGGACGGTTTAAACACCACATCTGGTTGCCGCTGCCGCTGTCGTTTGATCTCGTCTAGGGCCTGACGATATTTCTGCTGCTTTAAAAGCCCCTGAAGCTGAGCCTGAAACCTTTCCTGGTCAGAAGGCGGTTTCAGTTCCGATTGACTGGCGGCTGGTTGGAGTGCCCCCCGATGTGATCGCTTTTTACTCACGATGTCCCCTCGTATGCTTCGAGCGCTGCTTAGGAGATTTCTAGCAAACAAAATACCTGTATGGGCAGGTTTAATACCAAATCAATCGGCTGAGGCAAGGGTGCTGGCAAAATCTGCCCCCTTCCCAACGGTCCATCCTTTCTCGGAAATCTCCTTATTATTGAAGATAGCCTTAAAAAGACCAGCAGCTATTTTTTACTGTCGATTCGCTCGTTTTTGGGATCGCATTGGAATTATTGAGATGGGCTAACGAGTTGATAGATAGACAACGGCACCCACATGAGCGCCAGAATTCATTACTGCGAGGGAATAAGAGGCGATATTCAACGGTTTCGTCCTTGAGAAAATAAAGGGTAATCTCGCAAAAGGCGGATAAGAGTTGCGGACGTTCAGTGTTCTGCTTGGGATTGCCTGCATAGATCCCCTCGAGGGCCAGCTGGAGGGTTTGCAATTGCTGATGCACAACAAACTCCATCAGGGTCAATAGCGGCAAGGCAACGTTCAACAGAAACATCAAGCCGACAATGCGCTGTTGGTCTTGGAGAAACATCGGTAAGGCAGGCAGTTGCCCTCGTTTGAAACGGTGAAAGCTGCGTTTTAGCCTGCATTATTCATGACGATTTCGGAAAATCTTCAAAAGACTTGCCGTGAAGCCAATCTGGCGATTTGCCTAAAAAACAGTCTGTTTTTTGAGATGCCTCTGCCATCGAGGTTTCGGCGATTGGTGAATAATCCAGGTTAGAACATTTGAGTTCAGTTTGTAGACTCGACACAGATCGCTTGCGGTTTTCTCACCACTGAGCACTTGCAGAACGAGTTTTGATTTCTGCAGTGTATTGACAACGGTTTACGGCCATAATTGCCCCTTTCAAGAGCAAGAATACTACTCTTAGTCTCCTGTCCGAAAATAGGGGCCATTTCACAGCGTTGATGATATTCTTCAGCGGTTAACGGCTTGGTCTCGGCGTGGGCATAGAGAACTGGAAGATGTCTGTGCGTATCACGAGGCCTTTGGCGTGACGCACCTCTTCATGCAACAACCGACAATACAACGCACGTGGGGAAAATTGATCCGAAGTTTACTGAAGGCGAAAGGGCAAGCCGTAACGGTTGAGCCACAACCTATGGAGTAACCAATCAGTATTTTGAGGCGATCAGGGACTTCCTTGCCACGCACTCCTAATGATTTGCCTATACACCAAAGCGTTTTTAATGTGTCTTGTTGACCGTCACGACTAACATTGTTCCAAAGCGCTGCACAAGTGCAAACCCAGGCGGTTGGCATCATGCAGCGGCGGCAGCGGCAGGTGATCTGACGTAGAATCATGACACTCGCGCATACATCTAGGACAGACGGTTCGATTCTCGTCGCCCTCGGTCTGGATGATTGAGGCGATCGATCCTTTGGGCAACAGCTTGCTCCTCAACGGCAGGCGCGACTCTAGATCCCGACACCATTCCCTGTGCAGAGCGAATGTACTATAATCACCGCATCTTTGTCAGGGCAGAATCATGGCTGCTGAACTTTTTGACGAATATCGCCAGTGGGAACCCCGCGCCAAGCTCGAACTGATCGACGGCAAACTGGTTGTCAGCAAGAGCTTGACCCATAGCCGCCTCCTACTGCAACAGCTTTTGCGAGGCTGGGGACTCGAAGCCGCGATTGCCCTTGCCCCGGAAACTTTGTGGTGGCAAGCTCTCTCTGCCGCCTTTGCTGCCCCACCCATCGCTCCTCTAGACGCCAGCGACTGCTCCCAGCAGCGCACTTGGGCCAACACCTTTGTCTTTACGCCCGAAGCCCCGACCTTGCAATCTCACTGGCACTGGAAACGCTCAGAAGTGCGAGAAGAGCTGCACATGGCCTTCTTTCAACTCAGCCATCAGCACCAGCGCTTAGGCAACGTGATCGGTGGCTCCTTCGTGAATCGGTTGGGGAACGATGCCCTGATGCCCGATGTCATGTTCTATCGCAGCACAGGGAGAAATCAGCTCTATAACTACTACCTCGACGGAGTCGCCGAAGTGGTTGTTGAGTGCATCACCCCGGGCTGCGAAGCCCATGACCTGCAAGTCAAGCGATCGCGCTACCAGGCAGCAGGCGTCCCAGAACTGTGGACAGTCGATAGTGAACGCGAAAGCATCGAGTTTCAGTGCTGGGTCAACGGCACTTACGAAACCAGGTTTGCCGATGCCCACGGACGCTATGCCGTTTCCAGCATCCCAGGACTGACCTTCCTCCCGGATCGCCTGTGGGTCAAGCAAGACAATGGCTATCGGGGCAACTGGGACTTGTTTGAAGTCAGCCCGGCGCTTGACTCCCGGCCTCGCCCCCATGCAGCGGCAGACGGCATCGACTGGCATCACCTACCCACCCAATTCTCGATCGGACTAGAGCCAGCAGCGATCGCCTTTGCCGATTACCTGTACTGGGTGCCTGAATCCAAGTTTGAAATGGTGGATGGCAAGCCCTGGATCGGCGGCAAAGCCGGCATACGCGGACTGATGGGGATGTTACTGATGACGCTGGGACTGGTAGACGCAGTGCGTTTATTTCATCCGCAGCAGTGGGTGGAAGCCCTGATCCACACTCGCGCCCTGATCCAGCATGACGCACAACGCAAAGCAGAGTGGTGGGCATTGGCGCATCGGGCTGCCGCACTGCTACGGACAGAGTATGGAGCGACGCGGTTAGCGGTTGCTGGAGACTTACTCAAAACGACCCCGCTTAACTTCTGGTCTGAGTTCTACCTGGTGTCATGGGATCTCCCCGTAGAGGCTCAAACTGCCTACCGTCTCTATGATTCGCTTCAAGCCTTGAGCAGCGACCCCGAAATTTGTCATTTGGTGAGCGACGATGATTGCTTGTACCCTCTAGAACAACGGCTTGTTGAGGCTGGAGTGGTCGAGATTTAAGCAGTGTTTTGGCGTTGACGGGTGTCGAGTATCACAAAAAATGGGCTCTTCCCATGTTTTGGTGAAAAGGGGCGTGAGCGCTCAGGCGCATCAGATGAAGCTTGAGTTTCAGGCTGTGCAAACATCGGCTTCACCAAAAGAGCGTCAGAGCCCATGAAGCGTGTTACGCGACAACAATCGACGTTGAACCAGTAGAACTATTCGACATCCCGGTTAACTTGACCATACCGGAGCAAAACTGCTGCAGCGCATGAACCATGTAGAACTGAGTGAACGAGAGCTAGCGGTACTGCGGTTGATGGCAAAAGGGATGAGCAATGCCGAGATAGCAACGGGTCTCAGTATCGGCGAAAGTACCGTCAAATCACACATTAATCGGCTTCTAAGTAAATTAGGGGTGATCGATCGCACTCAAGCCGTCG
>JAJPKC010000620.1 GCA_021323955.1 Oscillatoriales cyanobacterium Centralia_MAG_596 | reverse complement strand
GGCGTTGTGGATATCCATCACGGCAGGGATGCGGTCCTCACGTGCGACGATCGCCCCATGTGATAACCTTCCACCCACTTCTGCGATCAGTCCTCCGGCCCTTGCCAGTAGCGGTGCCCAGCCCGAATCGGTGTAGGGCACAACGAGAATCGTATCGCGATCGATCTCTGGCAAATTGGTCAAACTCCGTACCACTTTAACGGTACCCTCTACCTGCCCCGGACTCGCGCCAATGCCCTTCAACTGCTGCGATGGCTGTCCCTTGTGGGTACTAACTGTCGGTGCGGGTGGATCGTCGCCATATACCAGAAAGGGCACTGACGTAAGTTGACGATCGGCTTCCAATTGCGATCGCCGCTGCTCCACAATGTCCTGTATCTCTTGGCGCTCTATCCTCTGCCCCTCTCCATCCCCCATCCCCTGCCCTCTATCTCCCATCCCCTCTACGCCCCGAATCTCTTCCCACGTCAAGAAAAATATATCTCCTGGTGCTGCCAACAATCCTGCTTTCAGCCAATAGGTTTCCAATGCAACAAAACTCCAGCGCAGTTCTGCCAGCAAACGACTATAAACTTCTGTCACTCGACCTTTGAGCGTGAGACGGCGCTGCACACGCTTAACGTTGCCAGTAGGGCGATCAATCCGAGGCGCGATCGCCGGTGGGTTTTGACAAAACTGGACGAACAGCGATCGCACAGGCTCTGGATCTTCTTTCCAGGTGGGCACTGCAATATCTGTTCCCACTTCGCTCAAGTAGCCATATTGCTCCAACAGTGTGTCAAATTGCTTCAGGATTGTCTGCCCGTTGGCAGTATTTGAAAGCAGTGTAAAAGGTGAGTTTCGAGGTTTGAGTTCTGCTGCCTCTGCTTCCCACTCCCCATTTCCCACTCCCCACTCCCTCTCCAAAACCTCCCGCGCTTCTCTCGCCAGCGCCTGAAGCGATCGCAGTGCCGCAATCTCTGGCGTATCGCTGTTGTCTAACTGGGCGTCAGTGATCTTAAAAATACCTTTTCGCAGTGCTGCACTGAGAGGAGCGAGAATGCTGTAGTAGGTAGCCGCTTGCAGAAGCGTGAGGATGCGATCGATCCGTGCCAGAAGTGCTGATGGATCAAGCTCGGTAGCGGGTTGTTGAGAGAACTCTGCCAAAGCAGGCGCAAAGTTGCGACGAGACGCTTGACGAAAATCTTTTTCTAACCGTAATTCTCGGTTGGCTAAGCGCAGGAGTCCTGGCACGTTTCGTAGCGTCGATCGCAGGGGTGGTTTGCTAAATTTTGCGCCTCTTGTGAGAAACTCCAGGCTTTCAGGCGGCAACCCCATCCGTCGAAACAACTGCCCCAGCAGCGAAGCGTTGAAATAGGCGTGGGAATAGTGGAGGGTAGCCGTTGCATTGAAATCGAGTCCTTGGGCGCGGTTGCCTAAAACTAGAGTGAACAAATCGCCCCAGACACCGCAGGTCAATGGCTGGTTGATTGACCAGGTTAGTGGATGAATCAAGCCGGGAATGACTTCTGCCGCGATTTTGCGGGTCCAGATGGGTAGGAGGGTGGTAATGGGTCGAGTTTGCAGCAGCCAGAGTTGTTTGCCGTCGTAGCTCCACTCCACGTCCTGAGGTATGCCCTGCTGGGCTTCTAAACGTCTTGCCAGAAATGCAACCTGCTGAATGAGTCGGGATGGCACTGAGCCACTGCCGTTGACGGTCAGGGTGATATCGTCGGGCAACATCCAGCCAGAAGGGTTCTGTACTGTAACGGGTTTGAAGTCGATCGCGGGTACAATCACCTCGTACCGTTCTGGTGTGACCTGACCTGATACAACCTGGGAAGCATTTCCGGGCAGAGCCTCGATCGCCACCCCATCGCCCTGCCGCGCAATTGGATCACGGCTGAAGGCAACGCCAGAAAAAACACCCCGCACCTGCTGCTGGATCAAGACTGCCATTGCGGCATCGGGTAATGCGCGATCGCGTCGGTACTTTATGGCTGCTGTCTGGTTGTAAGACGCAAAGCAACGGGAAACAGCCGGTAGCAACTGTTCACGCCGAGTAATACTCAAGATAGATTCGTACTGTCCGGCTGCTGATGCGGTTTCCGAGTCCTCCCCTACCGCCGACGACCGCACAACAAGCGGCGCTTTGGGCGATGGCTTGAGACGTGCAAATAGCGTTTCCGGGTCGTCACCGGGACTCAGCACCCACCCCATTGGTACCGGGTAGCCCAGACGTTTCAAGTGAGACAGCGTCGCGGCTTTTTGGCCAACTTTATTGGGATCAAGTGCGTCATCGAGCGAACGGAGGGCGCGATCGCCCCGAAAAAATTTGAACGTTGACTGTGAATCTGACTGTGCTGATTGCGGTGTGAGATCCAGGTCGTCAGGGATTTTGGCATAAATCCAGCCGAGCAAAACCGCCAGGAGCACTGTAGCGCCGATCAATCCCCGATCTAGAGGATGGCGCAAGGCCGTAACGAGCGGAAAAATGACTAAAACGCCCAATCGCCCCAACTGCCGCTTGCGCAGAATGGTGAAGCTGACACCACTAATGAGCAAGACGAAACCAGCCGCGATCGGGTCATGGGCAATGTAACCCCACACCACATTCGTTGTTCCAGCACCTTTACCAAACCAGTAACGCCCTACAACCAGTGCGATAAGCGCCATCATTTCCCAGGCGGGATCAAACGGAAAAAATGCCCGCGCTAGCAGAACAGCGGTAATCCCTTTAATTGCTTCTGATAAAACCGCAAGTACACCCGCCAGTCGTCCAGCATGATAAAAAGCTGCTGAAACACTGATGTTCCCAGTGCCCAGGTTTGCAAGCCGTTGGTCTGCTAATGCACGCGTGATCCAGTCAATTAAGGGTAGTCCACCCAGTAGTGGACAAACGATAAAAATTAGCAGCGCGCCCCAAACCTGCGTCAGCGTCATAAGCGCAACAATTAGCTGCCAAGCCCGCCGCTGTAAGGATCGCCACTGCCTGCTAGTTCTGGTCGCGTCCGCAGACCTGGTAGTGCTTTTGTTTCGCCCGTTTCAATATAGCCAACGTAGAAAGCACCTTCTTCCACACTAAGTGCACTGGCGTTGACATCACCTTCTAATCGTGCCGTTCGGCTCAGAGTCAGCTTCCCTTCCACCAGCACGCGCGCTTTTAGTACGCCATGCACAGTCAGATTTTTAGCCCGTACTTCTGGCCCCTCAATCAGCCCACTCTCTGAAATTTGCATGTCGCCCCGAACTTCAACCGTGCCATGAATAATGCCATCTACCAGCAAATCTCCTTCCACGTGAAGAGTCCCTTGAAACTCGCTGTTCGGTGCAATGTAGGTTGGTAAGGTTTTGGACGGTGGGGGGGAACTATTTTTTCTAAACATGCCTTTTCTGGGGTAAGACTCAGGAGTGGAACGATCGCGAAATATTGAACGGCACCGCTTGCTTGTCTCAGTCCTCGCCGTAATCATGGCACATTTGATTACCGAAAGTTAAGACTATGCAGGTAAAAACTTGTAATGGCGCACTAAAGAACCGCCGCATAGTCCTCTAAAAGCAAGGGGTACTCTCTTTAAAGAGTACCCCTTGCCCTTTGCAATATTAACTAACAACCACTGCGCTCAAAAGAACAGCAATTAACCGTTGATGCTGGGAGCCGCGATGGCAACAGGAGCCACTTCGCCAGCCGCCAGGTCGAGGGGGAAGTTGTGCGCATTCCGCTC
>JAJPKC010000270.1 GCA_021323955.1 Oscillatoriales cyanobacterium Centralia_MAG_596 | reverse complement strand
GTCCGATGACTCAACGAGACAGTAACGGCTGACGTTCACTGATGAAACTGGGTTGATGCTGTCTCACCCAATCGGCTGTGCAAGCTGCTCACTGGCCCTCACTTTTTCTAGTATGCCGCTGGCTTTAAGCCCTCTCCCAAGGCTGGGTGAGGGCTTTTACGCTTCTCATGCTTCCCTGCACTCACAGGTGGGCACAGGGGATGGGAGTTGTATCGAATTTGCAAAAGCGGTGTCTTGAATCGGCACTGGTGGTGACACCTTCACTGCAACATTTGTGTTGTGAGCGATCGATAATCCAAAAAGTCATACCGAATGGGCAACCACGCCTGTTTCTGATAGCTGCGGTAGGCTAATGACGTAGCGATAGCCTGATTCTGCAGCCCCCTGAATGGTGATTTGGCCGCTATGCATTTCGATCAACTGGCGGCTGAGCAGCAGACCCAGATTGCGATTGAGGCTGGCCGTTGGTGATGCTTCGTGGGTACTGTGGCGTAGCGGTATCGTCGAGTCTGTTGTACTGATCGAAAAAGCATCGTTGTCTGCTGGGCGGTTGGTTTCGCCTCTCTCAAGCGATGGCTTGCTGCGTCTCGCAAGGAACTCAGCGTCGCTGGTTGCGGCGATCGGCATGAGCAATGACTGAGCCGTGATGTCAGCATAGGGTAATCCTTCGCCCAACCACGGGTGCGACATCCAAATCGAAATCACAAGATTGTTAGCCCGATGGGACACATGTAGGCGAATGATGCTGCCAGCATTGGATGACTGAATCACGCTGAATGTCAAATGGTAAAGGAGCTGCCGAACCTTGTCTTTATCTAACAGCCAGATCCGTCGCCCCGGTTCTACGGATAGACGAATTTGCTGTTCGCGCCGAAAAGCTGCCTGCTCTAACGTGTTGATTGCCTGCTGGCAGAGCATTTCAATATCAACAGAGGTAAGATTCAGCCCATGACTGCCATCTTTTAAGCTGGATAGTTCCAGGATCTCATTGACCAGCGACAGCAGATATTGCCCGCTGTGATGAATGATGTCCAGGTACTCTTTTTGCTTATGGGTTAACGGCCCATAAATTTCACGGGTAAGTACACTTGCCATACCCATGACGGATGTGAGTGGCGTGCGTAGTTCCTGGGTGAGTTGGCTGAGTAGTTCGACCTTAATCTGATTTGTGACCAATGAATTGGGATGAGTCCCCTGGGCGTTTACGCTGGGGGTGTCAGTCGTATCCTTGCGATCGTCGTCACGACTGGCTGTTGTTGATCGCACGACCTGATTTTTAATGGCCTGCTGCCGTTCAAATTCACTCATACTCCAACGAGCAGTCAGTTCCATAAATTCAATCTCTTGGATGGTAAATTGGCGTGGCTTTAAGTCCATCACGGCGAGCGAACCAATGCAAAGGCCACTGGATGTCATCAACGGTACACCGAGATACGCCCGCACACCGTATTGCTGTGTTAACAGGTTATTGGCAAAGGCCGGATGGACAAACGTATCTTCGATGGCAAGTACCTGGTGGCTATCGACGACGTGGGTACAAAAGGACTCGGACCGCAGACATTGGCGGGAGATGGCTAATTCGTTCATTGAGCCTAAGCGAGACAGCCCAATGGATGATTTGAACCGTTGGCAGTTCTGGATCATTAAACTCAGGGTACAAACAGGAGCATCGACAAAATGAGCCACTGTTTGAGTCGCTTCATCAAATACGGGGATGTTGTTCGGCTCCAGTAAACTGAGCGCTGCGATCGCCGACAGACGTTGCTGTTCTCTTGCTGAGACGGTTAAACCGTCAAGGCGACAAAATAGTCGATTGTCCGGGTTTATCATTCTGACCTGTAGCCCCCGTGTGTCACCGTGTAGCCCTTGCCATACCTCAAGGGGTTTTAAACTATACACATCGTTCCCTAACAATTCGAGGGATGAACGCGGGTAGGCAAGAGAGATTACTGAACTTTGATCCCCCTGAATGACACTACCAGAGAGATTACGGAGATAGGGAACGATTGAGCGTGCAAAAAGCGATCAGTAGAGTCTGAGGCGCAACGGGTCGATCGCGCGTTACAGCATTCGATCCTGCAACTATCTATACGTATGCATCACGGTACGGTGGCGTTCATCTGCACAATGTTGGATCGTCGCGAACACCTGACCGCTTTGATCTCACCCGGACGTGATCGTGATATCAGTGATTGGTTTACCGATGATGCAATACCAGTGACAGACAAATAGGTCGGGCGTTTGAACGCCGAGACTGGCGATGGCGGGCCCATCCGGGAACGGCAGCAGGCGATCGAAGCAAATGGCGTCTGCTTGCCAGGTAAATTGCAATAGGTAAACTGAGGGGGGAGCGGCCAGCGCTTGCAGCAGCCGTTGGCCCAGAGCGTATAGCGGTTGACGCTGGGCATCTGTGAGGTGAACTGGCTGGATGTAGCGTGGCTCGGATGCGTACTTGGTTGGTGTAGTATCGGCTTCGATCCCGATGACCTCAGCGTAGAGTGGCCCTTTCGCTGTAAGGACGATCGGCAACCAGAGGTTCCCGTCTCCTGTGGCATAACCCCATTGCTCCAGCTGTTGCCGCAGCTCATCGATGTGGCGGCAGGCAGCGTAAACGGTATGTCCTGGAAACGTTAGTGATTCTGGCAAATCAAGGGTGAGTGGACAGAGCAGGCGATCGGGCAGAGCCTCAGGTTCGGCGGTTAAATCAGCCGCTGTAACCACCGTAATATCGTCCAAAGTGACAGACGTTGATTCCGTCAAAATGGTGTGCTTAAAAGTGGCTACAATTTGAGCGGCCATCGGGGAAAGCCCGGACTCCGCCACAATGAATACCTGAGGCATCAAACTGTAAAAGTCTTAAAAGACAATCCGTAATTGACAGGGTAATGACGGTCGATCGCCAACTGCCGACTGCTGATGAAGAAAGGTAATCTGAGACGCCGGTTAGACATTCCCAAAGCTCGGCAGAGACGCGCCCATGCCTTTTGGGAAGCTGGGAAGATCTAAATGGGTCTGACGCCGTGTTCGGACTGCCAGACGATAGCTAACGCTCTGCAGCTCGGCATGAAGCTGACGATTTTCGCGCTGAATCTGGGTTACTTTCTCGCGAATGGGGGCCATCCGCTCGGCAAACTTCTGCCGATAAATTTTGGGCAATTCCTGTACGACTTGCTCCAGCATCCGAGAGCGATCCGTCAATTCCTGCACCGACTGACGGAGCTGGTAAATTTCAGTATCGCGATCGCTAATTTGCTCTTGATAGAAAGTAACCTGCTGTTCGACACCTTGCAATTGCTCCCGTAGAGCGCGTACCTCAGCCAGGTGCCGCTCGGACACTTCGGGAGCAGGCATGAAGGTGGCGTTGCCCTTCACCAGACGAAATAGCTCCTGAGATAGCTGCTGCACCAGGTTATCGCGCATTTGCAACTCTTCGCGGAGACGTGCAGCCTCAGTTTGCAAATCGGGAAGAGTTTGATTTTCAGAATAAGTCACGTCTTTACAACTCCGGTTTCAATAGCATCAGACTGGGTTAAGTGAGATTCCCAGCGACGGGGGGAAGAGGCGCGGCGAATCTCCCGCCAAATTGCGGTTGCAGCTAATGTACCATCTGCAACCGCAATTGATACCTGATTGAGACCTTCTTTTAAATCACCAATGGCAAAAAGGCGTGGATGCGATGTCCGGCACATACCGTCTGTAACCAAATTTTCACCATTCCACTGCAAATCCAGCCCCTTGAGGTACTCGTTGAAGTAGTGCGATCCCATCGACACTAACCCCGTTTCAAGCTCAACCGTCGTCCCATCGATTAATTCAACGCCAGTCATCTCATGGTTCTCGCCTAAAAACCTGGCGATCGGCGCTTCAATGAGCGGATAGCCGTGTTCTTTTAGCTTCTGGCGCATTTCTGAGCTGACCTCACACAATCCCTGGGTAAAGACGGTGATGTACGGGGTAAACCAGTTCAGCACAAAGGCCGTATTAATGGCAGATTCACTCCCGACAAACAGCCCACACTTCTTGTCAGCCATCTCGTAGCCGTCACAGATCAGGCAAACGTGCAGATTGTAGCCAGCGTAGTCATAGACATTCTGCATATTTTCGAGCTGCGGCAAATTGTCGATAATGCCACTGGCTGCGATGACGTATTTACTTCGGAATACCGGATAAATGCTGTCTTGCTTCCCGATTTTCACCTTGACGGCAAAGGTATCGCCTTCGTCGTGTACTGCCTCGACGAAGCCGGGCAGATAATCGCCATTCAGTGACTGAACGTGCTGCTGCCCTTGTTGGAGCAGGGTTCGCCCTGGGGTATCAGGCGGCAGTCCCAGATAATTGCGGAGGTCTTGCATCCAGAAAGACCGTCCCCGTCCTTTTTCGATCACCAAACACGAAAGGCGGTAGCGCTGTAAATAAATTGCGGCGGCCAGCCCGCCTGCACCACCACCCACGATGATCACATCGTAAACATGCTCCAGTCGATGATAGAGATTCTTTTTGGAGAGCTTCATGGGTTTGCCCCGAATTCGTTAATCGCTAGTGAATAGTGAACCCTACCTCTTCAGTGTAAGCAGACTAAGCGATGTCAGAACCAGTCAGATAACGGGTGCCACAATCAATGCTCGGCTATTATCTGGTGGTTCACGGGAGTATCAGCGATCGATTGACCAACGCCGATCGCCGATACTAACCACGGCCATGAGTGCGCAACGGCTAAGCTTCGGCAACTGCCTTTTCGGGGGCAGGCACGTCTTGCTTGACGGTCAGGAAGCGGATGACCTCTTCGCTCAAGCGCATCGCCCGCTCTACCAGCGCCACCTGGCTGCCGTCGCCTTGATAGTTAACCTGAATGTAGATGCCTTCGCGATGTTTCTTAATTTCGTAGGCCAATCGCCGCCGACCGCGATGCTGGATTTCCAGAATAGTGGCTCCGTTGTCTCGCAAAATTGCCTGGTACTTCTCGATCGCCTGGTCAACCGCTTCCTCACCCAAATCAGGGCGCAGGATGTACATTGTTTCGTAGAGATATGCCATATTTGAAGGTCTCCTTGTGGACTGGTGGCTGCTAAAAGGAGCGTCGACGCGGTTGGCCAAGGGGTTGGCCTGTCAGGTTACATCAATGCCGCTTGACAGGCCGAATGCTGAAGCCACTCACGTCTAACACTTCTAGTCTTTTAGAAGCAAGGGGTTTCTATTGTATCGTTTTTTGGCCCTGGTCGTGATGAACGCGAAAATCAGAGACGATCGCCGTTGCGATCTAGTAGTGGGGTGGGGCGAGTCAGCATGCTCATCCGGTTTCGCTATTTGAACAATGGGCTGTGTTCGAGGCCGTCTGAGCAAAGCGATATAAGCATTCGTGATGAATTGCTGATGCCGCTATGCCTGAAACTGGAGGGGTGGGTTTAATTAACCCGCTGCAAATGGCAGAATCAGTTGATAAACCAATCGATACAGGGTTTGTTGTCGTTAAAGTCTTTATTTCATTTCTCGATCTGTGAGGGATCGGTTAAGTTATGGCACAGCGCTATGTCCGGGTTCAGGCAGCAGACGGGCAAATTTATTATGGACTGCTTCAGCTTGGTCGAGAGGTATCGGTTTTGGATGCACCGCCATGGCTCAATGGGCAAACGACAGACCTTGAGTTGCCTGCCGACGACTATCGAATTTTGGCCCCCTGTGCGCCGTCGAAGATTGTAGCGGTTGGCAAGAACTATGCCGATCATGCTGCCGAAATGGGCACCCCTGTACCGGCTGAACCGCTCCTGTTTACCAAGCCGCCAACGGCTGTGATTGCGACAGAGGGTGTGATCTTATATCCCTCGCAGTCCCAGCGAGTGGATTATGAGGGAGAGCTGGCGCTGATTATTGGCGATCGCTGTGTGGACTGTACACCGGAACAGGCGCAGGGGAAAATTTGGGGCTATACGATCGCCAACGATGTGACGGCTCGTGATTTACAGAGTAAGGACGGGCAGTGGACGCGTGCTAAAGGCTTTGACACGTTTTGCCCGTTAGGGCCATGGATCGTACGAGAGGTTAGCCCAGGGGCGCGATTGCAAACCTTCGTGAATGATGATGCTAAGCCTGTACAGTCGGCCTTTATTGATCAGATGGTATTTCCGCCTGATGTCCTGGTGTCTTATATCAGTCAAGCGATCACGCTTTTGCCAGGAGATGTCGTGCTGACCGGAACTCCAGAGGGTGTTGGCCCGCTACAGGTTGGCGATCGCGTTCGCGTTGAGATTGAGGGCATTGGCTATTTGAACAACACGATTGCGGCGCGATCGCCTTCCCCTGAAGTGAGTGTTGAGACGCCGCAGTAGACAAAAAAGACGCCCTTTGAGAGCGCCTTTATCAATAGATTGATCTCAGGATTTGCTTGGTACAGCGCGTCATGAATAGGGGTCAAAAATCAAACGTCATTAGTCATTGATGGGAAAAGCATCCAGGCATGAGCCTGAGATATGGACGTCCAATTCCAAACCTTCTTTGGTGACGTGGACTTAGCGCACCTGGGTGTAAGCGGCATCTGAAATGGTTGGAATCTCAGCATACCGTCCTAATGCAGACTGAACGACTGAATACCCTACTCCGACGACAACCCCTAAGAAGATTGTGTTGAAGAGGGTTTGCTCCAGCAGAGTACCACTCAGAAACGACGCGAAAATGTAGCGCCACAAGATTGAGAACAGGCTTAATACGATGCCAAACAGAATCGATTGCATCGCATTAAAGCGGATGAAGTGAACGATCGACTCGTTTCGCACAACCAACAGAAAGAGCGCAAAGAATATGATGAGTGGCATGAATCCGCCGAAGCCGTAGTAGATGCTCAACAGGGGCATCAACGGTATCGCGATCGCTCGGAGCACTGGACTCAGAAAGGAGCCACTACCAATCACCCCGTAGACCAACCCAATCACGTCCAGCAGCGGTAGCAGGTAAACCAAAGAAGCAAAAATCCGGTCTGTGGGAGAAGTAGACCCGCGCCAAGCCATGTTGCGTTCTCCAAAGATGAAATGGTTGTCATAAACTCGCTAATATTGCCCAGGATAGCGCAATTGATAGGGGATGCCCAACTTTAGAGGGGCGCTATCAGTCAGTGCTGGATTGGGATGAGGGGATCCGCCGATGATCGCATCCCATGTCTTACGGGGGGCCTAAATATTTCGACAGGTAGGGTGAAAACACCTCATAGATCAGGGTCAGTGGTTGACCGTGGTGCCAAAACAGATAGTGACGCCCCCAAAGTGGCCCCGCTTGCCCAAATGCTTGCTCTAGCGCGGTTGAGTGTCCGTAGTAGATGCCCTGGACATCGCGATACAGTTCTGTCCGCAGGCGGGCAAGGCTGGCCCAAATGGGAAGCGATCGATTTTGCAAATACTCATCGACATGGCTCGCTTCCCACCAGGATGTCGCGTAGGCGAGGCGCTGTCCCGATGCCGTTCGTAGCCAGACCTGCCGACGCACACGCGGCCCGGGTACGACCTGCAGTTGACTGGGTGCCTGATCCCGATCCATCCCGATCGCGGACATATCAATGACATCGACTTCGGTGGGTTCACCCGTGAGCAACTGGAGATGACGGGTCGGGGACCCATCGCCGAGCAGCAGCATTTGCCAGGTTGGGGATAGTTTCCCGTGGGGAAGCCCTTGCTGTACGTCGGCTTCATCTCCCTGCCAGACGGGATTGAGCGCGTGCCAGGTGGTTGGCAGCGTGACGTGATCCGGTGACTTAACGGTTATCGTCAACTTTCTTTACACAACTTAACCTCAGTACAATCATAGCGCTCTGGCTGTGAAAGTTCCTGAGTTTCGCTGCCTTACGTTCTCTCTGTCCAGGCTCGCATTTTGCCGGGATTGAGCAATCCATAGGGATCAACCATTTCCTTGAAGCGCAGTTGCTCGATGTCAACGGTTTTTCTGCCACCGTCTTCCAGGATGTATGTATGGGGATTGGCGATGAATGCGCCATTATCTTCGTGATAGCGGATGATCTCAGCGAGGCGATCGGGTGTGGTGTAACGCACAAGTTGCAGCGCAACGGGAACGGCCTCGCCACCAATGCGAATGAATTCTAGATGCATCATCACTTCATCACCAAAATGCTGATACAGGTGTTCGACCAGCTTCAGCGTTTTGTCTGGTGGAAAAATGGTCTGGAGGTAGGTGATCGAGGGATCAACGCTACGGGCATGAAGGGTGGTGTGGTTCCAGGAATATTCCACGAGCGTGGTGCCTTTGCTAGCTTCTTGAGCGCTTTTTTGCAGGCAGATTGTACCGTTGTATTCTTTCACCAGTTCGGCAAAGGGTTCCAACGCTGACTCTGCGACTATCACCAACGCGCAGTGGCTTCCCGCTGGTATAACGGTGCGAAACGCCGCAAAGTAGGCCGGAATGGGGTCAGCGCAGATGCAGACTAGCTTTTTGATGATGCCATCGCTGTCGCTGAATGCCTGCCCAAAGCGAGCGGCCGTCATGAAGTCAGGAAAGGCCACGATCGCCTCTGCCCAGGCATAGGCAGGCGCGAGGGGAATTTCCAGTTCAGTAATGATGCCGTTGGTGCCATAGGCATGAGCCACTTTGTAGACATCATCGCCCCGTAGCTCAATGACACGCGGTTCGTCTTCCATGG
>JAJPKC010000689.1 GCA_021323955.1 Oscillatoriales cyanobacterium Centralia_MAG_596 | reverse complement strand
TACACCAACTACGTTGAGATGATCCGTGCGGGAAAAACGTTGATGAATGGCGGCATTCCTCACATGATTCGAGGTGGGCTGAAGGAGGGCTACTGCAAAAATTCGCCGTATGGGCCAGCGGTCAGCGAAGCCGCTAAAAAAGCGGCAGACTCCGCAAAAGCAAAGTTGCTTGACGGTAGTTTAGTGATTTTTAAGGGTGAGCTTAAAGATAACAAAGGGAAAGTAGTTATTCCCGCTGGGAAGCAGTACACGCTGCAAGACCCACAGTTGGAAACGATCGATTGGCTAGTTGAGGGTGTTCTTGGCGATCCCAAAAATACGTAGAATCTTGATACACCCTAACCATCCCGTGAGGGATAGATTCACCCCGCGATTGACTCTGCCTCAAAAATTTGAGGGTGCAGAATCGGAACGGTAACTGGCAAATTTTAACCCTCATCCTGCATCAGAAGGAGATGATCCCCACAGATAGTCTGCTGTGATCAGCAGGTAATATTGATTTCGTTAATGGAGCGTATACGAATGTATGTAAACAAGGTGTTGGATTTGTCGATCGCGGGTGCGCGAGTGGTGCTAAGAGCCGCGATCGCCCATGCTGAGACAATGGGTGTCCCTCAATGTGTCGCCATTGTTGACCGCGGCGGAAATCTACTGGCCTTTGAACGGATGGAAGGGGCCAAAGTGTTAAGCCAACACTCGGCGATCCAAAAAGCCATTACGGCGGCATCTCACCGCACATCGACTGGGACACTCCCGACTGAACTTGGGGTGGGCATTGCGTTGGCCACGGGGCTACGTTACGCACCGATTGCGGGCGGACTTCCAATCATCATCGATGGTGAGGTCATCGGGGCGATCGGGGTTGGTTCCGGTAGCGATGAAGAGGATATTGAAGTCGCCCAGGTTGGCATCGAGGCGTTGAAAACCCTACTGGCCGAAACGAAGTAGCGATCGGGTGCTGGCAATACAGTTCTTCCCAGCGCCTTTCCCCTTCTCTAGCTTTGGCGCATTGGAATCTCAATCCTGAACTCACTGCCCTTTCCTGGCTCTGAGTAGCACTGAAATGTCCCTTTATGCGTTTCAGTCACGATCTGGTAGCTGATTGAAAGCCCAAGTCCTGTACCATGCCCCACGGGTTTGGTGGTAAAGAACGGGTCAAATAGCCGTTTCCTGACGCCTTCGGACATGCCAGGCCCGTTATCGAAAATCCGAATTGCCACCCGTTCAGCCGTTACCTGCTCTGTCCGAATCGTGATTGTTGGTGGTGTATTGTCTGTGGGCTCTTGCTCATGCACCGATTGTGCACCATCGCTCAGAGACCATCGGCCATTGGCGACCGCTTCATCCAGTGCATCGATCGCATTTGCCAGTACATTCATGAACACTTGGTTGAGTTGTCCAGCATAACATTCAATGTTTGGCAGATCACCGTATGCCTTCACGATCTGAATGCCGGGGTGCCCAGATCTTGCTTTCAGGCGATTGTGAAGAATCAGCAGCGTACTCTCAATGCCCTCGTGAAGATCAACCGCTTTCATTGCGGCCTCATCCATGCGCGAGAAGTTGCGGAGCGATCGCACAATTTGCTGAATGCGTTCTGCACCAACTTTCATTGAGGCCAGGAGTTTTGGCAGATCCTCCAGCAGAAAATCCAGGTCGATTGCTTCTGCCTCGGCCTGCACCGCTGGCGCTGGATTGGGGTGATGCTGCTGGTAAAGTTGAATCAACCTCAACAAGTCCTGCGTATAGGTGTGGGCGTGGTTCAGGTTGCCATAGATAAAATTCACTGGATTGTTAATTTCATGGGCCACGCCAGCCACTAATTGTCCCAGGCTCGACATCTTTTCCGTTTGGACAAGCTGGGTCTGGGTCTGCTGCAAATCATGCAGCGTTTGTTCAAGCTGTTGGGTCTGCTGGCGTAACTGCTGCTCGGATGCCAAAAGCGCGACCTCTGCCTGCTTGCGATCGGTAATGTCTTCGATCGTCCCTAAAATGCCGATGACACTTCCTTCGCCATCATGAATGGGAATTTTGTTGACATCAATCCAGGCTTGTTTGCCATCTGCTTGCAGACGTTGCTCAATCAAATGGAGGACAGGGATATCAGTTTCCATCACCTGACGGTCTTGCTCACAATACATCGCCGCTTCTTCCGGCGTCCAAAACAGCTCAAAGTCCGTTTTGCCGACAACGTCTTGAAAATGCCTCAGTCCAGCCGCCAAGGCCCAGTTCTTGTTACAGCCCATGTAGACCGAGTGGCGATCTTTCCAGAAAATTGCCTGCGGAATATTATCCAGAACCAGTTGCAAAAGTTCAGCGCTTTGATTCAGTTTCTCTGCCGCCTGCCGGCGCTCCGTAATGTTTTCAAAAATGCAAAGAATACCAAGTGTCTGGCCATTTGTATCCACCAGAGGAATTCTGCTGGCATCGAACCAGAGCTGTTCACCATTGGCTTTCAGCCGCCCAGACAGCCCGTGCAGTTCAGGTTCTCCCGCTAAGATAAGCTGCTGATCGTGTGCGCGATAGCAATCGGCTTCTCCCTCTGCCCAGGGTAAATCATGATCTGTTTTACCGGCGATCGCCGCTGGATCGCCAAAACCAACAATCTCTGCCCAGCGACGATTGCATCCTAAGTAGACAGAGTTCAGATCTTTCCAGAAAACACACTGAGGCATCCCATCTAAGACCATTTCCAGTAATGTATGGCGAGACTGGAGCAGGGTGGTTGTTCGTGTACCTTGCTCAGCGTCAGCAGTCTGGTTTGATGACAGGGGGACAGCTGGATTACAACTCATATCTGTAGTACAGGAACAACAGCACAATCATGAATGGGCTTAGCACAAGCTGCCCAGCGTACATTCCACAGACTTCTTACACAACCCGCTACCATTGCGGTCATTTTTTTTACCAAGGTTGATGGCTAGAAGCGGCTGTAGTGCCACTGGTAAAAATCAGCATACATGAAGTTGATCAACAGCCCACTATTCTACTGAGCGTAGACCCTGAAGCGTTTAATTGAGGAAGGCACCGATTAGCTGATGGGTGGTTCTGTCCCAATGCCCAAAGCCTTTTTGCTCGCTTTCAATGCTTGCCATAGCTCCTGGATCTGACGGTATGCTTCATCGGGTGCAAGCTTGCCGTTACTCTCAAGCGCACAGATATAGTTGATGCGGTGGGCAAACTCTTGCAGGTTGGCGTTGAAGACCAGGTTGCTGGGAGTGAATGTTCCCCGGTAGCGACTCCGCGGCAGGAACATGTGATTAAGGGCTTCTGATTTTGGCTGGGACATACGTGGTGACCATTTTTTCTTCAGTGTGCCCCCATCATTGCTGATTCGCTCACAAACAATAGTGAAGTCAATATACTTCTGTTGTAAAGGAAAACTCACGGGTTAGACGTGATATCTGCTTTATGTCCATTAATCCTTTCGACACTCATAATGATCAAACACCCAGCGCTCCTGACCATCCGGTAAATACTCCCAATGAGCTTTAACAAGGACTGGCTTTGTTTCACTATCGAACGGTGGTTCACCCTGTTTTAGCGGTAGCGCTTTACAAGTAGGTTGAGGGGGCTGGTAAGCCGGTTGTGAAGCAGACGGAATCACAATCGTGGGGCTGATACCGAAGAAGACGCCACCATCATGATGATGGTGCCATCCAATACCTCCGACGCCGACGCCGATCCCTAAGGAAAATTGCGCCCAGGCAGGCGTTGAAACCAAAGAAATAGCCGCTATTGACAGTGGCAAAGCAGCAAAAAAGGCTTTTTGAATTGGTATCATAGCAATTTCTCTAGTGCGCTTAAGACTTTTATTATGCAAAATTTTTCACCAAACTGAATTTCGGTTTATCCTTCAGGTCATATTTTTTCTACGGCCTCAGTTTATCTAACATCAGGGGCTTCCAGACAACAGATCATTCCGTTTCCAGCTTGTGATGATACAAAATATCAGCAAACTACTTGCCTGAATTGAGTTCTTCATCATTAACGACTCACTTCATCAAACGGTGGATGTGAGCTTCCACCGCAACCATCGTGTGCTTGGTCAATTTCACTGTAGTTGGATAAGTTTAGATGACCAGGTGAACTACAGGATCCTGCCCCTTCCAGATCCCGGTTGAGGTAAGCTTCACAGCGGGCGCAATTTCATCCAGAATGCTTCTATCCCAGTGGTTTTTGAGGATGCCCCATAGGGTGTTCAAGGGGCTAGCTAATACCAATTTAATGGACTGGTTGGGAAGCAAGGGATAATAGCCAGCAGTCACCGGTGTTCTACCCATATGGAGTCTAGACCGCGTTTTCAACCAGGATTGCCGCCTGCGAGCCATGGCAGAATTCAGCCGCAAAGCGTTTAAGGCACTGTTGAGGTTGGCACCAGTCTAGGAGCAAAATCGGGTGAAGCCGGATGTCGAATGCCAGCGTGCTGTTGGCGGCCGAAAAGCAATATTAGGAACCAGGCGTGAGAAGCTGTTCTACGTAACACAGCCAGAAGGCCGCTTCATTCTGTACCACACACCAGAAGTGTCAACAAATCCTGTGCTGGAGTTGTCGATTGAAGCGATGAATTGGAAGGGCTTTGTCGTCCAAAAGCGTGATGATTCCTCTATAGTTTGAGGTGTGCTCCATTTTGATTTACCCAGAGACGTTCTATGATTGCTCTGCCTGGTATTACCATCCAAGACACGATCTATGAAAGTACTCATTCTCGGGTGTATCGGGGTATGAGAGACGATGGGTTAGCGATCGTTGTCAAACTGCTCAAGCAAGATTATCCCTCCCCTCAAGAATTAATCCGGTACAAACAAGAGTATGAAATTACCCATTCTCTTGATCTGGAAGGCGTAGTCAAGGCCTACAGCCAGCAAGACTACCAGCGCACGCTTGTGATTCTCTTAGAAGACTTTGGGGGAGAGTCTTTAGAGCAATGGATGAGGAAGCAACCAGGCTTTTGCCCGATGCCTCTAGCCACTTTTTTACGACTGGCGATCGCCCTCACCGACATTCTGGGCAACATCCATGCCGCACATATTATTCACAAAGATATTAATCCTGGAAACATCGTTCTTAATGTAGAGACTGGCGTTGTTAAAATTATCGACTTTGGGATTGCCACCCAATTCAATCGCACCAATCCCCTATTCAAGAGCCCTCATGGGTTAGAGGGCACCCTTGCCTACGTGTCTCCAGAACAAACTGGGCGGATGAACCGTGCACTTGATTACCGCACCGATTTCTATTCCCTCGGCGTCACGTTTTACCAATTACTGACTGGACAGTTACCGTTTGCAACAACCGATATCCTGGAATTAGTCCACTGTCATATTGCAAAACAACCTGTTCCACTGCACGAACTGAATGCAACCATTCCCAAACCTGTTTCAGACATTGTCATGAAGCTGATGGCAAAGAATGCCGAAGATCGCTATCAGAGTGCTTGGGGCATCAAAGTAGATTTGGAACAGTGCACTGAACAATTATCAGCAAGCGGTCAAATTAATTACATCCAACTGGGGCTGCAAGATATCTCAGACCAGTTTCAAATTCCCCAAAAACTGTATGGGCGCGATGCGGAGATTGCCGCTTTATTGGCAGCCTTTGAAAGAGTAGCAGGAGGGAGTGACCCAGAGAGGGAGAGAGAGGGAGAGGAAGAGACGAGTAATATTGCCACGTCCCCACATTCCGCTGTCCCTGCGTCCTCCGAAATGATGCTAGTCTCTGGCTATTCGGGAGTGGGTAAATCGGCGTTAGTACAAGAACTCTACAAACCAATTACAGCAAAGCGTGGATACTTTATCTCTGGTAAGTTTGACCAATTTCAGCGCAACATTCCCTACAGCGCGATCGCCGATGCACTACGACAACTGATGCAACACTTGCTCAGTGAACCTGACGAGCAATTGCAACAATGGCGATCGCAACTTTTAAACGCCTTAGAAAGCAACGGGCAACTGATCATTGATGTCATCCCAGAAGTTGAGTTAATTATTGGTAAGCAATCACCTGTAGCAGACGTTGGGGCAACGGAAGCTCAAAATCGCTTTAATCGAGTCTTTCAGCAATTCATTCGGGTATTTTGCTCAAAGGAACATCCGCTGGTCATCTTTTTGGACGATTTACAGTGGATCGACTCCGCCACACTGAAGTTAATCGAATTGATACTTCTGGATGAGCAAACTCAATTTCTGTTTTTGATTGGAGCCTACCGAGATCATGAGGTGAGTCCAACCCATCCACTCGTACTCACGCTGGAAGGATTACGCAAGCAAGGGGCAGTGCTGCATCAGATTGTTTTATCGCCTCTCACGCTGGAGCCGTTGAGCAGGTTAATTGCTGAGGCACTTCATCGAGAGGCTCATGCGGTTCTTCCCTTAGCTGAATTTGTGCTGCGTAAAACTGGGGGCAACCCTTTCTTTGTGAGTGAATTTCTGCGCTTGCTATACAACGAAACGCTGTTACGCTTTGATGCCGATTGCCTGCGTTGGCGGTGGGATCTTGATCAGATTCGAGCGTTGAATATTACTGATAATGTGGTGGAGTTGCTGCTGAACAAGTTGAAGCAGCTACCAGAAGTGTCACGGCAGTTGCTCCAATCAGCCGCTTGTATTGGGGCTGAATTTGACTTGGAAACGTTGGCAATCGTGTGTAAGCAATCGCCTAAAACAGTTTTTCAGCATTTGTTGACAGCCCTACAAGGGGGACTCATCCAACCGCTATCTGAGCTAGACGAAGACTTGTTAGTTCAAGACTATAGGTTTTCGCACGATCGTGTACAGCAAGCTGCCTATGCTTTGATTTCTGAGGATCAAACGCAAGTAATGCACTACTCTATTGGACAACTACTGCTCAGCAAGATCTCTAAGGTGGAACAAAGTGAGAGGTTGTTTGATATTGTCAACCACATCAACTTTGGTCAATCCCTGCTGTCGCAGAAAGATGAACAAGAGAAAGTAGCACAACTCAACTTGGCTGCTGCTCAAAAAGCCATCTCCTCTACAGCCTATGAAGCTGCAATTCAATATCTTGAGACTGGCATTGGCTTGCTCGGACCAGAGGTTTGGACGAGTCAGTACGACTTGATGTTCAACTTGTATCGCACTCTTTGTACAGCACAGTTGAGCAATGCGAATTATGAACAATTGAGCACCACAACTAAAGTTGCTTTAGAACACATTTCTTCCGCCGTCGATCGCGCAGATATTCGTGTTTTTCAAGTCACTCAATATACTCTACAAGGCAAATGTGAGGAAGCAGTCCAAACAGGTCTGCTTGGATTGCATGAGTTGGGGATTGAGATTCAGGGCAGAAATTTGACAGAATTAGTCCGTGAAGAGTTTGCTGCTGTTGCCAAAAGCTTAGAAAACCGCTCAATTTCCTCACTTTTAACTTTACCAACAGTGAGTGATCCGGTCATCCAAGCAGTGATCAAATTGGTCGTTGTAGATATATCACTCTACCACACGGCTAATATTGAACTTTTCAGCTTTGTCAGTTTAAGAGTAGTTCGTCTCTCCATTGAACATGGAAATATTGCTGAGTCGGTTAAGGCTTATGCAAACTATGGTCTTCTTCTAGGTTTGATGGAAGGACAACACCAACGAGGCTATGAGTTTGCAGATTTAGCAGTGCAACTTAGCTACAAGCTAAACAATAAATCTCAGCAGTGTAAGGCACAGATGTTGTTTGGAAGCTATATTCACGTTTGGTCAAAACCTATAACAGGGGCAGCTACGATCAATTACGAAGGTTTTCTGGCAGGCATGGAGTCAGGAGATGTTCAATTTGCATCCTATAACTTGTTGGGTAACATTTTTAATCGTTTATTTCAAGGAGAAAATTTAATAACTGTTGCAGAAGACAACGAAAAATATCAGTTGGTGGTAGAGCAGATTCAGGACGAGCGTTCGAGGGTGGCACTGGCTGGAGCTAAATTTTTTATTACAAAACTTACTTTAGGGCAATCGGCACAAGAACGCGATCGATCGCTCAGGGAGACCAAAAAAATAGTTGATCGAGGTGAAACCTCACAAATACGGTCTTCAATTTGTCTTTATTACATCCTCAGAATGCATCTCTCCTGCCTAACAGCAGATTTTGAGCAAGGCTGGTATTATCTTGTTGGAGCGGAAAAGATCCTAAATTCTATCGTAGGATTTACAACCTACAGTAGCTATTTCTATTATGGTTCTCTGATTCTACTCAATCGGTATCCTAGTCTATCTGAAGCAGAACAAAGGAATGCTTTGAAACAGATTCGATCGAATCAGGAGTGCTTGAAAGCATGGTCGGATAGCTGTCCAGAAAACTTTTTACACAAGCTTCATCTCGTTGAGGCAGAGAATGCGCGAGTCTTGGGTCACCTTTTTGAAGCAGAAGACTTATATGAACAAGCCATTCAAGGAGCCAAGAACAACGAGTATCTGCAAGAAGAAGCATTAGCCTATGAATTAGCTGCCAAACATTACTTAGCTCGTGGTAGGGGAAAGTTTGCTCAGCTTTACATGAAGGAAGCCCATTACTGCTATGAACGTTGGGGAGCGGCTGCAAAGGTCAAAGATTTAGAAACTCGCTATCCACAGTTCTTTCCTCAGTCATCGGTTGCCGCTGATACGTTAATCCGCACCACTGTTGAAACCACTTCTACCACCTCACCTGCTTTCGATCTGGCAACGGTAATGAAAGCAGCTCAAGCCATTTCGAGTGAAATTGAATTGGAGCAGCTGCTCAATTCTCTCATGCAAATTTTGATTGAAAGTGCTGGGGCACAAACTGGATACCTGCTTTTGGAAAACGCCGGAGAATGGGCGATCGAAGCAGTGTGTGAACTCAAGGAAGGTGAGAAAGTTTGTGCAACGCAAGTACTGCGATCGATTCCAGTGATAAATCGCTTACCTGAATCAATCATTCAATATGTAATCCGCACTCATGAATCGGTTATTCTCAATGATGCGACTCGTGAAGGTCATTTCGTCCATGATCCGTATATTCAGAATAATCAAACTCAATCGATTCTCTGTTTGCCGCTGTTGAATCAAAACAAGCTTGCTGGCGTGTTGTATCTAGAAAATCAATTGGCGGCTGGGGCATTTACACCGGAGCGGTCGCAAGTCTTAAATCTTCTCTCTGTTCAAGCCGCGATCGCAATTGAAAATGCCAAACTTTATTCACAGCTACGCACTAGCGAAAACAAGATGACTCAATTCCTGGAGGCCATTCCAGTAGGGATTGGCATCGTCGATGCAGCGGGTCGTGTTCATTACGTTAATCAACGGGGTATTGAGCTAATGGGTAAAGGGGTTGATCCGACCGCGACACCGGATCAAATTCCAGACGTTTATCAATTCTACGTGATGGGAACAGACCAGATTTACCCAGCAGAAAGACTTCCAGTTGTTCGGGCATTGAGTGGCGAACGTACCACAATTGATGATATGGATATTCGCCAAAACAGTGGAACCGTTCCAGTTGAGGTCTGGGGCACTCCCGTCTTTGATGAACAGGGCAATGTGGTGTATGCGATCGCCGCCTTTCAAGACATCACCGAGCGTGAGCAAGCAGAGAAACTGCTGGCGGACTACAACCAAACGTTAGAGCAACAAGTCACCGAGCGAACGTTACTGCTTTCGCAGGAAATTCAAGAGCGCCAGCAAGTTGAAAATGCTCTGCGTCAGAGTGAAGAGCAACGCAGGCTGACCATGGACTTCTCCTACATCGGCAGTTGGAAGTGGAACGTCGTAGAGAATACAGTGGACTGGGATGATAATCATATCCGCTTGCTGGGGTTAGTGCCCGGTGAAGTTAAGGGTAGCTATCAGGCGTGGCGCGATCGAGTTCATCCAGAAGATGTCGATCGAGTTGAGCAAATGATTGCGGAGGCCCTGGCCGATCAGACCGATTACGAAGCCGAATATCGAGTCATTTACCCGAATGGCAGTATTCATTGGTTGGTTGCCAGAGGTCGCGGTGTTTATAACAAGGCTGGACAGCCTGTGCATATGTTGGGGGTCATTCTCGACGTTAGCGAACAGCGAAACGCTGCACTACGTGAACGCAAACGAGCCGAACAGGCCTCCATTTTGGAAGAACGCAACCGCATGGCGCGCGAAATTCACGATACACTCGCTCAATCGTTCACAGGCATTTTGCTCCAGGTTGGAGCGGCAACACAGATACTGGCGGACGATCGAGGTGCACCCCAGGAACATCTGGAAATGCTGGAAATGATTGATGAACTGGCACGAACCGGACTTGCCGAGGCACGACGATCCGTGGCAGCACTCCGTCCCCAGCTCTTGGAAGATAGCGATTTGCAAAGCGCCCTCCACCGCTTACTGGTACAAATGAGAGCTTCTACCAATACTAATTTGCTCTATGAAAGCAAAGGCACTGCTTATCCGTTGCCAGCCGACGTTGAGAATCATCTACTACGGATGGGGCAGGAGGCGCTGACCAATGCCATTCGATACGCCGATGCCAGCGAAATTCGAGTCGAGTTGGTGTATGAGGCTACACGCTTTACCTTGTGTGTTAAAGATAATGGACGCGGCTTTAACGTTGGGAGTGTTCCATCGGTTGGTGGTTTTGGCTTGCTGGGTATGAGCGAGCGAGCAGAACAAATTGGCGCACAATTGTCGATTCAGAGCCAAACTGGAAAGGGCACCGAAATTGTTGTCATTGTTAATCAAGCGTAAAAATTACGATGAGCCAACCCAATCTAATTCGGGTTCTAATTGTTGACGATCACACTATTGTCAGGCGAGGGCTGGCAACCATCATTAACCGTGATCCAGAAATGACGGTCGTTGCTCAAGCCGAAAATGGACAACAGGCGATCGACGTGTTTCGAGAGCATCAACCCGATGTCACCTTGATGGATTTGAACATGCCTCAGATGGGAGGTGTAGAAGCGATTACAGCCATTTGTGCTGAGTTTAAGCAGGCTCGGATTACTGTGCTCACGACCTACGATGGGGATGAAGATATTTATCGTGGCTTGCAGGCCGGTGCCCAGGGCTATCTGCTCAAAGATGCAAAACCCAGTGAGCTTTTGAATGCCATTCGCACCATTCACAGTGGTCAGAAATACGTACCGCCAGCCGTCGGAGCGAAACTATTGCAGCGCATGAGCCATCCAGAACTGAGTGAACGAGAGCTATCGGTACTCCGCTTGATGGCGAAGGGACTGAGTAATGCCGATATTGCGACTGCCTTAACGATCGGTGAAAGTACCGTCAAATCACATATCAATCGGCTTTTAAGTAAATTGGGCGTGAGCGATCGCACCCAGGCCGTCATTGTTGCCGTTAAGCGTGGACTCGTCAGTTTGTAGACTGTACTTAAGTTGGAGTGTCGATGCCAACTTGGGTAGGAACTAAGCTTCCATGGTGAGATGGACTGTTTCACCCATCACTCGATGATGCAAAAGTGTCAACCCTGAGTTGATTACAAGTGCAAGTCTATTTCCTATAGTAAGCGCATACAAACACAGACAGCAAATGCATTGCAGGCTCTGAGTTTGTACACACCAATTGTGCAAACAGAGATATGGCGCGATCGCGAACGATCAGCACCTTTTCTCGGAGGTAACAGTGAGTCAAGGCGAAGATTACAGTTCGTTAGCCGTCTCACCTTCAACCCAAGATCACAGACGGGGTTCACTGAATGCCACTGTGGTGCTGGTGTTATATGGGGATTATCAAAGTCCTCAGAGTGCAGACGTTTACAGATTAGTCAAAGTGGTAGAGCGACAGCTTAGCGCTGCTTCGGGGGAGGATTACCTGTGTTTGGTCTTTCGGCATTTTCCACAGCGTCAGCTTCATACTCAGGCTCAACGTGCGGCGGAAGCGGCAGAAGCAGCGGCGGATCAGGGGCGTTTTTGGCAGATGCATGACCTGCTATTCAACCATCAGCAAGAACTAGGAAATGGTTATTTGGTGGAGTACGCCAATCGCTTAGAACTTGATATTTCACGATTCTTGCAAGCAATGAGTGGACATAGACACATTGATCGCATCAATCAAGATATTGAGAGTGGCTTAAATAGTGGAGTGATAACGGCTCCAGCCTTGTTTATCAATGGTAATCGGTATGTCGATCGCTGGAGTATGGATGGGTTGATAGCAGCGATCGCCACGGCAAATCATTAAACTCCTTCGTTTTCAACCCTAATGAAAAGCTCAATGAGGATTGTTTTATGGTATCCATTCCAGTACTGATCGAAGATGAACTGGAGCGCTTAAGTGCTCCCACTCAGATTGATTCCTTTGGTGGTTCTGCTGTGAATCGGGCGTTCACCGCTGTGGCACAGGAGGTTGTAGGGTTACTGAGGCAATCTCATCCTTTGCAAACTGACCGTATCCATCGCACTGGGATGATTATGATTCGGGCGATCGAGCCAGAGTACAGGCAAATTATTGCAATCGAACCGTTGACAGCGCGCGAGTTAGAGGTGTTGCAGCTTATTGTTGACGGTCACAGCAACCCTACGATCGCTGGAAAGCTTCACATTACAAGGGGGACTGTAAAGACCCATGTTCGCAATATTTTGAAGAAACTCTACGTGAACGATCGCA
This sequence comes from Oscillatoriales cyanobacterium Centralia_MAG_596, assembly GCA_021323955.1. Classification (GTDB taxonomy): domain Bacteria; phylum Cyanobacteriota; class Cyanobacteriia; order Leptolyngbyales; family Leptolyngbyaceae; genus Stenomitos. The sequence goes on along the minus strand of JAJPKC010000689.1, from coordinate 6,524 downwards.
CCCAGGCAGCGATTCGAGCACTGCGCTCTGGACTGGTTCACTAGTTCCATTTAATCAGTTCAATCAAAATACAGGGATTGCCACACCCATGAGTTATAGATTCGGCTTTTAGCTGAATATCTAGTAGATCTGCCACTGCTACAAAGCTGGAATAGTTCTAAAAAATGGAGTGTAAATCATGTATCAACTTTCATCCTCTCACCAACCGCGATCGAAGGCTACTGGCTCACACCAACGGCACCGTAACCGAGGGGTGATGCTATCGCAACAGGGATGGCAGAAATTGACTCAGGCAGGCGTTCTCCATAATCAATGGGGGAGTCGTTACAGTTATGAAACCTTGAGTGAGCGATCGCTCCTCAATGAACGTACTGTCAGCCGCATTCTCAGTGGCGACGTGAGAGTAGACAAGCGTTCACTGAAAATCTTTTTTGCCGCGTTTGGCTTACAGCTCAATCGTGATGATTATCTCACTACCGCCCATGAACCAACCAATCAAACGATCACCAGTCTCTCACACTATCTCAACTCAACTGTTTGCAGTGTTGAAACAACGTTGTCGTACCAGGAACTCGTTCAACTCCATCAACAATTGCAGCAGGATTTACAAGAGCTTTCTCATCTACTCCATTTACACGAGATGAATGGTAGCCAGCCCTTGCAAGCAAGAGAACTCAGCTCATGATGCTCGCTCTCTTAAACACTTTAGCAGGATTAAACTCATGTCTCAATTTCTCTGGTTACTTGGCACCCGCGTCCGCGTTATTGCCGATGAGTCTGTCACTGGCGGCCAATACGATTTGGTTGAGGGCTACTTCTCTCCGGGCATGCAAACGCCTCTCCATCGGCACACACGGTACTCGGAACAGCTTTACGTCGTCGAAGGTGAGTTTACGGTTTGGGCGGGTGAACACAAAGTTGTGCTTACCGCTGGAGAAAACTTTTATATTGCGCCTAGCACACCTCATACCATCGGAGTGTTCACCGATCGCCCGGCTCGTGGGTTGGTCGTTTCGTCACCCAGCAGTTTTGCTCGCTTGATTGCCGAAGTCGGCACCGTGAATGAGACAGATCCCCCAAACATGGCGCTGTTTGAGCGTCTTTCTGCCGAGATTGGCGACGAATTTCTGGGGCCACCCGGAACCTTACCGTCTGACGCAATGCATCCGTAGCAAGTTTCTCAGGTCAATAAGCAAACGATTGCTCTGAGTTGTATAGATTCCCAATGGATCGCATTTGACGAAGAAGCACATGACTACATTTTCTATCCGCACACCCAGGAGATTAACGATGCAATTCCACAAACTTACCATCAATGTAACGTTGGCGATCGCTGCCACTGTTGGTCTACAAACAGCCACTCACGCTCAAACTAAGTACGATGCCATCGCCAAACAGATTGGATTACAAACCGCTCCGTCGCAGTCAAGCCAGCTTGAACCCCAAGCGGCAACCCAGTCTACACCCCAGGCGGTGCTTCAAGCAACATCACCAACCGCAATCAGTGCTGTTAAGCAAGAGGGACAGACCTTCTTTAGTGAACCGCCACAGTTAACGCGGGTCGCAACCTCTCAAACTGGAGCATACACTCCGTCTACCTATGAATTCACATTGACGGTTCCTAAAAATGCAGGGCAACCGTTGAAAGCAGTGACGATCGCTCAGGCTACAAATGTGGAAGCCGTCAAATTTGACGTTAGTAGCAGCAAAGCGTTTGTTGGCGATCGGCTGACAGCCAGCTCTGAAGTTCGGTTAGCCAGCGTGGGTGGTGAACAACCTGCCAATCCAGGTGAAGTGACAATTGTGTTTGATCAACCTGTACAACCTGGTAACACGGTCACAGTGGCGCTGGCTGTCCAGCGAAACCCAAGCTGGGGTGGGGTTTATGAGTTTGGTATCACAGCCTATCCAGATGGGGAAAATGGGTTGGGTCAATTCTTAGGCTATGGTCGCATCAATTTCTACGGCAACTCGAATTGAGTCGTCATTAAGGAGTTGCTTCTGAGCCTAAATTAACAGTGGGATGGATTGGAACAGAGTTTCAATCCATTCTGGCACTCAGTATGGCAACCAAGTTTAGCAGAAACAGCCGCAAAGGAGACTGTCATGACTCACTATGATTACATCGTAATTGGCGCAGGTTCGGCAGGGTGCGTAGTTGCCAATCGCTTAACCGAAGAGAGCGATACAACGGTGTTACTCCTCGAAGCAGGCAACCCAGATACGAAACCAGAAATTCATATTCCGGCAAAATGTGTTGGTTTACTGGGTTCTGAGGTGGATTGGGGTTATTTCTCGGAACCGGAACCTTACCTCAACGATCGCAGAATGTTTTGTTCCCGTGGCAAAGTTCTGGGGGGCAGCAGTTCCATTAATTTCATGATGTATGTCCGAGGGAATCATCACGATTATGACCACTGGCAGGCGTTGGGGAATCCTGGTTGGAGTTATGAGGATGTCTTGCCCTATTTCAAGCGATCGGAGCACCAGCAATGCGGAGCCTCTGACTATCACGGTGCGGATGGGGAGTTGAGCGTCACCGATCTTATTTCTCCTGCTGAGGTATCCCAGCGCTTTATTGATGCTTGTGTGGCAAAGGGGTATGACTACAATCCCGATTTCAATGGAGCACAACAGAAAGGCGCGGGAGCCTATCAGTTGACGGTCAAAGATGGTAAACGACACAGTGCGGCGGCAGCTTTTCTTTTACCCATTCGCCAGCGTCCCAATTTGACTGTGAAAACTGGTGCATTGGTAACTCGGTTACTGTTTGAGGGCACTCGCGCTATTGGGGTGGAATATGTGCAAGAAGGCGCGATCCATCAAGTGCGAGTGAATCAGGAAGTGATTTTAAGTGCGGGTGCCTTTGATTCACCGAAACTGTTGCTACTCTCCGGTATTGGGAATGCAGACTACTTGCAAGCCTTAGGAATCCCGGTCGTAACTGATTTGCCGGGTGTGGGTCAAAACTTGCAAGATCATATTCTTGTCTCTGTCGTCTATGAGGCAACGCAGGCTGTACGCCCTGAAATCACCAGCAATGGGGTTGAATCTGGCCTGTTTTTGCATAGCGAGGGTAATTTGGATATTGCACCCGATTTGCAGTTTTTCTTTGGTCCCATTCAGTTCTTACCACCGGGCTATACTCCATCAGAGTTTGGCTTTACGGGTGCTGTTTCGTTAACTCGTCTCCAAAACGTGGGTAGTGTTGGGTTGCGTTCCCTTGACCCTAACGATCCACCGATGTTCCAGATGAATTATCTGCAACATGAAGCCGATGTGGAAAAGCTGGTAGCAGCACTTAAATTAATGCGCGAATTGCTTCATAGCAACGGGTTTGATCCGTTTCGCGGCAGGGAGATCGCTCCGGGTGCTGAAGTTCAGAGTGATGAGGCGATCGAAGCATATATTCGAGATAGTTGCAGCACCGAATGGCACCCCGTTGGCACCTGCAAAATGGGTACAGACTCAATGGCTGTCGTGGATCCTGAACTACGAGTGTATGGAGTCGAAGGGCTACGTGTTGTGGATGCGTCCATCATGCCCACGATTACCACAGGCAATACAAACGCACCGACGATCATGATCGGTGAAAAGGGGGCGGATTTCATTAAAGCAAGTCGCGATCGACAAACGCTTCGTACCCAATACAACATCAAGAATCCATCTCACGCAGTCTATTTGGGAATGGGCGATTGAGCAAAGCCCACGCTTCGCGAACGCGATTGGTGAGCTGCTATTTCACTGCTTGAAGGAAGGACATTGCGCCTCATTGAATCGGCTAGAAGAACCATTTTTCGCAACCCAATGCAACCAACCAATACAAAGGAGCTTACGACATGAATAAGTTCACCATCAGGAACGTGATTCGCCTGCTTTTAATTGCCGCACTTTCTCTGGGAGTCATCCTGATCAGTTACCTGGGAGAAATCATGAATCCTGCCAACGCACAAGACAATAAGCCCACCGTCGTCCTTGTCCACGGTGCGTTTGCCGAGTCTGACAGTTGGAACGGCGTCCTGACAAAGCTGATTGCCAAAGGGTACCCGACGATCGCCGCAGCCAATCCTCTGCGTGGAGTCAAGAGCGACGCAGACTATGTTGCCAGCATCCTCAAGAGTATTGAGGGTCCCATTGTGCTGGTCGGGCATTCTTATGGAGGCTCAGTGATCACAAATGCAGTCAATGGTAACCAGAACGTGAAGGCACTGGTCTACGTTGCCGGTTTTGCGCCTGAGGCGGGCGAGACTGCCGCTGCACTTTCAGGGCGTTATCCAGGCAGCACGCTCGCGCCGACCCTGGCACCACCAGTTGTACTGCCTGACGGCGGTAAAGATCTGTATATTCAGCAGAGCAAGTTCCACGCCCAATTTGCGGCGGATGTGCCTGTCGCCGATGCAAAGCTGATGGCTAGCACCCAGCGGCCAATTATGGAAGCCGCATTTAATGAAGCCTCCGGTACGCCTGCATGGAAGTCCACCCCGTCCTGGTTTATCTACGGCAGCCGCGACTTGAACATTCCAGCAGCGGTGCACGCGTTCATGGCGAAGCGCGCCAACTCCAAGGAAACGATCGCCGTGCAGGGTGCGTCCCATGTGGTGATGCTTTCCCATCCCGATGCCGTCGCCAAGATCATCGAACACGCCGCTACCGCGAAATAGAATCGGGCCAGAGCGCTACCGCCTCAGTTCTGCTGGCGATCGCTCCATCGCTGAAGGCTGCTGTTGACTTAACTTAGTTTTGCAGAGAAGAGATGGCAATGGATACTGAATACTACGATGACATCATTATCGGTGGCGGTAAAGCCGGTAAAACACTGGCACCGGCATTAGTTGCGGCTGGACGTAAAACCGCTTTGGTGGAACGCAGCTTAAAGATGATTGGTGGTGGCTGCATCAACATCGCTTGCATTCCCACAAAAACAATGGTGGCAAGTGCAGAGGTCGCCCATACGGTACGTCACAGTGCTGCTTATGGGGTTAAGGCTAGCGCACCTAGCGTTGATTTAGCAGCAGTCATCCAACGCAAGCGATCGGTCGTAGAAGCGGCGCGAGCAGCGAACTTACACCTTTTAGAAACAGCTCTCGATCACGATCTCATCATTGGTACAGCGCGATTTGTGGCTCCTAAAACCATTGAAGTGGCAACGGTTGAAGGAAACACTCGACAGCTCACCGCCGATCGATTGTTTATCAACACGGGCACGCGCCCCTTGATTCCATCGGTGCCGGGATTGAAAGAAACCGGGTTTCTTACCAGTGAATCGATCATGGAGCTGGAGCAGTTGCCAGAGCATTTAATTGTGCTCGGCAGTGGTTACATTGGGTTAGAGTTTGCCCAGATGTTCCGACGGTTTGGCTCTCGTGTCACCGTCATTGGGCAGCGTGAGCAAGTTCTGTCCCCACAAGATCTTGATATCGCGATCGCCGTACAAACGCTTTTAGAACGAGACGGCATTGAATTCCTGCTGAAGTCGAAGGTCTTGAAGGTAGATCGCGCTGGCGATGAAACCATCCTGCAAATTCAGGTGGGCGATCGTGAAGTCAGCGTGCAGGGTTCGCATTTGCTCGTTGCTGTCGGTCGCGCACCGACGACCGATACCTTAAACTTAGCGGCGGCGGGTATCGCGATGGATGCCAGCGGTTTTATTCAAGTCAACGATCGCCTGGAAACTAACGTGTCAGGGATTTGGGCCTTGGGCGACATCAATGGCGGACCCCAATATACCCATATCGCGCTGGATGATTATCGGATCATTAAAGCGAATCTCATTGATGGGGGCACCCGCCGCACAGGCGATCGACCCATTCCATCCTGCTTGTTCATTGACCCAGAACTGGCGCAGGTCGGACTGACTGAAACGAACGCACGCCAGCAAGGGTACGACATTCGTGTGGGGAAACTGGATGCGTCTGCCATCCCTAGAGCAAGAACATCCGGTCAAACCGATGGCTTACTGAAGGCGATCGTCGATGCGAAGACCGATCGCATTCTTGGTTGTTCACTGCTGTGTCATGCCGCGGGTGAAATGATTTCAACGGTGCAGATGGTGATGCAAGCGCAGATGCCTTACACCGTTTTGCGCGATGGGGTGTTGACGCATCCCACCATGACGGAAGGGCTAAATTTGCTGTTCTCAAAGCTGTAAGGCAACTAACGCAGGCACACCGTCTACCCAATACTCACATTCAAACTCAATCAATATAGGACTCGTCATGCATAAACTCGATGGAAAAGTTGCGCTTGTCACTGGCGGCACTAGCGGTATTGGTCTTGCTACTGCCAAGCAATTCGTTGCTGAGGGCGCGTATGTCTTTATCACGGGTCGTCGTCAGCCTGAACTGGATGCCGCCGTGAAGGATATTGGTAAGAACGTCACAGGTGTGCAGAGTGATGTCTCCAAGCTGGCAGATCTCGATCGCCTGTTTGCTACCATCCAGCAAGAGCAGGGACACCTGGATGTGATCTTCGCCAATGCGGGAGGTGGCGAAATTGCCCCACTCGGAGCCATCACAGAGGAACAC
>JAJPKC010000502.1 GCA_021323955.1 Oscillatoriales cyanobacterium Centralia_MAG_596 | reverse complement strand
TAATGGCTTCGGTCGGACGGTTTAGCCCATAAAGCAACGCATTCCCCCGGTTTTGCCAGGTCAGCTCGTGACTGGCGTTCATTTGCAAAACCTGGTCGTAGGCGTTGAGAGCCTCTGAATAGTCGCCCAGACCGTACTGTAAGGCGTTACCCCGGTCATACGAGATCTGGATGGCCGCATCCATACTGGGACGCAGGCTAAGGGCACGATCGAAGCTGGCAATGGCGTCCCGATACAAACCACGCTTTTCAAGCGCCAGACCACGTTCGTACCAGGCCTCGTAGTAATCTGGCCTGACCTCAATGACACGATCGAAGTAAGCGATCGCGCGTTCGTAGGACTCAGTGGCCGCTGCTGTCAGCCCCTGGCGAAACCACAAAAGAGCGTCACCGCTGAGTTGGAGTTGACCTGTATCAAGCATGGCTCAATTTCCTGGAATCCAGTACCCATCCAAACAAACAGGGAGCCGAGTGCAGTCCTTGCAAACAAAAGGAGGATATGCGTAATCCGTAGATTTTACTAACCTTCCATAAAACTAGCGTAAAACTACGAAACTTCTCACACTTTCTTTAAAGAAAGGCGCGATATCACGAAATCGAGCGATGGCATTGCGGCAGCGATCGTGTAACTTTGAAGGCTTACATGCGGGTGCAATTACGGTTGTCGCCACTCGACGTGAGGCTACGGCAGGTCAGAAAGCTGGCCCATTCAGTCGCGTGACTAACTAGCGGTTTCCTCCGCGTGATCAAGCAGTCAAGACAGAAGCATTAAAAATAACCCAGCAGGGACAAAAAAAGAGGGAACCACTGTTCCCCCTTAAACTTTGAACCCACATGGATATAACAAACGTAATAACAACGTTTCTAATAAGCCAGACCCAAACTGCGGGTTGTTTCGGCTCCCAGGTATACCCGGATGCTCAAAAAGTCGGTAGGGCAAGCAGTTTCACACCGCTTACAGCCTACACAGTCCTCTGTTCTTGGCGACGAGGCAATTTGACCTGCTTTACAGCCATTCCAGGGAACCATCTCTAGAACGTCCGTTGGGCAGGCGCGAACGCATTGGGTGCAACCAATGCAGGTGTCATAGATTTTGACCGTATGAGACATGTTATGAAGGGCTCCAAATGAATGCTTGATACTTTGCAGCATCGATTAGCTAGCCAGATTGCGGTAGAATCCACCGCTATTGGCTTCAGAGTCACGCACAAGTGTACCTCACGCCTGGAACCCTCTCTGCGAAAAGGCTGTAAAACTTTAAAGAATGTAATAGTTGATTGGCGCAGGCCGGGGACTGTCGCAAGTTTGGGCGATCAGCCTTTCCGCACCCCGCTCTAGCGATCGCGGCCAAGAGTCCAATAAACTGTCTGACGCCAATGAACTGTCTGATGCCAGAATCCGCTCCTACCCAAGAATTTGCTCGATCATGCGGTTAGCCTGCGACTCGTAGCTGCCGCCAAAGAGGTTGAAGTGATTCAGGATGTGATACAGGTTGTAGAGCACTTTTCGCTGCTTGTAGCCATCTGCTAACGGAAACGTCTGGTTGTAGCTGCGGTAGAAGTCCGCTGGAAAGCCACCAAACAGTTCCGTCATTGCGATGTCAACTTCGCGATCGCCTACATAGGTTGCCGGATCAAAGATCACGGGTTCGCCTGATTGCGTGACGGCCGCATTGCCTGACCATAAATCCCCGTGCACGAGCGATGGCTGTGGATTGTGCCCCGCCAGCAGGTGTGGTATTGCGGCCAGCAACTGCGCCTGCCTGGGGAAATGCCCGCCGCGCCGTTGTGCCAGCCGAAGCTGATAGCCAATCCGGTGGTCAACCCAAAACTCACTCCAGCTTGCCGTCCAGGGATTCATCTGAGGCGTAGACCCGATGGTATTGAGACGGTTCCAGCCAAAGGCTGTGCCAACAGTCGCCTGATGCATGGCTGCAAGCTGGTGTCCCATCCGTGCCCAGGACTCGTTGCTACCAGACCCGAGTTCCAGCCACTCCAGAATGATATAGGCGGTTTCGCCCGCCACCCCGGTCGCGATCGGGGTGGGTACACGAATCGTGCGGGTTTCCTGCATTTGTTGCAGTCCCGCCATTTCGGCCTCAAACATGGCCACCGCCGTGGCTTGATTCAGCTTGACGAAGTAGGTGGTATCGCCGTCCGAAATGGCATAGCCCTGGTTGATGCAGCCACCACCGACAGAACGGCGATCGCCAACGGTAAAGGGCTGCCCAGTCACCTGACTAATCTGTGCCGCAATTTGATTCCACATGGAACAGATCCAACTCAACCATGAGCACGATGGAATCACTGAGCGGTCAGCAACACACCAATCGCTCAGTGCCGACCTCAGGCAGTCGGGACTTTCTCCAGCGCCGCGATCGTCTCCAGGGTCAGCTTCGATCGCTTCACGGGTTCGGGTACCGGCACGGGGTAATCGCCTGTAAAGCAGGCCGAACAGAAATGCTGCGGGTCACTGCGCGTTTCTTCTAACATGCCCTCCCAGGTCAGATAACTGAGAGAATCGACGCCAATCTGCTCCGCAATTTCAGCAACAGATTTGGTCGCCGCAATCAACTGATCCTGGCTATCCGTATCAATGCCGTAAAAGCAGGGATGGGTCACTGGTGGCGACGAAACGCGCATGTGTACTTCGGTGGCACCAGCATCGCGGAGCGTTTTGACAATTTTGCGACTGGTCGTGCCGCGCACGATCGAATCGTCCACGATGATGACACGCTTACCGGCGAGCACATCCTTCAGCGGATTGAGCTTCATCCGGATGCCCGATTCACGCATGGTTTGCGTTGGCTGGATGAAGGTACGACCGACATAGCGGTTTTTGATTAGCCCTTCGGCGTAGGGAATACCGGAAGCCTGCGAATAGCCGATCGCAGCGGGGACGCCCGAATCGGGTACCGCAATTACAATATCGGCATCCGTGGGAGACTCGATCGCCAGTCGCCGACCAATCCGCATGCGGTAGCTGTACAGGCTTTCTGCTTGCATGACGCTATCGGGCCGTGCGAAGTAGATCATCTCGAAAATGCAGAGTTTGGGCCTGGGTTCTTTTGTCCAGTGGAAAGAGGCCAACCCTTCTTCCGTAATCCAGACCAGTTCACCGGGTTCGACATCACGGATATAGTCAGCACCAATAATGTCCAGGCCGCAGGTTTCTGAGGCCAGTACGTAGCGGAGCGGGTCGCTAGAGGACTGCCGGGGCAGTGTGCCAATGACCAGTGGACGGATGCCGTTGGGGTCACGGACGCCCATGAGCCCGGTAGGCGTGCCGATCGTCAAACTAAATGCGCCCTGACAGCGGTGAAGTGCACTGATGGCCCCTTCCAGCCAGCCTTTGCCGTTGTTCACTTCTTCCGCGATCGCCAGTGCAATCATCTCAGAATCCGTGGTCGTGACCAGGGTAAAGTTACTTTGGAGCAGGTCTTCACGCAGATCGGGAGCATTCACCAGATTGCCGTTATGGGCCAGTGCCAGATAGCCCAGGCGAGTCTCCACAACAGCGGGTTGAGCGTTGACCACACGGCTGGAACCGGTTGTGGAGTAGCGCGTATGCCCGATCGCCATCGTCCCTGTCAGTTCGCCCAAAACCGACTCGTTAAAGACTTGCGATACCAACCCCATTTCTTTGTGTAAATGAACGCGATCGCCGTCGAATGTGGCAATGCCAGCCGATTCCTGGCCACGGTGCTGAAGTGCATATAGCCCAAAGTAAGTCAGCTTCGCAACGTCTTCTTCTGGCGCATAAACGCCGAAGACACCGCAGGCTTCCTCTGGTTTGTCGGCACCAGCAAAATCTGCTGAAAGCGGAGCAGACTGAGCAAGGGCCTGGTCAACCGGGAACGCTGGATCGAGTGTCATGCTTCAGTTCAACTCCTGAGTGTAGGTTGGGTGGCGGGCAAGGATGGCCTCAAGCGAGGCTGGAGCGCGGGGATGGGGACAACGGATTGAGAACGGATGATGGCCCACCGATCGCTGATCGGGACTGGGTAAAGGGTTAAATCTGAATTCCAGACACCAGCGGGCAGCCAATCAGTTAATAATTCTTTAATCTTCTCATCAACTGACGATTACATCGTAACAATCGCGTAACTTATCCTGCTTGCATCCACATAGAAGTTTATAGCGATGACCGCGGGCATTTAGAGCGCCAGAGAACGCTCAATTGCGGTATGCCAGCGATCGCCCATGGCATTCAGGCTGGTATTGAGCAGGCACTGGCGATCGAGGTGGATGGCTAATGACGCATTGGCATTGGCCACGGTGCCAATCGGCTGCCAGTTTCCTGATAGCTGCTGGTTTAGATAAGATTCCCAACTGGCCTGAAAAGTCGGTGCGATCGACACAATAATTCGTGCACCACCCTCGGCAAACAGTACGTGGTCTGGCCGCATGGTTGTGGCTGGCAGCGTAATCACCGCACCAGCTTCCCCACTGAGGCAGCACTCTGCCAGCGCCACCGCCAGTCCACCCTCGGCACAGTCATGGGCAGACCGAATCCAGCCCTGACGGATGCCCTCCCGACAGGCTGCCTGAACCCGACGCTCCCGATCAAAGTCCACGATCGGCGGCATACCGGCGATCGTCTTGTGCACAACGGCCAGATATTCAGAACCGCCCAGGGTCACGGATGTGGGGTGGTTGGAGGTGCCCAATTCAACACTGGTGCCGGTGAACTCAGAATGGTCGATCGATGCTCCTAATAGATAGATCAAGTCCCCTTCGGTTTGCCAGCCCTGCCCGCAGATTTTGTCCAGGTCAGGAATTAGCCCGACCATCCCCACAACAGGCGTCGGATAGATTGGTTGGGGGTTGCCGTTACTGTCCAGCGTCTCGTTGTATAACGAGACATTACCACCCGTAACGGGCGTGCTGAAGGCTTTGCAGGCTTCGGCCAGTCCCCGGCAGGCTTCGGCCAATTGCCAGTACCCGATCGGCTTTTCAGGACTGCCAAAGTTCAGGTTATCGGTCACAGCCAATGGATCGGCACCCACACAGCTCAGGTTACGCGCGGCTTCTGCGACAGCGGCTTTTGCGCCTTCGTAGGGGTGCAGATAGACGTAGCGGGGATTGCAGTCCACGGTGGCGGCAACGCCGGGAAGGGTGGGGGGTATGGAGTGTAGGGTGGGGGGACGGACGCGGACGATCGCCGCATCGGCACCACCGGGCAGCAGGACGGTGTTATTTTGCACCTGGTGGTCGTATTGGCGGTAGACCCAGCGTTTTGAGGCGATCGTGGGGCTTGCCAGCAGCGTTAGCAGCACATCATTCCAGGTGTGATGAACGCCTTGAATCTCAATGCCCTCTGGCGAACAGGGTGGAAGACTCGCAGGAGTCCATGCCCAGGCGCGTTGGGCATACTCCGGTGGTTCTGCCAGCAGTTCCCGGTGGTAGATGGGCGTGTTGTCAGACAGCGCGGTTGCAGGGACTTCAGCCGCCACTTCGCCTTGGAAGAGGATGCGGACGATCGGCGCTTCAATCACGGTGCCCGCCACGACTGCGTGCAGCCCCCAGCGTTCGAAGATGTCGATGAGTTCCTGTTCCCGTCCTTTGTGCGCGACGAATAGCATCCGCTCTTGCGATTCAGACAGCAGGTATTCGTAGGGCACCATGCCTGTCTCGCGCACTGGAATCAAATCCAGGTCTAGCTCAATGCCCACGCCCCCTTTGGCTGCCATTTCTGATGTAGAGCACGTAATGCCCGCTGCGCCCATATCTTGAGCGGCAACCACGGCTCCCGTTTTGAAGGCTTCCAGGCAGGCTTCGATCAGGGACTTTTCTAAAAACGGATCGCCAACCTGTACGGCCGGGCGATCGTCCATTGATTCGTCGCTCAACTCGGCGCTGGCAAAGCTGGCCCCCCCCATACCATCCCGTCCGGTGGTTGAACCCACGTAGAGTACAGGATTACCAATGCCCTTTGCGCCCGATTTCACAATCTCTGGCGTCTCCATTAAACCCAGCGCCATCACGTTGACCAGCGGATTGTCCGCGTAGGCAGGGTCAAAATAAATTTCGCCACCGACCGTGGGCACGCCGACGCAGTTACCGTAATGAGCAATGCCAGACACAACCCCACTGAACAGGCGACGCGTACGGGCATCGTCGAGGGAGCCGAAGCGAAGCGAATTGAGGAGCGCGATCGGGCGTGCCCCCATCGTGAAAATATCGCGCAAAATGCCCCCCACCCCTGTAGCAGCACCCTGAAACGGTTCAACTGCTGATGGATGGTTGTGCGACTCAATTTTGAACGCCAGGTGCAGACCGTTGCCCAAGTCCACCACACCCGCATTTTCGCCAGGGCCAACCAGAATGCGATCGCCCTCGGTGGGAAACTGTTTCAGCAACGGACGTGAGTTTTTGTAGCAGCAGTGTTCTGACCACATCACCCCAAACATACCCAGTTCTGCCTGATTGGGATGGCGACCAAGGCGACGCACAATTTCTTCGTACTCCTCTGGCTTGATACCTTCTGCGGCAATGTCTTCAGCAGAGAACGGGGCAGCAGTCAGAGCAGACATAATTCAAGTAAGCCGATAGAACAGGCTTTATTGTATCGGCATTTCTCCGTTCTCAGGGATACCGCCATGGCAATTCGGACTCGTGCCACTGGTTGGTGTCGTGGCTGAGCCATGCAGGGGAGATTAGCTAAGCTGACTGCGGAATTTGTTAATGCTCACGGTCAATAGCACGATCGCAATTAGCGCCAAAGCCAGTGCGTGCATCCATAACGCCTCCAGCCCCACCCCTTTCAGGAGAATGCCACGCACGATCGCAATATAGTGGCGCAATGGATTAAGCAGCGAGACAACCTGAAAAAACGTGGGCATCGTTTCGATCGGGGCGATCGCGCCGGACGTTTGCACCATTGGCAGATTGATGAAAAAGGCTGTGAGGACAACCTGCTGCTGCGATCGAGAAATTGTCGCCAGCATAATCCCCACACCGATACCCACAAACAGATAAAGCCCTGACAGCACAATAAACAGCAGCAGGTTTCCCCGGAACGGTAGCCCAAAAACCACCCGCCCCAGCGTCAGTGCCAGAAACACATCCCCCATCAGCAGAACAAACAACGGTACAATCTTTGCCAGCAAAATTTCCCAGGCTTCGGCTGGCGTCATAAGCAACTGTTCCAGGGTGCCTGTGTCTTTCTCGCGCACCACGGTTACGGCTGAAACCAGACTGCCAATCAGGGTCAGCACCAACCCCATCACACCCGGCACAAAAAACCAGCTACTCGTTAAGCCTGGATTGTAGAGAAAAATCACCTCTGGCTTAACGAGTGGAGATACCGTTACACCCGACAGCTTGAGATTGTACTGCCGCAAGATCTGGGTGATGTAACCATTAGCAATTCCGGCTGTGTTGGCGTCAACCCCGTCAATAAAGACTTGAATTTCTGCTGTCTTGCCCTGGCTAATATCGCGTCTAAACTCTGGCGGAATGACAATACCGGCAGTGAGCTTACCCGTCTCCACTTGACGACTCAATGCTTGCTCGGTTGCGGGATAGGATTGAGCAATAAAAATACGGTTTTCCGTCAGCGCTGACACCAGTTCTCGACTGGCAGAGACATTGGCATAGTCCACAACGCCCAGCTTTAAATAGTGCACATCTGGATTGAGCGCAAAACCATACAGCAATAATTGAACCGTCGGGGGAATAATCAACAAAACTAACAGTTGTTTATTCCGCAAGATCTGGTTGATTTCCTTTTGCACTAATGCAAAGAATCGACCATCAAAAAAACTCCTGAAAAAGATAGAGAGAGATTTCATGGTTCCTAGTCCGGTAGCTGCATACGACTTAAAATGCGACGAGCAACGTTGAATAAGAAAAGTCCAATGACAATCATCATCAACACATCGAACCAGACACCAGCCCATCCAATGCCGCGGACAAAGGCATCACGAGTGACAATGATAAAGTAACGAGCAGGTATGATATTAGGCAATATTGACAGTGGAAATGGAATGTTGCTTAAGGGATAAATAAACCCAGAAAGTAAAAAAGCCGTCAAGAAACCAACGAGAGAAACCCCTTGCACAGCCGCATTTTGATTGCCGCTACGCACGCCCAAAAGCAATCCAAACATGATGGCAGCACTGAGATAGATGGGTGTCCCAATCAACAGCGGCGTTGGATCACCCGCGAAGCCAACCCGAAAAACCAGTGACCCCAGCACCATCACACCAAGCGCTTCCGAAAGACCGACCACCAGATAGGCCAGGGCTTTACCCAGCAGCAATTCTGATGCGGTGAGGCTAGACGCATACACTTGCAAAATGGTGCCTTTTTCTTTTTCACGCACCATTGCGATCGCCGCCAACAACGATGGAAAAATCCACAGCACGACCGCATACACACCTGGCACAATATAAAGCGATTCTTTGCGACCAGGATTAAACCAGAGTCGTGTATGGGCTTGCACCTGCTGATCGCTGGATGCTGGCCCATCATTGCTCAAAAAGAAGTTTGTGGTCGCTTGAATGCCATTTTTAATGACCCGTGCATTGTTCGCATCGGTACCATCTACTAACACCTGCACAGCGGTTTGCTTACCTGCTTTAATGCGTCGATTGAAATCGGGTGGAATAATGACAGCCGCTTTGGCAATCCCTTTGTCGATCGCCGCTTGCACGGGCGCGTCATCTGACCATCGCACTGGCTGAAACTGATTGGTGGCGTACAGCCGCTCGATATAGGTTTGACTCAAATTACTGTGGTCAAAATCCTGCACGACCAGTGGGATATTTTTCGACTCTAGACGAATGGCAAACCCAAAGATAAAGAGCGTCACGATCGGCAGCAAAAACGCTAACGCCAGCGTCAGTCGATCGCGCCGAAATTGAGCTAATTCTTTGACACACTGAGCGAGAATGCGCTTCATACAGCTCTTTAACTCAACACTTAAAACTCAAAACTTAAAACTCAAAACTATGTTTGCGCTCTCTGCACTGTGCCAATAAAGGCGTCTTCAAGCGAGTAGGGAATCGGACGCAGGGAATGAACGGTGATATTTGCTGATTGCAACCGATCGCGCAGTTGGGGAATTTCGGTATCGGGGTCATCGACGACAACGTGCAGGCGATCGGCAAAGATGGAGACACGCCAGGGTTCGAGGGTTTGCTTGAGCAAGTCTGAGGCGGCTTGATTCTGATCGGGCGTAATTTCAATCAACTTGCCGGGTTGCGCTGCCTTGATCTGGCTGGGAGAGCCTTCAATCACAGTTTCGCCAGCTACCAGAAAGCTCATCCGGTTGCACTGTTCGGCTTCTTCCAGGTAGTGCGTTGTCACGAGTACCGCCGTCCCTTGACGGGCAAAATCATTGATCAAACGCCAGAACTGCCGCCGTGCCAGTGGATCCACGCCAGACGTGGGTTCATCAAGAAACAGGATTTCGGGTTCGTGCATCACAGACGCGCCAAACGCCACGCGCTGCTTCCAGCCGCCGGGAAGCTGCCCCGTAATTAGATTCTCCTGTCCTTCCAGGCCGCAGATATCGATCACCCATTCAATCTTCTCGCGCCGCAGCCGTTTGGGGATGCTGTAGACCCCGGCATAAAACTCCAGATTTTGCACGATCGTCAAATCGTCGTAGAGCGTGAACTTCTGGCTCATGTAGCCGATGCGTCGCCGGAGTGCCTGACTCCGCAGGTTGCCCGTTTCACCACCCAGGGCAATATCGCCCGAACTGGCTTCCAGCAGGCCACACAGCATTTTAATCGTGGTTGTCTTGCCAGCTCCATTTGCTCCCAACAGCCCAAAAATTTCGCCGTACCGGACTTCAACGTTGACGTTTTTGACGGCCTGAAAAGTGCCAAACATCCGGTTGAGGTTCCGGGCATAAATGGCAGCCTCAGTAGGGCGGCGATCGCGTCTTATCGATCGCGGAAACGAGATAAAGGGTGGCTCCAATCCCTGCTGTCGGAGGCGCGTGACAAAGACATTCTCCAGCGTGGGTTGGGTGAGGTCGATACTGTCAATGGGCAACCGTGCCTGGTTCAGAGTCTGGCGAACCTGCGTTTCCCCTGATTGCGGATCGCTGATGAGTACATCCAGGCGATCGCCAAACGTTTGGACATCCCGAATCGCCGTAGCGCCATCGTCGGCAACCTGGGCTTCGAGCGATCGTTCTGCCGCCTGGAGCTGACTGGTGCGGACTTCCAGCCGATGCAGTCCCAGACTTTGCTTGAGTTCGGCGGGCGTCCCAATTTGCTGAATCTGCCCCTCATACATCAGCGCTACCCGGTTGCAGCGCTCAGCTTCATCCAGATAGGGCGTTGCCACCACGATGGTCACGCCCTCACTCGCCAGCGCAGCCAGCACATCCCAAAACTCGCGCCGTGACACCGGGTCAACCCCTGTGGTGGGTTCATCCAGCAGCAGCACTTCGGGCTTGTAGATCAACGCACAGCACAAGGCCAGCTTTTGCTTCATGCCACCCGATAGCTGGCCCGCCAGTCGATCGCCAAACCGCTCCAGACTCATCAGGCGCAGGTACTTGTTGCGGCGTTCGGCAAAGTCGCGATCGCTCACGCTCCGCAGCCCACCGATGTAGCGCAGGTTTTCATCAATGCTCAAGTCGAGGTAGAGCGAAAACTGTTGCGTCAAGTAGCCAATGTCCAACCGTGCATCACGGGGCGCTTGCCCACGTACCTGGATGTGGCCGGCGGTTGCCTCCATCACGCCACCGAGAATGTGGAAGGTGGTGGTCTTACCGGCCCCATCGGGGCCAATCAGACCAAAGACCTCCCCTGGTTGGACGGTAAAATCAATGCCACGCACGGCAGCGATTCTGCCATAGCGCTTGTGGAGTCCCTCCACCTGGATGATGGGAGCTGTCAGGGGCGGTGAGGATGCGGGGTTGCGGGGCGGTGAGGATGCGGTATGCATAGTTTTGTTAGCCATTTCTGGAGGCTTGATCGCTCAGTAGACACTCAGCCAGATGTCAGAACTCAGGAAACCTTAACCCAACGGACAAAAGCTGCGGTTACGCTCACTTTCTGCGCCTCACGCTTCTCCCTTTACTCCAGCACAACCTCGGCATCAGCGGGCATCCCGGGTTTGGCGTACCCACCAGGATTGTCGATCGTAATCTTGATGCCCACTACTTGCTTCACGCGATCGTCGCGAAAGTAGATGTTTTCAGGCGTGAAGGACGCTTGAGGGTCGATCGTCGCCACCTTCGCATCCAGCGGGTGATTGGGATCGGAATCAAGAAATACGCGCGCTTTCTGTCCCGGGCGAATTTTGCCAATGTCACCCTCTGGTACGTAGCCCCGCAGATAGACGGTGTTGTAGTCAAGCAGCGACAGTACCGTTTGCCCGTTTGTCACTACCGCGCCCGGCTCTTTACTGCGTGCGGTGACGACCCCATCGATCGGACTGGTGATATTGAGATAGTCAATCTGCGCCTGAATTTGTTTTCCCGCTTCCACCGCATTCTTAATATCAGCTTGGGCGGCTTTGAGTTGCGCCAGAGCACTCTGTCGCTGACGGAGCAGTGCACTCAGTTGAGCATTTCGGATCCCAGGATTGATGTTGTAGCTTTGAGCCAGTGCGAGTGCGCCGACGGCGGCATCAATCTGTTTCTGAGCGGATTCAACCGTAGCCAGAGCCGATTCGTAGGTCGTTTCTTGCTGGTCGTACTGCTCTTTCGTAACGGCTCCTTCATCGACTAATTTGGCATAGCGATCGCGGTTCACCTTCGCCAGATTCAATTGTGACTTTGCCTGCTTCAACTGGGCTTCTAGCGACGCCACATTCGATGACGCCTGGTATACACGCCCCTGACTGTCCTGCTGTGATTGCAGGACGTTGAGTTGCGATTCGCGAATTTGGCTCTCAATCACGGCAACCTGCTGTTCTGCCTGCTGTGCCTGCTGTTGTGCCGCAGCGACCTTTGCTGCCGCACCGCGCAGTTGTGCCTGCACTTCAGTATCGCTAATGCGAACCAAGAGTTGCCCCCGCTTCACCTGATCGCCTTCGCGCACCGAGATCAGATCGACGCGCCCTCCCGTTTTGGCCCCGACATCTGTTTCGTAGCCCTCAATCCGTCCGCTGAGGCGCAAGTTGTGGTTGGCTGGATGCGCCAAAAAGTACCAGATGGCAGTACCCACACCCGCGATCGCGGCCACGCCGAGTGGAACCAGAAGCCGAGGATTAAACTGTCGCTGCCGCTTTGATGGTAGCGAGGGCGAACTTGGAGTATTTTCGGTTGATCCAGGAAGACTCTGAGCCATATGAACCTTAGACTTTAAAGAGTTCGATGTGATTACAAGCTACGGCTGAGAATCATACTAGACTGTCTAGTATGATTAGACAACAGAACACCAGAAAATTTAACAAGTCGGGTAGCTGATCAAGCGCGCCGACTGATCTGATTCCGGTTCTTCACGTGGTTTATTGTTATGCTTAATGGCCCTGCACCCCAGTCTAAGGGACTGCCCATACCTTCAGCGGAAAGCGCAACCGCCACGATCAATCAAAAGCGTGAGCAGATTTTGCAGGGCGCGATGCAGGTATTTCTCAAATCTGGCTACGCGGGAACCAGTATGGATCGGGTCGCCACTGAAGCGGGAGTTTCTAAACAGACCATCTACAGTCACTTTCAGGACAAAGACGGGCTGTTTAAGGCGTTGATGGAACAGGTGACGATCGATCGCTTTCGGAGTGTCTTCTGCATTGACGACTTTGAGGGTGATCCGGCGGTGCGGCTGCGGCAGTTGGCCGACACATACCTGACAAAAGTGGCTGACCACAACTATCTGGCGCTGACCCGCATCATTATCAGCGAGTCAGAACGGTTTCCAGAACTGGCGCGACTGTGGACACGAACCGTCATTCAACGGGGGCGCGGTCTGCTGGCTGGATATTTTAACGCCCATCCTGAGCTGGGTATCACCGACCCCGAAGCCATGGCGCATATTTTCTTCGGTTCCCTGGTGTCGTTTGTATTGACCCAGGAGATGCTGCATGGCAAAGAACTGGTGCCGTTAGAGCGCGATCGCATCGTCAATAGCTTAATTAACCTGGTTCTGAACCAGGCACCTATTGTTCACAGTGCGGCCTCGACCGCGCGATTGGAGCAAGTCAAACGTCAGGACGCTGGCCGAACCAGTCAACCCACGCCTGACTCTGACTGCTAAAGAATGGGAATTGTCCTGACGCAGAGACTTGCACTTGATTTCTCAGCGACCCGACGGCGATTCCCACCAAGCCAATTAACCGGAGACACTATCCAACGTACATTTGCCCCGGAACTCGCCTGATGGCTAGACTGGCGAATAGCGAAAATGGAGCCGCAGCAACCGGAGCAACCGCATCCAGGCTCTTGCAGGCTGCTCAAAAAACGTAAAAATATCGCCAAAGCCCACCGTCGTTTTTTGGTGGTGGAGCCAGTGTTGTTCAGGCGTCGTGATAAACAGAACCCGGCAAAGCTGCGCGATCGGCTGGGGCGTCTGCCAGCCCAACGCGCTAATGTGTCGCCACCACACATGAAACTGGCCAAACAGTAGCCCACCAATGACCCCGATCGGTGAGACTGACCAGAGAACAGCGGCCACGAACAAATAGGGTAATGCGCCTAAAAAACCATCTAATAGAACCTGCACATTGAGCGTCAAAATGGCATAGTGGCGAAAGGTTTTCTTTGAAGAATGGTGGGTTTTGAGGTGCAGACTACCAAACACATGCTCCGGTACGTGATAACAAAAGGTAGACAAAAAATCGCCCATTACCAGTAATAACCACGCCACTAAAAACTGACAGGCCAATTCGCGCGCGATCGCCGCAAGCATAGTCACTCCTCACACTAAATAGGGGGCATTATTCGGGTTTAATTAGGCCAACATTACTCACGATCCGCAGAGTCTAATGACGGTAAATCAACCAGACATGGACTGGCAGCAGGTAAAGAACGGCTTACATTACCCTGAGTTCATCTCTTGTTAACATCTATTCGCGAACATTGTGTGTCGCCCACATCACTATGAGAAACGTCGTCGATCGTGCGGCTCTTGACGTGATGTTCCTGTATACTGGGGCACCCAACCATCCGCACTGGCAAAGTAGCGTACAGCCTTCATCTGCAGCGATGCCGTGGGGCTGAACCAATGCTCGACACCCGCCGGGATCTGAATTTGCTCCTGCGGCTGTAACAAAAGTTTGATCTGGCTCGCGTCGGGATAGACGAATCCAAACATTGCTTCACCAATCAACAGATCCATCCGTTCGGGGTCAGCCTGAACGTGATAAGGGCCTTGGGTTGCTGTTAGAGAATAGAGTTGGGGCGAACCAGGATGCAGCGTTAGCAAGTCACACCGAAAATGCTCACGTTCTTGCTCTAAATAATCAGCTCGCTGTCTATATTGTTCCAGGATTTGATGCTTCTCCGCCTCACTTAGAACATCTTTTGAAAGCAAATCGGGTAATGGGTCAGGGTGACTTTGCGGCACCCTGAGAACGCAGCGCTTGAGCGTAATCTTGAGCAGTGACAATTTGGACACAATAGTGCTCACATGCCTGCACATTGTGCCGTCGTTCAGCAGCAGAATAGCCATCGTGAGACGTTACCACGTTTTTTGTAAAGGACACGAACCGCTTACATGCATTTTCCGATAGATAAACCGTAGTTTAACCTTCATGATACATAACTTCATGTGGTTGGTGTTCAACGCGATCGATCGAGGGTGCTATGTTCTATCGCCAACTCGCCTGCGGGACGATCCTGCGATCGCCAACTCGTCCGCAGGCAACCTAAAATCAAGAGACATAGACCAAATTCTGGTCATGCGCGTGCAGCCAGAAATGTGGAGGACAGGAATGACAGCCCTACCCGATGTTCTGAGGCAGAGTGAGTTGCTCAACCAACTGGTGCTCGATCGCACCACAATGGAAGAACTGGGGCGTGTGGAAGTGATGTGGATGTACCCAGCGGCGCACCGCGTACTGGGGTTCGTTTGCAAATCCGGTGCCTTTGGCGCGAAAAAAGCGGCCTTTAAGCTGGCCCAAATTACAACTCTTGGCCCCAACGGACTTTTGACGCGCGACCAGCCAGAAGCCACTGACGCTACAAAAGTACGCCAGCTCGAATCGCTACTCGGTTGCGAAGTGTGGAGCGATGCCGGTAACAAAATTGGCAAAATCGTTGACTACGTATTCAACCTGAAGACCGGCAGCATCAGTCATTACCTGTTGGCATCGAGCGGCTGGGCTGGTATTGCCGGTGATCTCTACCAGTTGCCGCCGACACAGGTGCTGAGCATGGGCCGCAAGCGGGTGCTGGTCAACGAAGCGGCAGCACAAAATTTGGCGACCTACCAAACGGGCATCAAGCAAACGTTGACAAAAGCCAGAACCATGCTGCAAGAGGACTATGGGCAGGCAACCGAAGAATTGCGATCGCTGTCTGAACAGGCGAAGGGGCGGTTTCAAAGTTTGACGGGACAGATCCGCGAAAAAGCGCGATCGCTCTCACAGCAGGCGCAGGAAACAATTCACACTATTAATGAACAGATCCAGGAAGAAGCCCAGATTCTGGCCGAACAAATGAAAGAACGCACCCAAAGCTTAGGTGAACAGCTTGAAGAAAGCGTTCAAACGCTCACGGTACAGGCCAAAGAAATCTTCGATGTTAATCCCGATGAGGCGATCGGCCCCGATCCAGCCCCCTCTGCTGCAGCGGACAGTGAACCAGTACAGACGGCAGGAACACCCGACATCGGCGCTACCGCAACCTGCACCAGCGATGACGATGATGAATTCTGGCCCGATGATGATTGGTTTGACGATGAGGCGGAGCCAGCCCCGTCGCCCGCTGCGCCATCCCCTGCGCCCGCAACCGCTGCGCCACCAGCGCTCGTGACAGATGCCGCCGCCACGCAAACCACTAATGGGAGTCCGGACGCAGATGATGATGAACCCTGGATTTAAGCAGGTCGTCACGTCGCTGTAGCGCTTGGTAAAGGCGCGTCCCAGAGGAGCAGTCCCGCGAGGGCAAACCGAACCCCGACCAAAATTCCAGGAAGATGAGTTAACCGCATTGTTCGCTTCAGTGGGTTGCTGTGCTGGCACAGGCGCTCTGGCCGATGACCCGATGCTAACCGCATGCGTTGCGATGAGTCCGACTGGGTGTACCGCTTATTGGGGTGGCGATCGCCCTGCGGAAAGGCGAGCGATCGCGCTGTAGAAAATTCTGGTGCCGCCGCAACGCTATCGGTTGCATCCCGAAGACTGTGGGTGGCATGGTTCTTTAAAGCTCCCCTATTTTCGTGCCGATGGGCACGATCGTCACTCTGATCAGTTCCACACCAAGCATTCTGCCGATGCTGACACACATCCCAACTTTGGTGAAATCCTCCTACAGTCTCCTGGTGCAGTACCGATTGGCACTGGTGGGACTGAGCAGCCTCTCGATCGCGTTGTCGCTGGCATTGCAAACCCATATCAAGACAGTGACCCAACCCGACCGCTACACCGAACCGAGCCACGTCCCGACCAAAACGGTCGCGATCGTGTTTGGTGCCGGTGTGTATCCTGATGGCACCCTATCGCCTATGCTGGCCGATCGCGTCCAGGGCGCAGTGACCCTCTACCAGCAGAAACGGGTGCAAAAACTGCTGATGACCGGTGATAACAGCACCGTAGCGTACGACGAAGTCAGCGCGATGAAGCGGTACGCCATGAAACTGGGCGTGCCTGCACACGACGTGACGCTTGACTATGCCGGGTTTAGCACCTACGAAAGCTGCTATCGTGCCAGAGCCATCTTTGGCGTGACTCAGGCCGTGCTGGTGACGCAGCAATACCATCTGCCGCGGGCCGTTTACACCTGCCGTCAGTTAGGGATTGACGCCGTTGGGCTGGGCACGCCTGATTGGCAGAGCTACAGCCCTGTCGTGATGGTTCCTTACACCATGCGCGAGGTGGCTTCTACCCTCAAAGCAGTCTGGCAGGTCAAGGTCGCTCACCCGGAGCCGACATTCCTGGGACCGTTTGAGGGTATCCACTAGAGCGCTGTTACTGCAATACTGCGCGTAAGGGGGCGTTTTGCTGATTGGGAGCCGTTGCCCGGGTTTGAATCAATTGGCCCAGACTGGCGATCGCTTTGGCGTATTGCGGATCGGCTGTGGTCGCAACCTGATGTTTTTGCACCAGTAGTTTCTTCTGATCATCCGTTAGCCCAACCGTCACATCCGGCGTGATCCCAACATGGTTGATGTCGCGGCCCTTGGGCGTGTAGTACTTGGCGATCGTCAGCTTAATGGCAGAGCCATCTTCCAACGGCTGCACCGCTTGAACCAACCCCTTTCCAAACGTACGTGTCCCAATGAGGACTGCGCGACCGTCATCCTGTAATGCCCCTGCCAGGATCTCGCTCGCGCTGGCAGACCCGCCGTCCACCAGAACCACCAGCGGTTTGTTGGTGAGCGATCGTCCGTCTACTTCATAGTGCTCTTTGACCGATTCACGGTTTACCAGAGAGACGATTGGCCCATCCTGCATCCACATGCTGGCAATTTTGAGGCTTGAGTCTAGCAGTCCACCAGGGTCGGAGCGCAGATCAAGCACATAGCCTTTCACATTCTGCTTTTCAAGCGCCAGAATTGCCCGGTTCATCTCGGTGGGGGCCGTTTGCGTAAACTCTGGCAGGCGAATATAGCCAATCTTGCCAAACTCAGTATCCTGGGTGCGGTAAGACACCGGGTTGATAGTGATGTTGGCTCGAGTGAGCTTATACGTCAGATTTTTGCTGCCCCGCAGGATCGTCAGCGTTACCTGAGTGCCCGCTGGCCCTTTAATCTGCTTCACGGCATCGTTGATATTCATGCCACGGGTCGATCGCCCATTGATCTGCGCCACGATATCCTCAGGCAAAATACCGGCTGCTGCCGCTGGCGACCCTTCGATCGGGGCCACAACCGTTAACGCCTTTGTCTTCTCATTGGTGGCCAGTTCCATCCCAACGCCAGACAGGCTCCCGCTAATTTCCGTATTCAGGGCGTTGTAAGCCTGCGGATCAAAGAACTCAGTGTAGCGATCGCCCAGCTTCGCGACCATTTCCTTGATGGCCTGGTAAGCCTGCGGCTTTGAGCTATATGTACGACTGAGATATTGCTGTCGCACTAGCTTCCAGTCCTGACGGTTGAAACTACCGTCAACGTAGTTCTGATTCAAAATTTGCCACACTTCATCGACGAGCTGTTTGGGGCTGGGCTGTGGCTCCGCCCAACTTCTGGAAATACTGGCAGCACCCGTTACCAGGACAGTCGTAGCGGCTAAAACGGCAGTACGGGCGAAAAATTTTTGCTTACTCATACGCGTTAAATCTGCGATTGCAGCGATGGGGCATAGGTCTTTAAAGCGCGATCGAAAATACGAAGCACAAAGGCGTTGTAGCCGTTAGACAGCAGACCGCCGCAAAAGGTTCAATTCATTTGCGCTAACGTCATGAATCGCGATCGATTCACTCACCCAACGACATACCCATCCTGACATATGCCAATCAGGAGAGCTAATAACCTAAGACAGAGGAACAAAGTCATGCATTTGATCCAGGGCACCTGTTTGATGCAGGCGATCGGGCGTTCCCGGTTGTTCAGTGTGTCGCTGCAGCCGTCGGCTGTGGTTGGCTAGCGCTTTGCGTTGCGTTAACGCTCTGTGACATTGCTGTAACCATGGGATGCCGCTCAAAGAAATCCCAAATCGTTTCGCTGGCATCGACAAACGGGGATGTCCCATACCCGCCACCTGGCCAAATATGGCTGGCACCGTTGAGGGTGAGTAAGGTGACCTCTGACCCAGCCTGACAGTTGGTATAAGAAGACGTTGTGACTAACTTGTCCGATCGATGCACGACTGTTGGAGGAGACATGCAGCCATCATGCTGCTGCCAGAAATTGATGACATTGGGGATCGATGGGAGCGACAGGTCGCGGCCCACGTGGATGTCGGGCGGTGCGCCGCCGTCCCAGGGGACTACGGCATCCGCGGTTCCGTTAATCATCAGGATCGAGATGGGCGTCTGGTTCTGACACTTTGGCTGGAATTGCGCTGGCAAAGACGCTGCCACCGTTGCAAAAGCAGCAATCTGAGCCGGTTTTTTGCAGGCCAATTTCTGCACCAGAATACCGCCATTGGACAGCCCTGCCGCATAGATCCGCTGGTGGTCGATCGCGCGGATCTGGCCAAGATGGGCAATCAGCGCCTGCACAAACAACACGTTATCTTCCCCGGTTGCCGCTTTGTCAGAGACATTCCACTTTTCGTTAAGGCCATCCGGGTAAACGACCATAAAGCCCTTCTCGTCGGCCAGATGGTTAAGTCCGGTGTGAGCCGCCATGTCTTTTCCCGTCCCGCTTGATTCGTGAAACGCTAATACCAATGGCAGCGGTTGGCCTGTCTGGTAAGAGGGTGGGGTGTGTAAGTAGTAGGTGCGACGCTGTCCCTGATCCATGAAGGCTCCAGACAGATTGGTCTGTACAGGCTGCGCCACGGGCGTTGACTGGGCTACCTTCACTGGCGTTGGAGCCTGCGTCGGTTGACTCGCGGATGCAAGCGATTGGCTGGCGGGAGAGATTCCCTGCGAGTCTGTTTGGGAATAGTAACCAGCCAGTAGACCGAGCACCAGTGCCGCGATCGCAGACTTAACCAGAAACGGCTTAGGCATAGGGAGTTTCATCATGAGGCGGGACAAATCGGTGCACTACAAACGGTCTGGTGAACGGCACAAGTCTCCAGCGGAAGGATGTTAGCGGGCATTGTAACCATAAAACTGCAAGCACTGTGCTAAGTAGAACACGGTTGTCAGTGAACTAGTTTAGAGGCTTGACCCCAGCATTGAGCATTTGCCATTTGACAGATTCTCGCAGGCGTGAATCCGCCCCAAACGCTGTGTGCCGTGTCATCAAGCGGCTTCAGCCAGATTCCAACACATTCATCCATAGGGCAATTTAACCGCACGATCGCCTATTCGACAAAGCGCTTTCGCTAACTTTAGGTGCGTGGGCTACCAGCATTGTCTGTTATTGCTGTTAAGGTGTCTTGTTGTTCAGATGTCTTGTTGTCCAGGCATCACGCATTTTTAGACACGAACCCCGTGGGAAGCGTTCAATTAAGTACAATGCTCTCGTCATCGGTAGCGAATGCACTCCGTATGGTTGCCTGACTAACGATCGCGTCTGGGCGATCGTGTCATCGAGTCTTGGCGATCGCGGTACGACTTTCGCTTCGAACGCGATGAATCAGGGGAAAATAGACTAACGTTCCTGGTGCATGAGTATGACCTGTTGCTTGAATCCAGATTGCCAGCATCCCCAAAATGCCGACGATGCCGAATTTTGCCTGAGCTGCGGCAAAAAGCTCATCCCGCTGTTGCGCGGGCGCTATCGGGTCATGCGACCGATCGGTCAGGGGGGCTTTGGCAGAACCTATCTTGCACTGGACGACGATCGACTGAAAGCAAAGTGCGTGATCAAACAATTTTCACCGCAGATCCAGGGCACAAAATCACTGGAGAAAGCAGTCAAACTCTTCGAGCAGGAGGCGGTGCGGCTCTACGAACTGGGTGAGCACCCTCAAATTCCGGCACTGCTCGCGTACTTTGAGCAGGATCAGCGCCTTTACCTGGTACAGCAGTTTATTGAAGGCAGCACGCTGCTGCAAGAACTGGCGCAAAATGGCGTGTTTGTCGAACAGCGGATCCGCGAAGTGCTTGTAGGCATTTTGCCCATCCTCAAATTTGTGCATGACCACCAGGTGATCCACCGGGATATCACGCCCTCCAACATCATTCGTCGTAAGTTTGACAACAAGCTGGTGCTGATCGATTTTGGCGTGGCCAAGCTACTCTCGGCAGAAACAGCCGCCCAACCCGGCACGAAAATTGGCACCGAAGGCTACGCTCCCATTGAACAACTGCGGAGCGGTAAAGCGTACCCTGCAAGCGATCTCTACAGTCTGGGTGCAACCTGCCTCTACCTGATGACGCAGGTTAAGCCGGAAGACCTCTACGACCCACTGCAGGGACGCTGGCTGTGGCGGGAGCGCTTGAGTGAAAAGGGCCGCACCCTGAGCGAACCGATCGCGCAAATTTTGGACAAGATGCTGAAGGATCTGGTGAGCGAGCGCTACCAGTCTGCCGATGCGGTGATGAAAGATCTGCGAACGGCCCTCTCGCGCCCCCCGATCGCGGCTACTGCTGGGGCTGCTCGTGCTCCCGGTGCGGTTTCCGCTTCCCGTCCCCCGTCTCACCCACCCCGCGTCAGTCAACCACCCGTTAGCCAACCCGGTGTATCGGGTGCGCCGCCGTCCAAGCCGCCTGTCTCAAGACCACCTATTTCCAGGCAGCCCATTTCGGGAACACGGGGATGGCATTGTGTGCATACCCTTACCGGACATACCCGTTGGGTCACTGCCGTTGCCATTAGTCCCGATGGCCAGACGATCGCCAGCGCTGGTCTGGATGACAGCATTAAAATCTGGCATCGTTCAACGGGTGAACTACAGCAAACGCTGACTGGCCATAGCAAACCCATCAACTGCCTCGCCATCAGCCCCGATGGCCAAACGCTGGTTAGCGGCAGCGATGACGACACCGTTCGGATCTGGCATCTGGCGACGGGCAAACTGCTGCGATCGCTCACTGGCCACACCAGGGATGTCAACTCCGTCGCCATTAGCGCCGATGGACAGTTAATTGCCAGCGGCAGCGAAGACCGCACGGTGCGGCTCTGGAAACTGGCGACGGGCGAACCGCTGCGGGCCTTTTCGGAACTGGCAGGGATGGTGCGATCGGTCGCGTTTAGTCCCAATGGCCAGCTAGTGGTCAGTGGTGGTCTGGACAACCAGATTAAGCTCTGGAGTCTGGCAAACGAACCCGCCAGAACGCTGCCAAGAGCGCACTTTAACTCAGTACACGCGGTCGTGATTGCCCCCGATGGCCAAACGCTCATCAGCGGTAGCAAGGACAAGACCATCAAAGTGTGGAACATCGACAGCGGTGCCGTGGTGCACACATTCACGGGGCATACTGATGCGGTCAACGCGATCGCCCTGAGCCGCAATGGTAAACTCCTGGTCAGCGGCAGCAGCGACACAACCATTCGGCTCTGGAATTTAGAAACCAGCAGCCTGTATGGAACCCTCACGGAACATATCAGCGCCGTCAACGCGATCGCGCTCACGGGCGACGGTACTCTTCTGGTCAGCGGTAGCTCGGATAGTAAAGTGAAGGTCTGGCAACTGGACGGACATTGAACGAATGGATGTCCGCGATCGCGGCACCAGACGCCTGACTTAGAGACGCTAGCCCGATCACAACATTAACTTAGCTGCCATTCGTTCTGGCTGTGCTGAGTACTGTAGCTTGCTCCCGCTTTGCGGTGCATTGAGTGCTGGGGCAGAACGGTCGCTCTATGGCCGCCTTGTGCGGCTGGACTAATCAAATTGCGGGCCGATGGGGTTTTCTCTTGTGTCAAGCTGATAGCAATGCTGCCCAGAGGGATGTTGCCAGCGATGGTCTTTGCCTGAAGCGACTGGCTGCAGACGATCTTCGCTGCTGTCGGTTGTAAAGGTTGCACAAAGCTCGTAATGCGTTTTGTCAATGCGCCGGTATTCGTAGGGCTGGCCAGAAATAGGATCTTTGCGGCGCACGTCGTCCGATAACGCCGCTGGCAGGCCGGATGCTGAAAGTGAACGCAATTCCATTGCAATGGCTTTGAGATCGTTCAACCGTTGCTGATCGGTGCGAATTTGGCGGCGTTTGGCTGGCGACCCCAGCAGCCAAAATCCAACCGCGATCGCTATTACGACCGCAGCTATGGCAAGTAAGGAAAATGTCCTGTTCTGCCGGGATAGACTCATGGCTCCATCGGTTGTCGTTGCAACCAGTTCAGGTAATACACCAGAATCCCGCCAGCAATCACCAATACAATCAGCACTTGCAGGCTAAAGCGGATGGTCAGTTCTCCCTGTAGCAGCGATGTGACAAAGACCACGACAGCAATAATTGCCGTTAGTGCGGCAACAAACAGCGCTAAATACGTTAGCCACTTGCGCACTCCAGACAGGTATTTGTAAGGATGGGCGACCAGATCACGGTTGAGCAACCGCATCAACAGCCAATAAATTGGAAAGACGACCACCAGCCGCGCGATACTGGCCGCCAGATCCTGGGCATAATTGCTGTATCCCCTGTCCAGCGGGTTTGGGATGAACTGATCGATTAAGATAAAGCCAATCTGGCCTAACGCCTGACTCCAGATCGCCAGCGTTGCAAACGATAACAGGTAAAGGAATGCATCCCTGGATGCTTCACCAGTTTGACTACGGGGAGTGGGTACTGGTTGCCCGGTGAGACGTTCATACAGTTGAGCAAAGGCTGATTCAATCTCCGGTTTTGGCCAGCCCCGACTTCTGAGCATCTGGTAGATGAACTCATCCGATGCCCCTTGGGCACGGGCGGCTTCGATGAAGCGGGTGAGGGGCTGCTCGATGCCGCGTGATGGATCATGGTGTGATGCTTCGACCATACGTTCACTGTCCTTGTAGCCGTCACATGGCGAATTTTCTACTGATTTGATGATAATCTCCTTGCCGGGAGCGCTGTTTGTTTGCCAGGATTGTTGACACAATCTGTTAGATTGTCCTGCTTGCGATCGATGGAAATTGAGCACAATTCTGTCGCCGAACTTACTAGTGGCCGAACCTACCAGTGGCCAAACTTACCAGTGGCCGAACCTATCAGCGAACGCAAACGTCAGCAGCATCGATGGGGCACCACTTTCCTACCGCAGAGTGATGGCAATGGCTCACCGCGATCGGATGATTAGCTTACTGCGGTGAGTTTGCAAATCTGTCAAGTCGCAATTGCCGGATTGACAGGCGCTTAAATTCTTTTTTAAGATTTTTTCCATCTCCGGGTTCAAGCTGCTACAGATTGCTTGAGCACGGTTCCAAGCAAAAATCGTCACTGTTGCAGCGATACCCGCATTCACTGATTCTCAGGAGGTTTGTATGCGGATTGCTCAGGTTGCCCCGCTGTGGGAGCGAGTTCCTCCCCCGGCCTATGGTGGCACAGAATTGGTTGTGCATCTGTTGACCGAAGAACTAGTCCGGCGCGGTCATGATGTAACGCTATTTGCTACAGGTGATTCGATCACGCTCGCGAATCTTGACCCGGGTTGTTCTCAACCTCTGCGGTTAACG
>JAJPKC010000563.1 GCA_021323955.1 Oscillatoriales cyanobacterium Centralia_MAG_596 | reverse complement strand
GTAAAAGCACTGTCATCAGGGATGGTTGCCCGTCTGGGCTTCGCGATCGCAACCGATGTCCAGCCCGATATTCTGATTCTGGACGAAGTGTTAGCCGTTGGCGATCAGAGCTTTAAGCAGAAAAGTCAGCAGCGCATGGAACAACTCTGGGAAGGTCACGCGACCGTCTTGCTGGTTTCCCACACGCTTGAGGAAATTCAGAAGTCGTGCGATCGGGCGCTGTGGCTTGATCGAGGCCGCATTCGAGCCGAGGGACGTGCCGATGCCGTGGTCGCTGAGTATCTGAGCGCGGTAGAGCGTAAGCTGGATATGGGATTGCGCCATGCGTAGCGGGACAGCAGGCCATCAGTAAGCGCGATCGCGCGTTGGTAGCGGTTGATCGCCACGGAACGGTTAGTCACTCACTGAGACGAGATGGCCAGCAATGATTGTGAATCGATGGTAGACACGCCCCTGGAAGCAGTCATTTTAGTCGGAGGACAGGGGACACGCCTGAGACCGGTGGTGAGCGATCGCCCAAAGCCAATGGCTGTGGTTGCAGGGCGTCCATTTGTCGAAAACTGGGTCATGGCGCTCAAGACCCAAGACGTCCGGCGAATCATCTTTAGCACTGGGTATCTTGGCGATCGGGTGAACGAGTATTTTGGCACAGGCGATCGCTGGGGTCTGGAGATTGCCTACTCGCAGGAAACGCGCCCGCTGGGCACAGGAGGTGCCGTGCGGCAGGCGTTTGAGCATTTGCGGGGCGATCGCGGGCTGGTGCTCAACGGCGACTCCTACTGCCGATTTGACTTAACGGCACTCTACGACAGTCATTGCCATCGTACTGCTGCTGCGACCCTCCTACTGGCACCCGTTGATGACTGTAGCCGCTATGGTTCCGTCATCATTGCCCCCGACGGTGCGGTAAAGGCTTTTCGGGAAAAGCAGCCGGATCAAGCCCCTGGCCTGGTGAACGCAGGCGTGTACATTCTGGAGCGCTCAGCCGTGGAAACCATGCCGTTGGGACACCCGCGATCGCTCGAAACCGAGTTCTTCCCCCAGTTAATTGGCCACGGGCTATATGCAATGGCCGGTACCAGTGCACTTTTAGACATCGGTACGCCAGCCGCTTATGCATCAGCCGCCGCCTTTTTGACCGTGGAGAATGGGGTATGACGCGGCGGTTTGTGCTTCTTGACCGCGATGGCACGGTGATCGTTGAACGCCACTATCTGTGCGACCCTGACCAGGTAGCGCTGTTGCCAAACGCCATCCAGGGATTGCGCCAGATGCAGCAGATGGGGCTAGGACTGGCGATCGTCACCAATCAATCTGGCATTGGACGCGGCTTTTTTGATCGCCAGCGGCTCACCCAGATCCACGATCGCCTCCAACAACTCCTCCAGGTAGAAGGCATCCAGCTTGATGGCATTTATTATTGCCCCCATGTACCGGATGATCGGTGTTCCTGCCGGAAGCCACAGCCTGGACTGATCCATCAGGCCGTCCAGGAATTTGGGCTTTGCCCCGCCGATAGCTTTGTGATTGGCGATAAGACATGTGATATTGAGTTGGGACAGCGGGTAGGTGCCACAACGCTGCTAGTGAAAACTGGGTATGGTGCTGCATTGGCAGCAGCAGGCAGCGTGACACCAAACTATGTGGTCGCAGATCTGGCTGCGGCAGCCCAGGTCATCCAACAAGGTTTAGCGGGTGAGGTGAGGAGTGGACATGCAACACAAGCTGCGATCGACCATTGACAACTTACAGGAACGAGTCCATACCCATCTGCTTGAAAGTGCAGCGCTCAAACAGCAGATGGTTAGCGTCTGTACGCCGTCGATTCTGCTCGCGGCACAACTCCTGGCAGACACATTTCGGGCTGGCGGCAAAGTGCTCCTGTGCGGGAATGGCGGCAGCGCCGCTGACTGTCAGCACATGGCAGGCGAACTCGTCAACTGCCTCACCAAGACCTTTCCACGCCCCGGCCTGCCCGCGATCGCCCTTACAACCGACAGCTCCCTCTTCAGCGCGATCGCCAACGACTTTGGGCTGGAATATGTCTTTGAGCGGCAAGTCCAAACGCTGGGTAGACCAGGCGATGCCCTGATTGGCATCAGCACCAGCGGCAATTCTGCCAACGTCATCCGCGCGATCGAAGCCGCTCAGACGCTAGAGATGCGCACGATTGGACTGACGGGCAGCAGCGGTAAATTACCCAACCTGGCAGATGTCACGATCGCCGTGCCCAGCACCAACACCCAGTACATTCAAGAAGCACACCTGGCGATCGAACATATCCTCTGCGAACTGGTTGAGCGACTGCTGTTTGACCGGGAGTGAAGGCCGGCGAAAGTCAAGAATCAGATACTCCCCACTCCCTACTCCCCACTCCCCCATTCCCCACTCCCCACTCCATGCCCTCCACCACATACGAAAAGCTTTTCTACCAGGCGCTACGCATCCGATTAGTGGAGGAGCGCATTATCGATCTGTATCCCAGCGACAAGATTCAAAGTCCTGTCCACCTGTCGATCGGGCAAGAGGCCGTGGCCGTAGGTGTTTGTCAACCGTTAAGAGAGACGGACTGGCTGTTTGGGTCGTATCGCAGTCATGCATTCTACCTGGCGAAGGGAGGAGACCTGCGATCGATGTTTGCCGAGCTTTACGGCAAGCTGACGGGCGGCAGTCAGGGAAAAGCTGGGTCAATGCACCTGACGGCACCAGAGGTGGGATTCATGGGATCATCGGCAGTGGTTGCCAGCTCGATCCCGCACGCGATCGGGGCAGCACTGGCGGCAAAGCGGTTGCAAAAAGACCAGCTTGTGGTGGCAGTGTTTGGCGATGGCGCAACGGAGCAAGGGGTCTATCATGAGTCGCTTAACTTTGCGGCACTGCATCAACTGCCCGTGATTCTGGTGTGCGAGAACAATCAATTAGCCGTGCACTCTGCGCTCGAAGCGCGTCAGTCTTACAGCATCCTCGATCATGCCAAAACCTATGGCATCCCCACCAGTAAGGTTTTGGAAGGCTATGACTTGGTGAAGGTACAGACCGCCTTTGCCGATGTCGTGCAGCAAGTAAAGCGATCGCAGGCTCCTCACTGGATTGAAATCCAGACCTACCGCTATAAGGAGCATGTCGGGCCAGGTGACGACTATGCCGCTGGCTATCGATCGCTCCAGACGCTCCACGACTGGCAGGCCAGGGATCCATTGCTGCTCGACCAGGCACTAGTAGAGCGGTTTAAGCCTGCAATTGTGAAGGAAATCGATGACGCCGTGGCTTTCGCTGAAGCCAGTCCTGTCCCCGGTCGAGAACATCTGCTCACAGATGTCATCTAGCTTAGGGGCTAAACTACCGTCATTTGCCAGTTTTGGGCAGATTGATAAATTCAACTGATGCATTTAAGAAACAAGAGTGTTTGCTTCTATACGTTTGTTGCGCCTAAGCTGAAGCAAAGATTTGAAGCAAAACGATGAATGCCAGCATTACAATCAACAAAACTGATTGGAGTCCGATTCTGAGTCAGATTCAACGCGATGATGATCAAAGCCTGCCGGTCTTTCCTGGCGATTTGAAATCAGCTTTGTTAAGCCATGTTGGGCTGACTGACCATCCTAAAGCAGAGGCTGCCTATCAACTTGCGAGTGATATCGCGCGGCTCACCACTCATTGCGATCCTGAAGTCGTGTACTGGTTCTCACGGCTTGTTGTACTGCTAGATTCCGAGGGATGAGACAATTCTGACGGATCCTGATCGCACGCTTCTGGAGATTTTTTCACACTGGTGGCCCGGTAGCATTGTAAAGAGACGCGCCCTGGTGTAAAAATTCTTCATGCTCAATTCTTCGACCACCGCTCTACGATCGGCCCCCGCCGATGTCTTTTCCTATCGAGAAGCCTTATTCCAGACCATGTGGGACGCCTTGGCGCAGCACCCACAGGTCATTATCGCCGGTCAGGGAGTGGATGACCACAAGGGTACCTTTGGCACCACGTTAGGACTGGCAGAAAAATTTGGCCGCGATCGCGTCTTCGATACGCCCCTCATGGAAGAAGGCATGACGGGCATTGCGATCGGAGCGGCGCTAAACGGACTTTATCCCATCCAAACTCATATCCGGGTTGATTTTGTATTGCTGGCAATGAACCAGTTGATCAACCTGGCAGC
>JAJPKC010000681.1 GCA_021323955.1 Oscillatoriales cyanobacterium Centralia_MAG_596 | reverse complement strand
TCAATTTAACCGCTATTTTGACCGAACAACTCCAACTGTGTGAATCGCAAGCCCTGGCCAAAGCAATCACCTTAAAATCTCACATCAACCGCGCGTTAATGCTCAAAGGTGATGCCGCTCAGCTCACCCGTCTGTTCAGCAACCTGATTGTCAACGCGATTAACTATACCCCGGTGGGTGGCACGATCGAACTGCAGTCCAGCCAGGTTGAACAGATGCTCACGATCGACGTGAAAGATACCGGGATTGGCATTGCCCCAGAAAACCTGGGACGGGTTTTCGACCGCTTCTGGCGCGTCGATCAATCGCGGTCTTACTGGCAGGGTGGTTCTGGGTTAGGGTTAGCGATCGCGCAGGCGATCGCGCAGAGTCATGGCGGATCGATTACCGTGACCAGCCAACTGGGAGTGGGCAGTTGCTTCAGCGTTCACTTACCCGTGACATCCCACTAACAGCCAGCAACCGGCATTGCCACCTTACGGATCGGGGTTTTCCATTTCCATCTGCGAGGAGTGAAAAATAAAATTGCAGTAGCTGGCAAGCGTGACGAGAAAAATTATTGCCAGGATCATCGCCATGAAAATCAGACCGATTTTGTGCAATTGTGCCGCGGTTTTAGCGCTGAGAACGGCACGTTTGGAAGAAGGCTTTGTAATTTTCATGCGTCATCATTCCCACACGATTGCGTCAGCCGGTTAGCAAATGCCAAATCGGCTGCAGGCTATTTTCAGAAACGCTTGTCTTTGAGATGGGTGAATGACTTCGGCCAGTCCGGCGAGTCCCAGGTCAGGCGCGACGAAATACCGATTTTCCGCCAACGGCGTCGGGTATCGTGGGCCAACGGTCGCCGCGCAACGGTCATTCGAGCGATCGCCCCTGCAGAGAGCCTGTGCAAACGGCAACAAGGTCTCCTGGCCCAACCGTACACATTGAAACCCCTGCGATCGCACAGCACCTAACGCTGATTCAGGCACCTCAAAGAACAGAAAATGCCACCCTCGTGCTTCCGTAAACGTGATGAACTCATAGATTGCGGTTGCCAATGCGGCTCGATTTTGGGACGGTTCTTTCGCCGCGTCTACGATCCGTCCGAATACATCATCAGCAACCGCTGCCGTGAACTGCGCGCAGGCGGATAATTGGTTCGCCTCCCGGTCACAGTCTTCCAGTCCGCAGTAATGAATGGACTCCGAAATATACGCCCGCCACCGTTGCCCAGAATCATTCAGCTCTGAAGCGGCAACCCGAAACAGGTGATGGTCAAGTTTCTCGATCGCCAGCCCTGTTGTCATTAGTTGACGACTGAAGATCTGACTGATATCAATGACAGTCATAAACACGTTCCATGCGGTTTGCAGACAGGATTCTCAAGTTCGTTTTGCGCCAGTCATGCATTACAGCAGCGCCGAATCGGTGAATGAAATGATTGGGGTGCCAGCCACAGCTTTGCAGCGGTAAACATTAGACTGATTGACGGCTGGTACGGATCGATTCATGGGAGGAGGCACACGTCAAGAACTTAGAAAGATGCCGTTGACGGTTTTGGCGTAGTTGCCTGCTCGTTGGGTGAGTGCTGGAGAACGAAAGTCCCAGCGCAACGCTGGGATCTAGATTTAAAAGGTGCGAGGAGACTATCGCCTTGAAAGACTCCTGCACATCCGAATGTAGAGGGGAAATGTCAAGAACTTGGAAAGATACTCGGCTGGTCTAAATAATGAGACAGAACTATATCCACTCCACTGGATTCAATCACTTGAGATGATGTCATCACCACACGAAGTTCATCCGATCGCCACACCAGAGTTGTACATATCAATACTGGCTTAACGACAGCAATTACTCTATAGTCTGGCCAGCAGTTTTCATCATGTTAGCTTGCTGCCCCAGGGTCATTTGTGTGCAAAACTCTAAACAAGATAGCAGGAGCAGCCTTAGCGTCAGGAGAGCCAATTTGTGAGAACAACTCTATTTTTAAGTCCACCGTCCTTTGAGGGATTTGATGGTGGCGCAGGGTCACGGTATCAGGCAAAGCGCGAAATTACATCATTCTGGTATCCCACCTGGTTAGCACAACCCGCCGCTCTTGTGCCAGGGAGTAAGCTGGTGGATGCTCCACCGCACGGGCAAACGGTGGACGATGTTTTGGCGATCGCCAAAGACTACGAACTCGTGATCATGCACACCAGTACGCCATCCCTGGCGAACGACGTGAAGTGTGCTGCCGCCATCAAAGCGCAAAATCCATCCACGCAGGTTGGGTTCATTGGTGCCCACGTAGCGGTACTGCCGGAGCAAACGCTGCGTGAGAATCCGATCATTGACTTTGTCTGTCGGCACGAATTTGACTACACCTGCAAAGAGCTGGCAGAAGGCAAGCCCTGGGATCAAATTTGTGGACTCAGTTATCGTGATGCAAATGGCAACATTCAGCACACGCCCGATCGCGACCTGATTCACGACTGGGACGCAATGCCCAGCGTATTGCCGACCTATGCTCGCGACCTGGACATCACGAAGTACTTCATCGGGTATCTCTTGCATCCCTACGTCTCCTTCTACACTGGGCGGGGCTGTCCAGCAAAATGTAGCTTTTGTCTGTGGCCACAAACCATCGGTGGACACCAATACCGCACGAAGAGTCCGGAAGCGGTTGGGCGAGAGCTAGAAGAAGCAAAGGCCATTTTTGGCGATCGCGTTCGGGAGTACATGTTTGACGACGATACCTTCACGATCGACAAGCAACGGGCGATCGCCATCAGCGAACACATGAAGCGCTTGAAGCTGACCTGGAGCTGCAACGCCCGCGCCAATCTGGACTATAACACGCTGAAGCAGCTACGGGACAATGGTTTGCGCCTGCTGCTGGTTGGGTTTGAGTCGGGGAACCAACGGATTCTCGACAACATCAACAAGGGCATCAAGCTGGAGGCAGCCCGACAGTTTATGAAGCACTGCCGCGACCTGGGCATCACTGTCCACGGCACCTTCATCATTGGACTGCCCATCGAAACCCGCGAAACTGTGGAAGAAACCATCCGTTTTGCGTGCGAGATCAATCCGCACACGATTCAGGTGTCGATCGCGGCCCCCTACCCCGGCACCGAGCTATATGCTCAGGCCAAGGCCAACGGCTGGTTTACCGATCAGGCCCTAGTTGCCAACTCCGGGATGCAAACCTCAACGCTGCAATATCCAACCCTATCAAATGCCGAAATTGAGGATGCCGTAGAGCAAATGTATCGGCGGTTTTACTTCCGGCCCAAGGCCATCATTCCCATCGTGCGCGAAATGTTGACCGATCGCCAAATGCTGGTGCGCCGTCTGCGCGAAGGTGGCGAGTTCTTTTCCTACCTCAAAGAACGTCGGACACAGACGATCAAACA
Source organism: Oscillatoriales cyanobacterium Centralia_MAG_596 (assembly GCA_021323955.1). Classification (GTDB taxonomy): domain Bacteria; phylum Cyanobacteriota; class Cyanobacteriia; order Leptolyngbyales; family Leptolyngbyaceae; genus Stenomitos. Next base: position 2,803 of record JAJPKC010000681.1, on the reverse strand, counting down.
CACCCAGGCCCAGCAACCCATCCAGGCCTGAGACTGGACAACAGGCAAACTTGTGAATTTTGTATCGTAGTGAATCAATGGGTTCACAGCGGCAGCCGGTCGTATCCTCACACACAGCGACAGCAACCCGTTTGGTTGATTTCATCCATTCGATTGGTAATTACGATAATCAGGCAGCACATTCCGGTGAGTAAGCATCTTGTTCTTCTGTTATTGGTTAGCTTTCAAGTCCTGGGCGATGTTTGGTTAAGTCGAGGCATGCGGCAGGTTGACACAGCCAGCGTTTCTGGGATCAGTATGCCCTTGGCAATTGGTTCGCAGATTCTCGCCAACCCCTGGATCATGCTGGGTGTACTGTTTCTATTCAGTTCGCTGCTGCTCTACCTGGCGGCGGTTTCGCGGCTTGACCTGAGCTATGTTCTGCCCATGACGGCTGCCAAGTACGTACTATCAGCGCTCTGCGCCTGGTTACTGCTGGGCGAAGGCGTTTCGAGCCTCCGATGGCTGGGCACCATTTTGGTGTCGAGCGGAGTGCTGTGGGTGAGTCTGGGTGAACTGGCCCGATCGCGATCGATCCCACCCAACAGCACCCCCTTCCCGGCATTGCTGCTGGTGCCCCTATCGGCGACACTCTCAGTCTCAACGGTTGGTCTAACAATCGCGGGGATGGTGCTGGCGGCCTCCACCGGCGACATTCTCTTGACCGCAGGGATGAAGCAAGTCGGTGCAGTCGCCACCTTCCAGCTGCGATCGCTCCTGCGACTGGCGCGACGAGTGATGCTTAACCCATTCATCATCGGCGGCGTGGCGTGCATGGCAGCAGACTTCTTCTTATTTATAGGGTTACTGAGTCGGACAGATTTAAGTTTTGTGATGCCGATGACAGCACTCAGTTACCCCCTCAGCGTGCTTGGTAGTCACTACTTTCTTCGCGAACGGGTGACCACCGAGCGCTTAGCCGGGACGGGGTTAATTGGGGTTGGCGTCGCGTTAATTGCCTTTAATGCCACAGCCCTCTAGTGCTCAACGTCAATTCACAGCATGGTTGCCGTAGCGTTCAAGTCAACGATCAGTATTGGATTTATTTTGTATGGATTTATTGGGTCTTGGCTTCAATTTGCATTCAGGTGGATGGTTGACACCCATACACTACCTACAGGCGATTGCACTGCTGTTATCGCTGGCGGCAATGGGCTACTACAGCTATGCCATCGTGGCGGCGCGGCAGTTTTTTGCGCGGCCCACCAGCGTCATTCCCGATTTTCAGCCGCCGATTAGCATCTTGAAGCCGATCTGTGGGCGCGATCGCTACGCCTACGAAAATCTGGCGTCCTTTTGCGTCCAGGACTATCCCCACTATCAAATTATTTTTTCGGTACACGACCACAACGATGCGGGGATTGCTGTAGTCAAGCAGCTCATGCGTGACTTTCCAGCACTTGACCTGCAGCTTGTGGTGAGCGATCGCATTATTGGCAGCAACCGTAAAGTCAGCAACCTGGCCAATGCGCTGGTCAAAGCGAAGCACGACATCATTTTGCTAGCTGATACGGATGTCCGCGTGTCCCCCAATTATTTGCAGCAAGTGGTGCAACCCCTGAACCGGGACGATGTCGGCGTGGTGACGTGTCTGTATCGATCGTCGGCTGAAGGATGGCTCACACGCTTTGAAGCGCTCAGTTCGACGACTGAATTTCATCCTGGAATTTTGGTTAGCAACCGGCTCGAAGGCGTCAAATTTGCGATGGGTCAAACGATCGTGATGCGGCGATCGGTGCTGGACACGATCGGGGGGTTTGCCGCGATCGCCGACTACCTCGCCGATGATTTTCAATTGGGGTATCGCCCCGCCCAGGCCGGCTACAAAGTAGTGCTGTCCCACCACATCATTGATCACGTCATGGCGACCACCACACTCACGGGCGCACTGCAACGTCAGTTGCGCTGGATGATGGGAATTCGCGTTTCACGACCGTGGGGGTATGCGGGCCTGATTTTTACCTATGGCACTGTGAGCAGCCTCGCTTTTCTGATAGCGACAGGCGGATCGGCCCTGGGCTGGGCTGTCCTGGGTGCCACCTGGGGCAGTCGTCTAGTGATGGGGTGGCTGGTCGGCATTCGCTACTTGCAAGATCCGATCGCCCAGGCGCTATTTTGGCTGGTGCCCCTGCGCGACATCACAAGTTTTGGCCTCTGGTGCTATGGTTTCGTTGGCAACACTATTAAGTGGCGCGATCGATTATTCAGGCTGACCAGCGATGGTGAACTGGTCGCGTATGCACCCAAGCTACCAGAACGAGCCAAGTCAATTGTCCACTAAGCGCCGGAATCCGCTTGACGTGCTTCACGGCATCAATGTTAGATGATGAAAACCACTAGAGCATCACCGCGATTCCGGCCGTGTATGGTTCAAGTGAACCCGAATTGAGGGTGTGTCGTCTAAAACTTACTCGCGTAATCAGGGAAAAACCATGAAAATTGGATCGGATGCTCATAAAGAGCTGTTTTGTCAAAGCTTTATCGAAAGCTACCAGGACTATGAACCCGAAACGCTTCCCTGGCCCAAATTGGATGATGCGGCGTTGACTCGCCTCCGTGGGATTCCATTTTGGCGCGAAGCCCTGCGGGTGGAACGGCAGGCTGGTGTGATGGTCACGGCCTTTGCTGAAACCATTACTGATCCGATGATTCGTGAGGCGATCGCTCTACAAGCAAAGGAGGAAACGCGCCACGGACGGTTGCTGGAATTTTTGATCAAGCATTACGATGTCCAGATTGAAGAACCGCCCGCGCCTGTCGTACC